>CAYJFU010000029.1:0-26995 GCA_964369445.1 uncultured Oscillospiraceae bacterium | reverse complement strand
GCACGTTGGCTGGGTGGTATGCTGACAAACTTCCGCACCATTCGTCGCCGTATCGAGCGCTTAGAGCAACTGCGCAAGATGGAGACAGAGGGCACATTTGATCTTCTGCCGAAAAAAGAGGTTATAAAGCTCGGTCTTGAGATAGACAAGCTTGAAAAATTCCTCGGCGGCGTTAAGAATATGGACAAACTCCCGTCCGCACTGTTTATCGTGGACAGCAAAAAAGAGCACATCGCGGTAGCGGAAGCTCGCAAACTCGGTATACCCATCATCGCCATCGTGGATACAAACTGCGATCCGGACGAGATTGACTACGTAATACCGGGCAACGACGATGCTATCCGTGCGGTTAAACTTATAGCCGGCGCTATGGCCGATGCGGTTATCGAAGGCCGTGGCGGCAGTGTCGAGGGTGACGAAAACGAGGAGGGTGAAGAATAATGGCTTTTACAGCACAAGATGTTAAAGAACTGCGCGAGCGTACCGGTTGTGGTATGATGGAGTGCAAAAAAGCGCTGAGCGAGGCAGACGGCGATATGGAAAAGGCAATGGATGCCCTGCGTGAAAAGGGCCTTGCCGCCGCCGCAAAAAAAGCACACAGAATAGCCGCCGAGGGTATGGTTTTTGCCACATCCAACATTGCGGATAAGCTCGGTGTTATCATCGAGGTTAACAGCGAGACAGACTTTGTTGCCAAAAACGAGAGCTTCCGTCAGTTTGTTGCCGATGTAGCAAACGTTATCGAAAAGCAAAATCCCGCCGATGTCGAGACACTGCTAACCCTGCCCTTGGGCGATGGCACAGTTGAGTCCGCATTGCAGGAGAAAATTCTTGTTATCGGCGAAAACATGAAGATTCGTCGCTTTGAGCGCTATGAGGGCGTGTGTGTTGCATACGTTCACGGTGGCGGTACACACGGCGTTCTTGTCAACTTTGACACAACCGACGCAGTTGCCGCAAAGGACGAGTTTGTTGCTTACGGCAGAGACGTTGCAATGCAGATTGCAGCTGTCAACCCGCAGTATGTAAGAGAGTCCGAGATAAGCGCCGAAGTCATCGCGCACGAAAAAGAGATTTTCACCGCGCAGGCAATGAACGAGGGCAAACCTCAGGAAATCGCCGAAAAGATGGTTGCCGGACGTATCAAAAAGTACTTTAAAGAAATCTGCCTGGAAGAACAGCAGTTTGTTAAAAACCCCGATGTCACCGTGCTGGGCTACACAAACGACACTGCTAAAGCTCTTGGCGGCGACATAAAGATCAACAACTTTGTGCGCTGGGAAAAGGGCGAGGGTCTTGAAAAGCGTCAGGACAACTTTGCCGAAGAGGTTATGGGTCAGATAAAGTAGTGAGCACCTTTGCGTATACTTGCTACAATATTATAAAGTAAATGTAGGGGCATGGCTTGTTACTGCCGCAGACACAACATATTGTTTAATGTGTCTGCGGCTAAACAAGGCGATGCCCCTTTATTTTTTGAGGTTTTTTATGGGTGTTGGGTTAATACTACAGGGTGGCGGTTCACGCGGTCTTTACACCTGCGGGGTGCTGGACTGCTTTTTGCATTACGGTCTTAGGTTTGACGATATCTATGCCGTTTCGGCAGGCGGGCTTAATGCCGTCAACTATATATCCGGTCAAAAGGGGCGAAGTTTAAAGATAAACATGCGGTTTTGCAACGATAGTCGCTTCATCGACGCACGGCGCATACTGTCCGGAGATATGTGCAACCTCAACTTCGTCTTTAATGAACTCCCCGACGATGTGACAAAACTCGACAACATAACGTATAAAAACTCGGGTATTAAACTTACGGTAGTGGCGACTGATGTGCAGACGGCACAGCCTGCCTACCTAAAGGTGGACGATATCAGTACCGATTATGACAAGGTTATGGCCTCCGGCGCACTGCCGATGTTTGTAAAACCGGTCAAAATTGATGGGCGAATGTACATAGACGGCGGTGTAACCGACCCGCTACCGCTTGCATACTCTATATCATGCGGCAATCAGCGCAACGTCGTCATAATGACGCGCCCCGACGGTTATCGCAAAAAACCGAGCAGTCACATAAGCACCGCAATCGGGCGGTTGCGCTACAAAGAGCATCCGCAACTTTTGCGCGTCGGTGTGCGCCAACACGACATTTACAACAAGTCTGCAACCTTCGTTGAGCAACAGGAGGCGGCAGGTAACGCATTTGTGTTGCGACCGTCAGTCATTAAGACCAAGCAGATAGAGCGCAATCCGCTTAACCTGCTGACAATATACAACAGGGGTTTTGCCGAGGCGCGTGCGGCACTGCCGGCGATAAAAGCGTTTTTGGAGGGTGATAATGGGTAAATTACAGCAGTATATCGACGGCAAAAAAGGCAAGGTTATCGCCTTTATAGGAGCGGGTGTTGCACATCGAAGCCTGCTTTTGCTGTTTGCAAAGGCAGGCGCTAAGTTGCGCCTTTGCGACAAAAAAAGCGCCGAGGATATGCGCGAGATTATGACGGAGCTGGACGGCTTTGATGTCGAGTACTCGCTCGGGGAGGGTTACCTTGACGGGCTGTGCACCGCCGATGTCATTTTCCGCACGCCGGGGTTTATGTCGACAGATCCGCACCTGACCGCTGCCGCGCAAAGGGGCGCTGAGATAACAAGCGAGGTGGAGACTTTTTTTGATCTTTGCCCGGCTAAAATCTATGCCGTCACCGGCTCGGACGGCAAGACAACGACAACCAGCCTTATCGCCGATATGCTGAAACGCGCAGGGTTTACGGTGCATCTGGGCGGTAATATCGGTCATGCGCTACTGCCAATGATAGACAGCGTCGGTGAGGACGACCGAGTGGTGTGCGAGCTGTCGAGCTTTCAGCTCATGTCGATGAAACGCAGTCCGAACGTCGCCGTTGTGACCAACCTCACCCCCAACCACCTTGACAAGCACACCGACATGGCGGAGTATGTCGAGGCCAAGCGCAACCTTGTCCGCTACCAGTCAAACGCAGACATTGCCGTACTCGGCTACGACAGTGAGCTGTCGCGTGAGTTTGCAAGCGGCGCGGAAGGGCAGGTGAGCTACTTTTCCATGTCGCAAGCGCTCAGCGGTGCTTATCTAAAAGAAGAGATGCTGACATTGCGCTCGCCCGACGGCGAGGAGGTTGCTGTACTACCTGCCGTCGACATAAACATCCCCGGTCGCCACAACGTAGAAAATATGCTTGCCGCCTTTGCCGCCGTCAAACACGAGGTGTCGCCGAACATTATGGCTGCATGTGCACGTGAATTTGCCGGTGTGGAGCACCGCATCGAAAAGGTACGCGTATTTAACGGCGTCACTTACTACAACGACAGCATCGCCACTTCGCCGGGGCGCGTTATCGCCGGTCTCAAAGCGCTCGGCACCGGACTTATCGTCATCTGCGGCGGCGCGGACAAAAAACTCAGCTACGCGCCACTTGTACCACATCTTCTGCAACACGCAAAGGCGGTTGTGCTGATGGGTCAGACAGGGCCGGTCATCCTGCAAGAGATTGAGCGGTATACAGTCGGGAAGAGTCCGATAAAACTGCTATCCGCAAACAGCATGGAGCACGCGGTGGAGCTGGCGGCTTCGGTCGCAAAGGACGGCGATATCGTCACACTTTCGCCGGCGTCGACAAGCTTTGACAGCTATAATAATTTTGAAGAACGCGGTCGACATTTTAAACAAATTGTAGAAAAAATGAGGTAATATACAAATAGTGATGTTTAATTTCAGTAAAGAAATGCAAAATCTGCATGAAAAGGTCATGCAGTCGGTGGGAGCGGATTTTGCGGTGGCGGAGCAGGTCATGCGTGACAATCAGCGCCGCATGTTGCAGGCTTTTATCGAAAACAAGGTCAGCACCTCTCACCTTGTCGGCACGACAGGTTATGGGTACAACGACATCGGTCGCGACAAGCTGTGTGAAGTTTTCGCGCAGGTCGTCGGCACCGAGGACGCACTGTTGCGACACAACTTTATGAGTGGCACCCACGCCATAACAGTGGCGCTTTTCGCGCTGTTACGTCCGGGAGATACGTTGCTGTACGCAAGTGGTGCGCCTTACGACACACTGCACAAGGCGATAGGCACTGCCGATGACGGCACCGGCTCGCTGTGCGATTTTGGTGTGCTTTATGAGGAACTGCCACTTCAAAACGGCGATATTGACATCGACGCAGTGACACAGCGCTGTAAGCAAGGCGGTGTAAAGGTGGTTGCTTTACAGCGCAGTTGCGGCTATGCTGGTCGCCCCTCGCTTTCGGTGGAGAAGCTGGAGCAGGCGGCGGCGGCGGTAAAAGCGGTTGACGAGAGAATTTATGTCTTTGTTGACAACTGTTACGGTGAGTTTGTTGAGATGCGAGAGCCGTCGCACAACATCGACCTCATTGCAGGTTCGCTGATAAAAAATGCCGGTGGCGGTATAGCCAGTACCGGTGGTTACATTGCCGGCACGGCACACGCTGTCGAACTTGCGGCAAACAGGCTGAGCGTGCCGGGGATCGGTGCGGAAATAGGCAGTACCGGCGGTGCACTGCGCGAGCTTTATCTAGGACTTTACTTTGCGCCGTCAGTCGTGTGTGAGGCGGTCAAAACCGCCGTTTACGCCTGTGCGCTTTTTGACGAATTGGGTTATACCGTCCGACCGCACGTCGGTGCCGAGCGCACCGACATACTCGCGGCGATAGACACCAAAAGCGCCAAAACGCTTGTTGCCATATGCGAGGCGGTTCAGGCGTGTTCACCGGTGGACAGCTTTGTAACGCCGGTGGCCGCCCCGATGCCAGGCTATGCTGACGAGGTTATCATGGCGGCAGGTGCATTTACGGCGGGCAGTAGCATTGAAATCTCCTGCGATGGACCTTTGCGCGAACCGTTTACCGCTTTTCTGCAAGGTGGGCTAAACTTTGAGGCTTCTCGGCTTGCGTTGCTGAGTGCCGCAGAAAAAATAAAAAACATTACTTAATACACTGGAAAATATGAAAAAAGTGTGATACACTAATAATAAGGTCGTGTTGACACCACTGTTTAAAGTTCGTCTTTTGGAAATTTTCCGCCTGACTTCGTTACAAAAACCTATACTACATAAAGTGTGTGTATCATTTTTGTGCTTTGCCAGTCAAAAAATTGCCTAAAATTTGCACTATTCAAATAGTTTCAAAATGCCTTTGATAGATATTGTCAACAATTTAGGTGAACATTCTCATTTAGAGCTGTTGCAGTTTTGGGAAAATAGTTACCTTACGCAAAACCGGTTGTTTTTTGTGTTGCTTCCCCCGCATCTGGCGAGTGAGTAACCCAAAAAAGGTAAAACCTGTATTTTCCAAGCTGTATGATTTTCATTTCATTTTAATTCGTGTCAAATTAGCTAATAACAACAGGGAGAAAGAGAGATGAAGAAAATATTTGCTTTAATTTTAAGCATAGTTGTGTGCGCAATGCTTTTTGCCGGTTGCTCGGCAGGCGATAGCGGCGGTGTTGTAACGCTCAGTGTGTGGCATTACTACAGCGGCAATACGATGGAGAGTTTTGAGGCGCTTATTCAGGAGTTTAATGAGACTCTCGGCGCGGAAAACAAAGTGCTTGTCAACGCATACTCTTACAGTGGCGTAACCGAACTTTCGGATGCGGTGCTGGATTCCGCAAACAAGGCAGCGGGCGCACCCGATATGCCGGACATATTTGCCTCCTATTCCGACAGTGCGCTTATTATTGATGAGATGGGTCTTGTAGCCTCACTTGATGATTATTTCACCCAGGAGGAACTGGACTCCTATCGTTCCGAATTTCTGCAAGAGGGGCGCATAGGTACCGACGGTGCACTCAAAATAGTACCTATTGCCAAATCTACTGAGATATTTTACCTTAACGCCACCGACTTTGAACCGTTTTCTGAGGCGACAGGTGTTACGACAGATGATTTAACCACGTGGGAAGGCATATCGGATGCCGCTGAGCAATACCATGAGTATTCGGACGGAAAAGCACTTTTTGGCGTTGATTCTATGGCGAACTTTGTCATAGTAGGCTTACGTCAACTCGGCGTCACTGTATTTGAGGGCGGCCAAACAACAACCATGAACTTCCCCGAGCAGGAGGTTAAACGCATTTGGGATGTTTACTACAAACCATATTTACAGGGTCATTACACATCGGTAGGGCGTTTTCGCAGTGACGATGTAAAGGTTGGCGACCTCCTATCTTATGTCGGCTCAACCTCCAGTGCGTTTTATTTTCCAACACAGGTGGAAACCGGCAGAGATGAATTTTACGAGATAGAGTGTATGACCTTGCCGTACCCCATATTTGAGGGCGGCGAAAATATAGCTGTTCAACAAGGTGCAGGTTTTGTGGTTTCCAAAAGTGAACCTGAAAGAGAGAAGGCCGCGGCGCTGTTCTTGAAATGGCTGACCGAAAAGGAGCAGAACACACAGTTTGCCGCATCGACAGGGTACATGCCGGTTAAAAACGATTCACTTGTAAAAGAGGATGTGTTAGCGGTGATGACAGAGGATGACCTTGCAAACCTCTCGGTTGTTAATACTGTCGAGACACTTTATGACATACTCCCCGGATATACGCTTTTTGCACTAAGCCCCTTTGACGGTAGTTATGATGCGCGTGTCTTATTTGACACCGCACTTCAGGAAAAAGCGGCGGCAGACAGGGAGCTTGTCGATGCACTGGAGGGAGAGGAACGCGATAATGCAATTGAGCAGTTGATGTCGGATGATAATTTCACGGCGTGGTATGAGGAAACACTTGGTAAATTGACAGCGGTCATAGGGTAATTTGTTATGTCATTTAGACACTTTGATAAAAAATCCATTTTATTTAGAGGCGGCTTGTTGATGTTACTTGTTGTGGTAATACAATCGGCGGTGTTTTCGGGTACTGTTTTAGGCACAAATGTTGCGGGCACGCTGACCGAAAACTCTTTCAGCATATTTGCAACCACGGTAGAAAGCAGAAAAAGTTATCTTGAGACGGAGATGCTCAACAGGTGGTCGTCGATAGAACCATATAAAAAACAAGTGGAGGACATCTATAACAGTGTCCACATTCAGAGCACTGATATGTCAGAGGAGGAAAAAGGTGAGTTTTTAGCCGAAAGTTTAAATACAGTTGTCGATATGATGGTGTATACCGAGACCACCGGCGGATTTTTGATATTGGATGACGGCATACCCAAAGAAATTTCCAATAGTTGCCTTTATCTTTTAAGTGACAACCCCACCCTATCCGACATAGATTCCGGTAATTTACAGCTTTTAAACGGCCCTGACAATATAATCGACGGCACTCGTATTTCCCTTGCGTCACAGTGGTCTTACGGTTACATGCTGGACGAGAGTACCGCGCATATCCTGCAACAGCCTGTCGACGCAATGAAAACAGTGAGCGAGGCCAGACATGCCGCCAGATGGAACGTTAACAAGTCGCATGCGCTTGACGGTCAGAGTACGCTGACCTATACCATGCCACTTTTAGACGCGGATGGCAACCCTTTTGGGGTTATCGGGGTTGAGATAAACCAATCGCAACTTTACAAGGTCATGCCTTTTGATGAGATGACACTTGAAGAAGAGTACGGCTATTTTCTGGCGATGCATGATGGGGACAGCTTTGTACCCATCATGAATCAGGGAACAATACAAAACAGCATTATACCGCTTAACACACGCATCGAAGACATAAGTGTTGAAAGCGAGAGATACAACTGCTACACAATCCCCACCGTTTTGGGTTATATGGTGGTGACTCTCACACCGCTTTCGCTCTATGACAGCAACACGCCTTTTGAAGAGGATGTCATCTATCTCGGGAACATCGCATCAAGGCAAAGTCTGTATGACAATGCTGAAAGCCTAATATTTTCGATAATAGTAGCCTTGATAGTATCGCTGTTGATAGGTGCGATTGCCGCTTACAATATAAGTAAATTTTTCACCTACCCGATAGTTCGACTTAACAACACAGTATCATCAAAACAACCCGACGAGCTTGCCAATATACCCCACCTTGGCATAACGGAGATAGATCAGCTGTCAGATTCCATTGTTAACCTCTACAAAAATGCTGTTGACAGTGCGTCTAAAACCGACAAGATACTGCACATGATGAATTTGGGTGTCGGCTCCTTTGAGTACAATACTAAGACGAAAAGCGTAAAGGTATCTAGCACGTTGTGCCAGATGTTGGACTTTTTGCCCATAGATTTTAAAACACTGACGCTTTCTGATGATGTTTTTCTTGATTTTTGGACGGACATCAAGACACGACCGGAAGAGGGTGTTGCCGATACATTTCGTGTGTCTGACACCAGAGATCAGTGGTTGAGAATTATCGTCAGCTACAAAGATGACGGAGTGCTGGGTGTTATAACCGATGTAACTAAGGACGTTCTGGAGAGGCGCGCCCTTAACTATGAGCGAGATTACGACCTTTTGACAGGTCTTAACAATCGCCTTGCTTTCCACCGTAAAGTGGGCGCGATAATGGCAGGGCAAAGACTGAATGTGGCGGCCATAGCCATGTTTGATCTAGATAATCTAAAATACGTAAATGATACGTTTGGTCATGATTTGGGCGATGTTTATATAAAATCTGCCGCAAGAATTATCAACACTTCATTTACAAAAAATGCGGTTACAGGGCGCATGTCCGGTGATGAATTTTTCATATTCTTTTATGACTTTACCGATAAAAATACGGTACTCTTGGAGATAGAGCGACTTTACGAAGCGCTTGATAACGAACCTATATTATTACCGGACGGCAACGAATTTAAAATCCGCATGTCCGGCGGACTTTCGTGGCACGGAGAGGACAGTGTCGACCTTGCCGAGCTTATAAGGTTTGCGGACTTTGCGATGTACGAGGGAAAGCACACCCTAAAAGGCGAACTGCACATATTTAACAAAAAAAGATATGAAGAAGAATCCTTTATGCTTAGTGGCAAAGAGGAGCTCAATCGCATACTTGATAACCAGTTTGTTGAGTTCCACTTCCAGCCTATCATCAAGGCAGACGGCACAATTTACGCCTACGAAGCGCTTATGCGACCGATGAGCGAGGTGCTGAACAACCCTGCAAAACTGTTGCAAATAGCAAAAGCGCAGTCACAATTGTGGAAGATAGAGCGGCTTACATTCTATAAGTCCATGTCCACATATGTTAAGCACAAGGCAATGTTCGGCGATGCCAAACTCTTTATCAACTCGGTGCCTAATCAGGTGCTAAAACCCAATGAATATGACGATTTTGAACGGATGTACAAAGATGAACTTCACAATCTCGTTGTTGAAATAATTGAGACGGAGCAGCTTGATGTCTCCAGTTTTGAGCGCAAGCTTGAACGTGTAAAAGTGTGGGGCGCAAGCATTGCATTGGACGATTACGGCAGTGGCTACAACAATGACCTCAACCTCTTAAAGATACAGCCAAACATTGTAAAAATTGATCGCTCGATTATTACGGCCGTCGAAACAGACGAAAGTCGTCAGGCGATTGTTGCAAAGGCAATAAGCTTTTGTAAAGAGCGTGATATACTTGTTTTAGCTGAGGGTGTCGAGACCGATGTTCAACTTAAATATCTTATTGAGGCAGGCATAGACCTTATACAGGGTTATTATGTAAGCCGCCCCGGCCCGCTACCGGATTACAACCCCGACAAGGTAAAAGCGGAAATATTAAGCTATACGCAGTAGGGTAGAAAAACTTGTGCTTTTGGCAAAGGGTGACTGCTTAAGTAAAACCTAACTGGCTTTTTTCATTAAAGATTGCCCCCCGCATCTCGGCGGGGGGCAATCTTTAATGTATCAAATCTTTGTGTAAGCCGAAAATAATTCCTTCGTATGTGACAACTACATGCCAAATTGTAGTGCGCCGTCTAATTTAGATTTTCCAGTTCTTCTCGCTGTGGGATGCTGTTTTGTACACCTTCTTGCGTTACACTCTTTGAGGCGGCATACAGGGAAGTTTTTATAGCTTTTTCGAACGGTGCACCATGTGCCAAAACAGCACAAAGACAGCTTATAAACACATCGCTTGCGCCGGTGTCATCGACACAGTTGCATTTGGGTGCTTCAAAATAAAGTATCTGCTCAGCTGTAAGCCACACGCAGCCCTGCTCGGCAAGTGTGACGATAACGTTTTGCACGCCTTTTTTGATAAAAAACATCGCCTGATCTTCAACACTGTCAACGTGAGGGCACAAAAGGCTCATCTCCTCACGGTTTGGCACAAGCAGATACAAGCCGTTTGTAATGTCGTCGCAAAGCTCACGTGCCGGCGCAGGTTTTAAAACCATCGGAACCTGTTTTTTGCGACAAAGATCGCTCAAGGTGCACACGGCATCATAGTTTATCTCCATCTGTACAAGGCAGTAAGCGGCACCGTTCAAATACTGCTCGTTTTGCAGTACATATTCCGGCGTTAACAGTTTGTTAGCCCCGCTGTTTACAACAATTGAGTTGGAGCCGTCGTTGTAAAGTTGTACAAATGCCGTGCCGGTTAAGATATCATCGTTATACTTCACTCCGGACATTATAACGCCCTCTTCGTCGAGCGTTTCGTGTATGCGCCGCCCATAGCGGTCGTTTCCAAGACAGCCTATCATGTACGCTTTTGCACCGAACCTTGATACACCAAATGCCTGATTGGCACCCTTGCCACCGGGCCATATCTGCACTTCTTCTGCCATCATCGTCTGTCCGGGGTGGGGGACTGTCGGCACCTTGATAACGGTGTCAATGTTGAGCGTGCCCACTACCACTATTTTAGGTGCGTTGTCCCGCCGATGAAACAGACTGCGCCAAAGCATAAGCTCGCCTTTAAGGCGTTGTGTTAAAAAGGGCGGTGGGATGTGCTTTGTCTGTGCCACTATCGATGAAAGGCAGAGCTGTGCCATCTCTTTTGGGTCGGTACGGTGCGCCGCAAGGGCAGGGGATAACAGGTATGTTATGTCATTGTCCTCGAGCGACATAACGGATATGTCCTGCGGTATTTGTAACATTCTTTTTGCACTCAGCGAATATGCCTGCATGGCAAACTGTGGCGATTCACAGAGCAGTGCGTCAACACCTGCATCAAACAGTATATCCAGCTCACGCTCGACATTGTCAGAGGTGACAACCCTTGCGCCGTTACCTGACCGGCTGTTACTTTTAACCGACTCTTTATATCCACGTATCATCGCTGTGCGCAATAACGTATCGCACGCACCACTGCACAGCAGTGCCACACGATTTGCGCCGCGCTCATACATAAGTGCCGTGCACTCCTTTGCAATCTCAAACATGTCTCGGTGGACAGTGGGGTATATCTGCGCCTCCCCCTCAAAATCCGCAAGTATTGCCGCGATGCTCTGCTCTCGCGCCGCGGCAAGCACTGCCGAAACATCACTGCACGGCGATACAATCACAATGCCGCTGACCTTTTCGAGCAGGCAGTCGCTCAGTATGCCTTGTTCCTTATCGAGGTTGTTGTTCGTCACAAAAAGCTGCAACTTAAACTCATGCTCAGCCGCGGTTTGTTGTAATGCCTGTGTAAATGCGGTGTAATATAGGTTTTGTAATGTCGGCAATATCACTGCAATCGTGTGGTTATCGGCAAGTATTTTATTGCGCACCTTGGCATAGGCGACATAGTTGTTGTCGTCAATAACCTTCTGCACACGCGCCCTTGTCTCTTCGCTTATGCCTTGTGTTTTGTTGTTAAGTATTCTCGATATGGTAGCAATGGAAACACCTGACAGTTGCGCGATATCCCTTATTGTCATAACAAACCTCATAGGTGGTATGTTGATTTTGAAACAAGTTTATGTAACAACTATACCATCTTTTAACACAAAAAACAAGAGATAAATAGTAATAATTTATTGAAATTTGCGGTCGTACAATCTGGCGGCATTTAGTACGACAAGGACCGAGCCGGCATTGTGCACCAGTGCGCCGGTCACGGGGGTCAACAGACCTAACGATGAAAGCACAATCGCCCCGATATTTATCGCCATCGACAGTGCTATGTTAAACTTGATGGACTTTACCGTTGCTACCGAGAGCTTTTTAACATACGCGAGGGTAGATAAGTCATCACCCATCAGCGCAATGTCAGCAGCCTCTATGGCTATATCACTGCCCATTGAACCCATCGCCACACCGACACAGGCGGTTTTAAGTGCCGGAGCGTCGTTGACCCCGTCACCCACCATGCAGATGTTTATGTTTTGCTGGATCTGCTGTTCTATGTAACCCATCTTATCACCGGGCAACAGGTTTGCTTTGACCTGTTTTATGCCAACCGAGTTTGCGATATAATTAGCGGCGCGCTCGTTGTCGCCGGTCAGCAGTACCGTGTTTTGAACACCTGCCTCGTTGAGATTTTCCACCGCTGATTTCGCATTGTTTTTAACGGGGGCGGCAAGACCGATAACACCCAGAATAGCTTGTTTTGTAGTGGTTATAATGACTGCCTTTCCCTCGTTGGACAACGCGGCGGCAAGCTCAGATATGTCTTTGTCGATGGTGATGCCGACGTTTTGCTCAATCAGCTCGACATTGCCGCAGTAGACCTGTTCTCCCTCTACCGTCGCGCTGACACCGCGCCCTACTTCCATGTGGAAGTTTTTGGCATCGGGTACCGTCACACCCTGCCTGCGCGCGTGCTGTAAAACCGCCTTACCAAGCGGATGTTCCGAGCGATTTTCCACCGCGGCGGCAAGTTGTAGCAGGGTTGTCTTGTCGGTGTCAAACGCGAAAATATCCGTCACTACCGGCATACCGTGCGTCAACGTGCCGGTTTTGTCAAAAGCTACCGTGTCGATAAGTCCCATCTGCTCCAGTGCCTCACCGGACTTGATAAGTACACCGCGCTTTGTCGCCTGACCTATCGCCGCCATTATCGACGTCGGTGTCGCAAGTGCAAGTGCACAAGGGCAAAACACAACCAAAACCGTCACGGCACGGACAAGTGCCACCTGTGGGTCATCGATAATCGCGCCGGTCACAAAGTAGGTGATTATCGCTATGACGATAGCTGCCGGTACAAGCCACGATGCCCACCTGTCCACGATTTTCTGTGTGGGTGCCTTTTTTTCCCCGGCATCGGCAACCATTTTTATCATTTTTTGCAGTGACGAATCGGTGAATGCCTTGTTTAACCGCACATCCACTGAGCCGAAGCGGTTTATCGTGCCGGCAAAAACGTCATCCCCCTGAACTTTGTCAACGGGTAGCGACTCGCCGGTAAGTATCGACAGATCCACCGTGGTGCTTCCCTCGACGATGACGCCGTCGCCGGAAAAGCTCTCGCCCGGCTGCACCCTAATCACATCACCGACCGATAGTGCTTCCGCTGGCACGATTTCGTCGACAACCTCGCCGTTTGCACACATCACGCGTCGCCCCGTTTTCGGCACAAGGTTTAAAAGGTTTTCTATGCCGCGCCTTGTGCGCTGCACCGTCTTGTGTTCCAACCACTCGCCCAACGCCATTATAAATGCAACCTCTCCTGCCGCAAACACCTCACCAATGTAAATGGCGGCTATCATTGCAACGGTTATGAGCAGTGAGGATGTTATTTTGAAGCCGTTTAACAGTCTGCTTAACGCGCTGTATGCGATGGGCAGTCCCGATATCAGTATCGACACCCATGCCGGATTTATCGGGAACTCAAAATTGCCACCCGCAAGCGGCACGATATATTCCGTCACAAAACTCGCAAGTAAAAATACGCCGGATACCATAAGCATCAACTTTGAGTTGAGTTTTTCCATTAAACTATCCATGTTGTCCCTCCTAAATACAACTTTTTTTTGGTGTCGTCCTATAGCGGAAAAAGCGCCAAAATTTGCCGGCTGAACACTCGTATTCATACTATCATAAATCCAATTGAACAACTCGCATTTTATCTTGGCTTACTTCACCCACACCCTATTGCGGTAGCAATCCAAAAACACCAGCTCTTTGTGCTAACTAACAGTAATTTTCTCTTCACAGTACCATCAAATTGTTTTGGAAAATTGGTTTATCGCGGAGGACAGCTTGCGCAATGTCTCCTCTTCGTCGCCGTTTTTGATACCATCCAAAACACAGTGGTGAAGATGCCCTTCAAGAATGACCTGTCCCGTTTTGTGCAATGACGCTTTCGCCGCGCTAAGCTGTATAAGAATATCCTCGCACGGCTTATCCTGCTCGATCATGCGTTGAATGCCTCTTATCTGCCCTTCTATCCTTTTTAACCGTCTGCTTACCGCTTCGATATCTATGCACTCCCTCATAATTATACTCCTTACTGCTGCATACCTATTACCCCTATAGGGTATACCTTTTTTCGGTTTTTGTCAAGTGTTTTTGATAAAAGATCATCAAAAACAACTTTGAACCAAAAAATAACGGAAAATTATGCCACATGTTGCGGTTTTACTTGACGTTTGCGCCCTTACAGTGTAAAATGATGAATATATGGGATGTCGCATGACAAACCCATAATTGACTGCGAAAAAATGGCAATACTCTTCAATATAAGATATAACCACGAGCAAAACACGTGGAGCTAAGGACTAAGGGCGGATGGTTTGTAACTGTTTTTAGTTTGCAGGGAAGCGACTTATATTTTTTCGCATTTGCAAGTAATTTGTTTTATTTAGAAACGACATTGGTCATTAGCCATTAGTCGCAAGTGCATTTTGCGCTTGCCCGTAAGATATTTTAAAGAGGTGTTAAGTGTTTGAAAAGCTGCGCAGAGCGTCGCTTGGCGTCAAGGCCCCACACAGAAAAATGACATCGGACGGATACACCGTCAAGATGCCTATACCGGATGTTGTTACGCTTCCGGTGCAACAGCACATTGGTGCGCCTGCAAAACCCGTTGTCAAAAAGGGTGATAAGGTGCAGGTGGGTACCGTTGTGGCAGAGGCCGGCGGTTTTGTATCCTCGCCGATACACAGCAGTGTGTCCGGCACGGTTAAGGAGCTAAAAACGGTACAGCTTGCCGGTGGCAAGACGGAGTGCATTGTCATAGAGTCGGACAAGGAGCAGACACTGTCAAAAGATATAGCGCCACCGATAGTGAACGACCATGCAAGTTTTGTCGAGGCGATAAGGCAAAGCGGACTTGTTGGTCTTGGCGGTGCAGGGTTTCCGACAAGCGTCAAGCTAAGTCCGAAAGACCTATCGGCAGTTGATACACTTGTCATCAATGCCGCGGAGTGTGAGCCGTATATAACGGCAGACAACCGCGAGATGCTTGAGTGCGCTGACCATGTAATGTCGGGCATTATGCTTGTCAAACGCTATTTGAATTTAAAGAAAGTTTTTATAGGAATAGAACAAAACAAACCTGAGGCGATGGATTTGCTTATCTCGCTTGCCACAGGGGATAAGAGTGTGCGCGTTATACCGCTGGAAACGCGTTATCCGCAGGGCGCGGAAAAGGTGCTTATCGAAAAACTGACCGGCAAAGAGGTGCCGGAGGGTGGATTGCCATCGGATGTAGGTGTTATAGTACTCAACGTGTCGACGGTGGCATTTATATCAAAGTATCTTGAAACCGGTATACCGCTTACAACAAAACGACTCACGGTATCGGGCGATTTGATAAAAGAGCCGAAAAACGTCGAGGCATATATCGGCACATCGATTGAGGACGTCGTTGAGTTTTGCGGTGGTTTTATAAGTGACCCGTGCAAGGTTCTGATGGGCGGTCCGATGATGGGATTTTCGCTGCCCAACCTGCAACTGCCGGTGCAAAAGCAGTCAAACGCGGTGCTTGCACTGTCGGAGCGGGTGGCAAGCATACCCGAGCCTACTCCCTGCATACACTGTGCGCGCTGCATCGAGGCATGTCCAATGGGCTTGCCGCCGGTTGAAATCGTCAGGGCATACGAACTGGCAGAGCGCGAAGAACTTACAAAACTTAAAGTATCAAGTTGTATCGAGTGCGGCTGTTGCTCCTTCACCTGTCCGGCAAAGCGACCGCTTGCACCGACGATGAAGCTTGCAAAGGTTGTCGAGCGCACAGGTGTCGTTTAAGGGGGTGCCCCAAAACTCGGTTTTCAACACACCCTCTAAAGAAAGGAAGCATTTTTTATGGACAAATTGTTACTGGCAAGTCCGTCGCCGCACATAAGAGACAGCATTACCACGCGCGAAATTATGCTAAAAGTGTTGCTCGCTCTGTTGCCGGCCGTATTTGCGTCGACCATCATATTTGGCTCGCGCGCGCTACTGCTCATAGCCGTGACGGTTAGCGCATGCGTCGGTTTTGAGGCCATCTGGGCGGTCGTGTTTAAGAAAAAGCACTCGGTCGGCGACTTTTCCGCCGCCGTCACCGGTGTACTGCTTGCATTCAACCTACCGTCGACGCTACCCATTTGGATGGCGATTGTCGGCGCGTTTATCGCTATTGTAATAGTAAAGCTCTTGTTTGGCGGTCTCGGCCAGAACTTTGCAAACCCTGCCATAGTGGCACGCATTGCACTGGCGGTTTCCTTTACGGCGGCAATGACAAACTATCCCTATGTGGCATCGGTTACGTCAGTGGAGGCTATGGCCGGCGCAACGCCTTTTGTAGCGGCGCAGACGGTAAGCGTACAGTACGCAGACCTTTTGCTAGGCACACACAGCGGCGTACTGGGCGAGACATCCACCGTTGCACTGCTTATCGGTGGTCTTTATCTTATTTTTTCCAAAGTTATATCGCCTGCAATACCTGTGACATACCTTGCCGTTGTCACGCTTGGCACGATACTTACAGGACGCAACATTATACTTGAACTCGCCGGTGGCGGACTTATGCTTGGCGCTTTTTTCATGGCGACGGACTACACGACGTCTCCTTACACACTGCGCGGCAAGATACTTTTCGGTTTAGGGCTTGGATTACTCACATGTTTGATACGTTATTACAGCAACATGTCGGAAGGTGTGTCCTTCGCCATACTGTTTATGAATATTTTAGTACCGTACATCAATCGTCTTACAAGACAAAAAGTGTTGGGAGGTAAAAAGCTTGTCAAACAAAAACAATGATGCCGCCACCGAACAGAATGTTTGGGTAGGTAGGCTTTTACCTATTGGCGTACTATGTGCTATCTGCCTTGTGGCAACGGCACTGCTTGCCGCCACAAATGAGCTGACAGCGCCGGTTATCGAACAAAACCGCGTTGCAGCGGCGCAAAACCAGCAGCTTGCCATCTTTTCTGAGGCAGACGCCTTTAATCTAATGGAACTGCCGGCTAGTGTCACACAGCAGCAACTTGCCACCGAAGTTTACTCGGCGCATGTCGGTGAGGATGTTGTGGGCTACCTTGTCAGCACCTCTACGGCCGGCTACGGCGGTCAGGTGCCCGTCATTGTGGCGTTTGATACCGAGCGCACCGTTAAGACGGTCAGCATACAGTCGCACAGCGAGACACCGGGTCTTGGCGACAGGGTGAGCGAGCCGGACTTTTTGGCACAGTTTACCGGCAGAACACAGGCCACCGACGACTTTCAGGCTATAACCGGCGCTACGATATCGTCAAAGTCTGTTAACGAATCAATAAACAAGGCTGTCGACACGATAAACGCCGTTTTGGGGGTGGAGTAGTATGACGTCAAAGATTAAAACACTTTTTATAAACGGCATACTGCTTGAAAATCCGGTACTGCGCCTTATCATCGGCGTGTGCCCGACGCTTGCCGTCACGACAATGGCGTTCAACGGTCTGGGCATGGGTCTTGCGGCGACGTTTGTGCTTATCTGCTCCAACATCGTGGTATCAGCACTGCGCAACGTTATACCCTCAAAGGTCAGAATACCGGCATACATCACCATCATCGCCACCTTTGTGACGCTTGTCATGATGCTTGTTGAGGCATACGTGCCGGCACTGGACGAGGCGCTTGGAATATTCCTGCCGCTTATCGTCGTCAACTGCATTATTCTTGGCAGAGCCGAGATGTATGCCAGTAAAAACCCCGTCCTGCTAAGCGCCGTCGATGGTCTGGCAATGGGCATCGGTTTTACCATAACACTTGTACTGATGGCGGGCATACGCGAGCTGTTCGGATTTGGCACGTTGTTCTCTTATCCGATAACAAAAGGGCTTATCGAGCCTGTAAGCGTACTGACAACACCTGCCGGCGGCTTTTTTGTCTACGGAATACTTATAGCACTTGCACTGCAACTGGAAAAGATTCCGTTTTTTGGCAAAGCACCACAGGGCGCAGGTTGTGCGGCATGTCCGTCCAAAAATGTCTGCATGTCTGCGGAACAATCACAGCTTAACACCGCTGTTTCGGAAAATGTTGAGCAACAGCATCTGCCGACCGACAGCATAACCACCACGTTTGAGCAGGCTGACAACCAAAAGTATAACGCCGAAGTCGAGCGAGGTGAGCAGCTGTCTGCCGAATTGGTGGAGGGTACAGAAGATACCGCCCCTGAAGACCAAGCAAGCGACGAGCAGGCAAAGGACGAAGAGGCGCAAGACGCAAAAGATGCCACCTCGGAAGAGAGCGCAACAGAGCCTTCCGATTCCGACGAGCCGCAAACAGACGTGGAAGCTGAAGATACAGAACAGGCAACTCCCGAAGAGGCATCGGAACAGACGGACACCGAAGAGACAACTAACGAGCAGGAAACACCCGACGACACCGACAACGACAAAAAGGAGGGTGAGTAATGGCTGAAAAACTTGCGATGATATTTTTTGGCATGATACTGGTGGACAACTATGTGCTTGTCAAATTTCTGGGTATATGCCCATTTTTGGGCGTGTCAAAAAAGCTGAACAGCGCCTTTGGTATGAGCTGTGCCGTCACTGTGGTCATGATAATCGCCACTGCGGTCACCCATCCGCTTTACACCCACCTGTTAGAGCCGTATGGTCTTGAATACCTCTCGACGATTAGCTTTATACTCATAATAGCGACACTTGTTCAACTTGTCGAGATTGTGCTTAAAAAATTTATACCGCCGCTGTACAACGCGCTTGGCATCTACCTGCCACTTATAACCACCAACTGCGCCATTCTCGGTGTTGCTCTGCTCAACGTCGAGAGCGGTTACACCTACGTGGAAAGCCTTGTCGGTGCGCTTGGTGCGGGACTCGGATTTATGCTTGCTATGGTGCTTTTTGCCGGTGTACGCTCGCGTCTTGAACATTCAAATCCGCCAAAAGCATTCGTCGGTCTGCCGATAACGCTCGTCTCTGCCGCCATAGTTGCGTTGTCCTTTATGGGGTTTGGCGGTGTTATTGAAAATTTATTTATGGCGTAACGGACTTTGTTAATTTAACATGAAAAGTATAGGTTAACTTACCTGCTACCCTCTTCTTAGAGGGTCGGAAATGCTAAAAAGAAATTAGCTTGTATTTTCTTTTGTGTTATTGCTTTGCCGGTTAAAGACGAGATAAAGATTAGCGAAGACTTTTGTCTGTTGTTTAAGAAAAAAGTTTTAATAGAAGATCCCATCATGGAAAACAGTCTTTGACACCGAAACACGGCAATATATCCGTCAAGATTGTAAGGCTAGCCATCAGAGCAATTTGATATTTCATTCATTATAACTTAACAGTGCCGTGTAATTAAAATCGGAGATAAAAAATGACTATAGTATTACCTGTTATTATCATCGTGGCTGTCGGTGCTGTCGGCGGCGCGATTCTGGTGCTATGTTCTGAGGTTTTCCACGTTCCGCAGGATGAGCGTGAGGCTGAACTCGCCGCAGCACTGCCCGGTGCAAACTGTGGCGCGTGCGGCTTTGCCGGGTGTTCTGATTACGCAAAGGCAATAAGTACCGAAAAGACAAAGGAGCTAACACTATGTACGCCCGGTGGTAACGCCACCGCAGAGGAACTTGGGCGCATAATGGGTGTTGAGGTAGAGGACGTGGCGCAGAAAAAAGCGTTTGTCTGCTGTCAGGGAAACTACGACAACACGCACGACCAGTACTTATACGGTGGTATTCCTAGCTGTACCGCGTGCGCGCCGCTTTTCGGCGGACGTTGCAGTTGTTCATACGGATGTATGGGTTTTGGCGACTGTCAGCGTGCATGTAAGTTTGACGCAGTGACCATCGAAAACGGTCTTGCAACCATCGACCCCGACAAGTGTACCGGCTGTGGTGCATGTGTAAAGGTATGTCCGAAAAGCGTCATAGCGCTTGCACCGGCAGATAACAGCGCGCTTGTGCTATGTATGAACAAAAATCGTGGCAACATCACGCGCAAGGAGTGCAGTGCCGGTTGTATCGGCTGTAAAAAGTGCGAAAAAGCCTGCCCAACTGAACCAAAGGCCATAAAAGTGGACGACAACAACGCGACCGTCGACAGTGATCTGTGCATCGGTTGCGGCAAGTGCGTTGAGCAATGTCCGGTAAAGTGTATTGTGAGTGCAGTGCCTAAGCCGGAGTAAGGCTGAAATTTCGTTATAAACACCTTGTAATCGTATGTGGTTGCAGGGTGTTTTTAATTGAGAAATTATATCGACATTGTATAGTCATTCAACTTTAAAACCAACACATCTCCCCGGCAGAAAATCCACCTATCTTCGTAGTCGTCAATCGCAATGCACAAAGCATTACTCACTCCTTCGCCTTGATAGGCGAAATTTCTGCTCGGCAATCTTGTGGAGTTTTTCAAGTTGAACGACTATAATAAGGACGGCGTATGATTAACACAAAGGCGCAAATAAAGTATTAAAAAAACTAATTTCGAGACGCACTTTCCAGTGTTAGAAAGGAGTGGCTGTTATGGATAAATATTATAGAATAACTGTTATGCGACAACATCAAAAAGTGCAATAAAGTTAATTAACATTAAATGAAATGGAAGAAATTATGGTATTTGCTTTACCGCACCTGCATACAAATATCAACAATTGGTCTGATGTTTTTTGGATTGTACAATTTGACTTTAGTGCGACAGCTCCTTCCCCCTCAACAGCCTTGGCAACAGTAACAGTGCAAGCACCGTAACAGTGTACGGTGTCCAGTTTACAAAGTCAAACAGGGCGGAAAACACCGATGACACCGCGGCACGTGCAGAAGTGTTTCCACCCAAAAACAGCACGGCTACAAACGTCGAGGTCGCCGTTGCCAGCGATACGGTTGCCATCATATGTCTGCGTGCCGCACCGAAGATACGGTAGAAAAAACCACGTCCTTTTGTAGAAAAAAATGTGTTAACACGCGCAACAAACAATATCAAAAACGCAAATGCAAAGCCGGTGGAGTTTAAAAGGCAAACTCCGCTTATTATCAGCGATATTTCCGTTACGGCAAAGGGTTTGTCAACGCTGCAGAAAATTGCTAAAAACAGACCGTAAGCGTAAAGTATTGCAAAAAGCCGCCCCGGCGACAGGGTGGAGTAACCGCTGTCAATGCCAAGCAAACTTGCAACAAGAATCATCTCGACGGCGATAGTTATCACATCGCGCCTGTCTTTTGGGCGGTCGAGATCAAATATCGGCAAAAAGCACGCAAACGCGAGCATGTTGTTGGCGCAAAACACAACGCCCACGTCGACATAATCGACATGGTAAAGCAGAAAATACTGCAAAAACCAAATGAGCGGCGGATGCAATATGTCCTGCGGAAGTATGTCTGCGGCGTAAGGCATGGCATTTGTCTGCTTTAAATATTGTAAACCGGGAAGCCAGTAGTTAACCACTTCAGGGTCGTTACTTGACAACCACGGCAAAACCGCAACGGACAAAAGTGTCGCCGCGAAAAGCACTATTACCGTTGTACTGCTCAGCAGTGCAAAAAACTTTTGCCAATGTTTAATGCAATAAACCAGTGCCGCGACACTTGCAATAGCAGTGATGTAGTAGGCGATGTTGGTTAGTCCGAAAATCGCCAATATATACAAAAGCATACAAACTGCGAGCAGTGAGGCCATAAATGTCCGTGCGGCGCTCAAATCGTAGACGATGGAAACACAGCAGGCAAGCACAAGTATCATTAAAAAACCGAGCAGAAAGGAAAGCATCACACCTCCGGTAGGATTATGTACCGAGTGTTCTCTGACAAGAGTGTCACACTGAAGTCAACTAAAAGCAGGTGGGTGCTTTTTTGTATACCCTCCACCGGCGGTGGGTAAACGGTATGTTTTTCTAAGCCATTAGCACTGATTAACTAGTTCAGTCAGTGCTCCCCACTCTATCGGCTGTGCAAGAAGTGCGTTCGCCTTTGAGAAGTGTCGACAGCCGAAAAAACCGCTGTGCGCCGAAAGTGGGCTTGGGTGTGCGGCGGTCAGCACGGTGTGTTGAGACCCCGTTACCAACGATGCCTTGCCCTTTGCATGCGCTCCCCAAAGCAGAAAAACGATCCCTTGTTCGCGCTCGTTTAGCAGTGAAATGACCCTGTCGGTGAAGATCTCCCACCCCTTGCCTTTGTGCGAGGCGGGACTTGCCGCGCGTACCGTCAGCACCGTGTTTAATAGTAAAACCCCTTGGCGTGCCCACCCTGTAAGGTTGCCGTGTGTCGGTGGAGATATGCCCACATCTGATTGCAACTCCTTGTAGATGTTTTGCAACGACGGCGGTGTGGCGGCGTCAATTACGGAAAACGCAAGTCCGTGTGCTTGACCGGCACCGTGATAGGGGTCTTGCCCCAGAATTACAACCTTCACATCGCGATAGGCGGTCAGTTTCAGTGCGTTATATATGTCGTACATATCAGGATAAACGGTGCAATCGCGGTATTGTTGCGCCAAAAAAGCACGTAGCGCGAGGTAGTAGTCCTTTGTAAACTCCTCTGCTAAAAGGGCATCCCAATCATTTCCAAATGAAATCATTAAACCTCCGAGCCTGGTATGTAGTAACTTATTATAAATACAGCATTTCAATTATACCTATCTGCACTCATTTCAGTGCAATTCACAAGGCATAAACAGCATCCGAAAGAGCATAAATGAACAGTGTGCAACATGCGTGTCCTCCACCCAAATAGGTGAAAATGCTACACGTAAATGCAGTGTCGATTTTAAGTCACATAGCTTTAATTATCAACTTTTGTTACTATCCGGAAAATTATTATATGCAATTGTCTCAGAGATATTGATAAAAGTGACTTTTTCTACTATAATTAGAACATATAAACATATGCGAGGGCGTCATGGTGACAGGTGCAGATAAAGATTTATTGGTAAGCCAACTGATATTTTGGGACAAGCTTACCGATGAACAGCAAGAGCTTTTAACTCAAAACACCGAACTTTTAAGCATAAAAAAAGGTCAGACGATAATGAACTGTCAAGACGAGTGCGTCGGGGTTCTTATCGTAAAAAGCGGTGAACTCCGTGCGTTTTTAATGTCGGAGGACGGACGCGAAATTACGCTTTTCCGAATGGACGCGGGTGAGGTGTGCGTGCTGACAGCCTCCTGCGTGCTACATCACGTCTCGTTTGATGTTCAGATAGACGTACAAAAGGACAGTAAACTGTTACGCATAAGTCCGTTTGCATTTTCACGCGTTGTACAACAGAATTTACACGCGGAAAACTACTCGCTGTCCTCGGCGGTACAACGCTTTTCCGATGTGGTGTTTGCCATACAGCAGATAATGTTTATGTCGTTTGACAAACGGCTTGTCACGTTTTTGCTCAGCGAGACGGACAGGGCCGGCACCGATAATATTATAATGACACACGAACAGATAGCGCGCTACATAGGAAGTGCGCGAGAGGTGGTCTCGCGTATGCTTAAATACTTTGAGCGCGAGGGGCTAGTGCGCCTGCGCCGCGGCGGCGTACAACTACGAAACCGCGACGGGCTTATTGCTATAGTAGGTAAGCCTGCAAACTAATGCCAACAACTAAGATAGCGTTAACACTAGTTTCAATAAGCAGGTTTTGAGCAAGTTTTACGTCTATCACTCCCTCGCCGTCGGCAGGGGAGTGATAGACGGAAATGTTTTCTCAACTTCGTAATATCGAGATTACCCCTGTGCGTTAAACAGCTTGGTGCTCAAGTACTTCTCTCCTCTGTCGGGGAAGATTACCACCATTGTTGCACTTTGACCTTTTTGCTCCAGCTCCTGTGCTACCACGGTGGCGGCGTACATTGCCGCACCACTGCTCATTCCGACAAATATAGCCTCTTTGTCGACAATTTGGCGCGCGCAGTCAAACGCGACCTCACTGTCCACCATAACATGACGGTCAATCTTGTCAGGGTCGTAAAGCGCCGGCACTATCGCCTCCTGCATGTTTTTTAACCCCTGTATATAGTGCCCTTTGACCGGCTGTGCTTCAATAATTTGTATGTCAGGATTTTTTTCCTTTAGGTGCATACCTATGCCCATTATGGTGCCGGATGTGCCGAGCGATGATACAAGATGTGTGATCTCACCGGCTGTCTGGCGGTAAATTTCGCTTGCCGTTGTCTTGTAATGTGCAAGCTTGTTGTATTTGTTGGAAAACTGGTCGCAACAAAAGTAACCGGTACTGTCTTTTTTAAGCTTGTCGCGAACGTATTTTATCGCGCCGTCGGTGCCTTCAGATGCCGGTGTCAGTGTTATCTGTGCGCCAAAAGCTGCCATCATCTGCCGACGCTCTATTGATACCGCCTCGCTCATTACAATCTGTACAGGGTAACCCAGCACACGGCCTATCATAGCTATGGCTATGCCTGTATTGCCGCTTGTCGCCTCGATAATGGTCATGCCCGGCTTTAAATCGCCGGATTTTTCCGCCTCGGTCAGCATAACGTAGGCAATGCGATCCTTAATACTACCTGTCGGGTTAAAGCCCTCAAGTTTTGCATAAATTTTAACGTGTTTGTAGGGTGCTAACCTATTAATGCGCACCAGTGGCGTGTTTCCTATCGCCTCTAAAATATTCCCGTGTACCATATTATTCCTCCGTACTATTTTTTACATGTTCCATATTAGTAGTACCCTATTGCAAAATCTTCGCTGTCCAGCGTCAGATGTATGTTGTAAAAGGGGTCGCGCTTTAAGTCCTCACCGTAGCGCTCGTATAGCAGTTGTTGCTCAGTGGTAAAACGTTCCAGTTTGTCGCCCTTTTTGTCAGAACCGCGGCTGAGACTTTCGTGGTGGTAAAGCTCGGCATAGGGTGTGTAGACGTTGTAATAGTTGAGTTTGCGCAAACGCAGACAAAAATCCACATCGTTA
Organism: uncultured Oscillospiraceae bacterium; assembly: GCA_964369445.1. GTDB lineage: Bacteria > Bacillota > Clostridia > Oscillospirales > Ruminococcaceae > CAYJBH01. The sequence goes on along the minus strand of CAYJFU010000029.1, from coordinate 1,857 downwards.
AAGGCGACGGCAAACTTTTCGTCCAAGCCGCCCACTTGATTGTAAAGCCGTGTCTTCACCATAAGACACGCGCCGGTGACTGCGGAAAAGTTGTTGACACAGCCAAGGCGAAACATATATCCCCCCTTGTCGCGTGCGTAGTATTTGTGGCTGTGTCCGGCATAGCCACCAAGTCCGGTTACTACACCGGCGTGCTGTATGCGGTTATCGGGGTAGAGCAGTTTTGCCCCGACTGCCCCGACGTCGCCGAGGGTGGAGAAGGTGAGCATATCAAATAACCATTCCGGGGTTATGACCTCAACGTCGTTGTTTAACAGTAGTATGTGCTTGCCGGTGGCAAAACTTGCGCCAAAGTTGCAGATGGCGGAAAAGTTGAACTTGTCTTCGTAGGTGACTACCTGTATTTTGCGTGAGTTGCGTTTAAGCTCGTCGTACAGCTCAAAAGTCTGAGGCTGAGTGGAGTTGTTGTCGACTATGATGATTTCGTAGTTGCGGTAGGTGGTTTTTTCGATTATCGAGAGTACGCACCGCTGTAAATCTTGCGCATGGTCGCTGGTCGGTATAACGATGCTGACCTTGTCGTAAATCGCGGTGGGGATGATGCGGTAGGTGGAGGGGAAAAGCCCTTTGTCCACCTTCATTTTTAGGGCATGGCGCTCCAGGTGTTTTTCAATTGCACCGATGGCCGCCTGCTCTACATAGGGTTTTGCCTCGACACCGCCGGCGGTGGAATCGCTGTGCACGCGCCAGTAGTAAAGCACTTTGGGCAGGTGGTGTATCTTCGCCTTGCTGTCCATAACCCGCAGTATAAAGTCGTGGTCCTGACTGCCGTCAAACTCCGAGCGCAGACCGTCCAGCTCGATAAATAGCGAGCGCTTGACGGCGCTGAGGTGGCAGATGTAGTTACAGGAAAGCAGATAGTGTGGCGAAAGGTCGGGTTTGTAGTGTATAGCGGTTGGCAGTTTGTAGTCCTTGTCAAACAGTGCCTCGTCGGTGTAGATGTAGTCTGCACCCGTCTCGTCAAAGGCTGTTACCAGTTCAAAAAACGCGTTTTCCGGCAACATGTCATCATGGTCACAAAACGCCAGATAATCGCCGGTGGCAAGCTTTGCGGCGGCGTTGGTGTTTGCGCTTATGCCGGCGTTTTCAACACGCGTGTAACGTATGCGCGCATCGGACAGCGACTTTATGTACGGCTCAACATATGCATGCTGAGCGTCGGAAGCATCCGCTACACACAGTTCAAAAAAGCGGTAGCTTTGCAAAAGCAGGCTGTCAAAAAGCTGCTCTAGGTAGATCTGCGGTGTGTTGTACAATACAATGACAAGGCTTATCTTGCCCATGTTGACGCTGTCACGCTGAAATATAAGCTCCTGCTCCGTCGGGAGAAGGTAGCCTTTCTTGCGCCGCGTGCGCCGCGCGGTAAATCGTGACAACTTTTTAAATGTCTCCCTCGGTCCCTCCTGTGAGAGCGACGAGAAAAACAGCTTTGTAAGTGCCGAGTAACGCTTCAATTTCTGTGCCATGTTAAAACCTTTAAAATAGTGGGGTGTCGAAACCCTTTGATTTTCAACGCCCCGGTAAATGTTGTCGAATTGTGTCTGCAACAAAGGTGAAGCCCTGTATTGTGCCCAAATTGTGTGGTTGTCTGCCGTAAATCAGTACCGGCACGCACTCGCGCGAGTGGTCGGTGGAGGGGGTGCCGGGGTCACAGCCGTGGTCTGCAGTTATGATAAGCAGGTCATCTGCGGTGAGACGTTGCAAAACGGACGGCAAAAACGCATCAAATCGACTGAGTGCGGCGGCGTAGCCATCGACGTCGTTGCGTTGCCCGTACACGATGTCAAAGTCCACGAG
>CAYJFU010000028.1:9954-27137 GCA_964369445.1 uncultured Oscillospiraceae bacterium | reverse complement strand
CATGTTGGAAGCGGCGGTGCATGATGCAAATGACATGATGCTTGCAAACCACCACGCACCGGGACAAGAGGCAGGTACAACGCTTGTATGTTGCTACATCCGCGGTTCGTCACTCTACTGGGTGTCGGTGGGCGACAGCCGAATTTATGTTATCCGCAACCATGAGATAGTGCGCCTGACAAAGGATCACAACTATGCACTGCAACTGCAACAGATGGTGGCGGAGGGCAAACTGACACAACAACAGGCGGACTCAAACCCACGTAAGGAGGCACTGATAAGTTACCTTGGAGCACCGACGCTGGAGCTTGTTGACATTTCACACGCACCGTTACAGCTGCAAACCGACGACACGATACTGCTGTGCAGTGACGGTCTTACCAAGTGCCTCTCAGATGAGCAGATACACAAGATATTGTCGCAGGACGGGCGCTTAAAAGACATGGTTCACAGGGTAGTCGTCACCGCCATCGACGATACAAGCGTAGGTCACGACAACACCACAGCAATATTAATGCGATACATCGGTGCAGAGCCGAATGTGTCAATTGATATAAATAATAATTAGATAGTGCAGTCTTTGAGTTGAAACGAACAGATTTTGAACGATTTTCGTCATATAAATTGGAAAATGATACGTTCATCAACAGAATGTGGGTTTTGATAACACTTATTGCGAGACAATCGCCAAAATCGTACGGATAAACACTCTTGACGACACATCTAGCACACACACATGGGAGAAATTGTTATGAATCTTGTAAAGTGCAAAAACGGACATTTCTACGACGGCGAGAGCTTTGGCAGTTGCCCGCATTGCTCAGGCGGCGGCGGTGGTGCTGTGGGCAACAGCAACGTCACAATGCCACTTGTCCAACAGGGCAACGATGACGTCACCGTAGCGCTCAACATGTCGGAACCGGCGCCGACAATGCCACTGACCCCAACAGAACAAGCGGTGATGGCACCGGCTGCTTCGACACCATCCTCACTTCAGGATGCCGTCAATGCGGCTGTCAGCGCACCAGCCGCACCCGTCATGGACGATGACAACAAAACGGTGGGTTTTTTCTCTTCCGCCATAGGCTCAGAGCCGGTTGTCGGTTGGCTTGTTTGCGTCAAAGGTGAACACTTCGGTGAGGATTTCCGCCTTAAAAGCGGCAGAAACTTTATCGGTCGTTCGGCTAACATGGATGTCAGCATCAGCAAAGACAACACCGTCAGCCGTGAGCGCCATGCTATCGTGGTGTACGAGCCGCGTGGTAATCTGTTCCTAATGCAACCCGGTGACAGCAAAGAGCTGTGCTATCTCAACGATCAGGTAGTGTTAAGTCCTCAGCCGCTAAAATCCCACGACAGACTGCTTGTGGGCAAATCGGAACTGATGTTCATCCCCTGCTGTTGCGAGGCATTTAGTTGGGAGACAAGCAAAGACTAAAGTGTGCCTCTAAAAATTTGTTCACGCTTTCCGGTTCTTGTCTTTTTCTGTCATAGCTCCAAAAAAATATTTACGAATGCACAAAGCGTTTGCTCAGTTTTTGGAATAATCTGACAAAAAACCACGACCTGAAATCATACCCGAATATTTAGAGGTTGTCTAAAAAATGTTAATAACACAGGCATTGTTAACAATTTATTCAATTTAGCTTAACAGTGCACTACACAAATTTGGAGGTTTTTTATGGAAAATCTGTTATTAGATCTTATGTTGGGCGGCTCGGGAAGTAGCGGTAGTGCCGATCCGATGGCGGCACTCGGCGCACTGGGCGGCATCGGCAGTGCCATCATGACCGTTATCAACACACTTGTTTCAAGTTTTATTCTCTTTGTCGTCATCGTTTTGTTAATGCTGGTGGCATACTGGACAATAACCGGCTTTAAATGGCTTCATATTGGCCGCAAAGCAGGTCTTGAAAAGGACTGGATGCCCTTTGTGCCGGTCGCTAAAGCACTGTACCGTCTTAAAATAGTCGACGAGGCTTGGTGGATGGTTTTCTTCCTTGAGGGTTGGTGGTTCTATGGTGGCATACTGTTCATCATTATTGTCGCTATCAGCAATTTTAGCTGGATGATTTTTGGAATGATACTCGTTGGCCTGTACTGGGGTTGCTGTGTAGCCTACAACATCTACTGGCGCTACAAGTACTACATAGCATTCGACATCAAACCGCATCTTGCCATAAGCATATTTGTTCCGTTTACCGGCGGTATGCGCCGCGTTGTTGATTATCTTGTTGCCTTTACCTCCAACTATGACTTTGGTGGCACCGGTGCCGCAACAAGCAAAATAGAAGGCGCTAAAAACTTTGTCAACGTTCAACCAAAAGCACCTGCCACACCGCAGGCAGGCTCGCTGTCGGGTCTGTCGGGTATGTACGCCGGCCAGACTATCCCCCTTGCACCAAATGAGGATCTGCTCATTGGACGTGATAACACCTGCAACCTCATCATCGACCGCAACGCCGAAAAACTCAGCCGCAAACATTGCAGCATACTTTATAATACTTCGCTCGGCTGTTACATGGTGACCGACTACTCCAGCAACGGCACCTACATCGACGGCGGCAACAGACTGGTTGCCAACATGGCGACACAGTTGCAACGCGGTACCGTCATTGCTCTCGGAAATAGGGAAAACAGGTTTAAACTTAATTAGCTGAATATACGGTTTCATCGAAATAATTAGGTTCATTGTATACTGCTCCCCCCGCCTTCGGTGGGGGGAGCAGTATACAAAACATAAAGTATTAGACAGCCTGATAGTGTAAATGCGAGTTGAAATGAGCAGCTATTGAGCTATTTTTTTGTCAGGCAGGACAGAATAATAGCCAAAATAGACCAACTGAACACTTGTGTCAACACTATCCAGCGTTGTTGAAAAATTTATAAGTGTCGCTGATGATTTTGCCGGCGGCACTCTAATATGATATTACTGTGAGGCAATTATGAAAAAAAATAAAAGGTTAACCGCCGCTGTAGTGGTGCTGTTATTATCGTCACTGCTACTATTTACAGGGTGCATGGATGCCGTCGTAAGCATAGCGGAGTTTGTTGTGGCGGTGAACGATGCCGCACTAGAGGACAGTTCCGGCGAGGAACAGCAGGAGCGCGGCACCACAAGCGATGTCACGGAGCAGATAGAGATGCCGGGGCGCGAAGAAGAACAACAAACGGAAACCGAAGAGCCGATGCCTGAGGTCGAAGAGGAACCTACGCCTGAGCCGGAGCCTGCCCCTATTATCGTCAACACAAGGATAAAGGAAACATTGCAAGACGGCAACAGCGTGGTAAAAAAGTACTTTGAGGTTGATGAGTACGATGCCGAAGCGGAGATATTCATGGGCGGCATACCACGAATGTACTACTCCTTGCCCGATACGGTGTTAACCTACTTTCAATTTGTGGACACAGAGGGTAACGTTGGTGAAATTTGGGGCAACGTCACCTCGCACAACGAGCGCGGATTGCCGGACTACAACCCTTTCCCTGACAGCTATCCTGTCGATTACGTCTACCACGCATCGCACAGCATGTTTGTTGACATTTTTTTGAATGCACCGGAGGAGCTTGGCTCTACCCGGAGCATGGCAGCCCTGCAACAGTATCTTGGCACCGATGTCGCGGCAGTGCTTGTTCCCGGCGAGGATCTAGGTGGGTACACAACCTATGATAAGCACACCTACACGGTCAGCGTTGACGGTGTTACGCTAATATTTGAGTGCTATGATGACATCGATACGGTAGGCGGTGTAGTGATGTATTTAGAGGGTAAAGAGCCTGTTTACATGATTTAAAATCCCATGACACGTCAATGGATTTGCAGCGTTTGTTAAATTATTTCACATTGGTGGTGGAACATGTTAATTTTGCGTTGACACCAATACTGTTTTGTGCTATAAAGTAACTATGTAATTACATTATCGTTGTTTAGCTTGAAATGACATTTATGTAAAGCAGTAATTAATTTAAATACAAAAGCAGGTCGTGAAAGGAGTGTCAATGTCAAAAATCAAAGTAGGTATTATAGGTTGCGGAGGTATCGCAAACGCTAAACATCTGCCGGCACTGATGAAAAATGCAGACGTGCAAGTCATTGCATTTTGCGATATCATCGAGCAAAGTGCACGTGAGACAGCTCAAAAATTCGGTGGCGCGGATGCAAAGGTGTACACCGATTATAAAGAGCTTTTAAAGGATGAGAGTATCGCCACCGTACACGTGTGCACCCCAAACAAGTCGCACTGTGTTATATCAGTTGACGCCATGAATGCCGGCAAACATGTACTGTGTGAAAAACCGATGGCAAAAACCTATGCCGAGGCAAAGCAGATGGTTGAGGTGTCCCAGCAGACAGGAAAGATATTGACAATTGCCTATCAAAACCGCTTTAATCTTGCGCCTCAGTATGCAAAGTCAATGGTAAAAAACGGCGAACTGGGTGAAATTTATTATGCAAAAGCGCATGCTATCCGCAGACGCGCCGTGCCAACGTGGGGTGTGTTTTTAAATGAGGAGGAGCAGGGCGGCGGCCCACTCATCGACATCGGCACACACGCACTCGACCTCACACTTTGGGAGATGGACAACTACAAACCAAAAATGGTTGTCGGCTCGGTATACAAAAAACTCGGAAATCAGCGCGACACCGGCAATGCGTGGGGCGATTGGGATATTGACCAGTTCACAGTTGAGGACAGCGCTTTTGGCTACATAACGATGGAGGACGGCGCAACAATAGTGCTGGAATCCAGCTGGGCGCTCAACACCCTTGACGTGGGCGAGGCGATGACAACGCTATGCGGCACACTCGGTGGCATAGATATGTCAAACGAGGGGCGCTCGTTACGCTTTAACGCCGCAAAGCACGGCAAACTTACCGTCGAGACACCGCAACTTGACCCTGCCGGTGTAGCGTTTTTTGAGGGCAATGAAGTTCTGCCGGCCGAGCTTGAAAACCAAAACTTTTACGACGCCGTTAAGGCAGACGACAAGTCACTGCTGGTTGTAAAGCCGGAGCAAGCTGCCGTTGTAACACGCATTTTAGAGGCGATTTACAAGGCCGCAGCGACCGGTGCACCGGTTTACCTTAATGACTGATTAAGTTTATATTTTGGATTGCAACTCCGACGTTTTTGGGGTTGCAATCCAAAACGAGCGTGACAACCCCAAAAAGAGTATTAATTTGTATGATTTAACAAAGGAGAATATGACCATGAAACTGGGAGTTTTTTCAACACTGCTGTCTGAAATGCCGCTTGATGAGGCACTGGATTATATTACGAAAAAGGGTGCTACTGCCGTGGAAATAGGCTGTGGTGGATATCCCGGAAAGGCACACGCCGACCCAGACATACTGTTAAACGATGAGGCAAAATTTAAAGAGTTTATGGACACTATTGCCAAGTATGACATAACGATAAGCGCTTTCAGCTGCCACAGCAACCCCGTGCACCCCGACCAAGCTATCGCAAAAGACCACGACGAGCAGTTTACAAAAGCCATTCTGCTTGCGGAAAAGGTGGGCGTTGACACGATAAACATGTTCAGCGGCTGTCCCGGTGATAGCGAGGGTAGCAAAAACCCCAACTGGGTAACCTGCCCTTGGCCGACAGAGTTTAGCAATATCCTTAAATACCAGTGGGATGAGGTGCTGATACCTTACTGGAAAGAAAAGGTCAAGTTTTGCAAGGCGCATGGCGTGACAAAAATAGCAATCGAGATGCACCCCGGTTTTTGCGTTTACAACCCCGAAACGGCACTGCGTCTGCGCGAGGCGGCTGGCGATGTTATCGGCGTTAACTTTGACCCCTCGCACCTTATTTGGCAGGGAATGGATCCCGTTGCCGCTATAAAGGTTCTCGGAAAAGCCGGTGCTATATACCACTTCCACGCAAAGGACACCAAAATCGACAAGTACAACACCGCTGTCAACGGTGTTTTGGATACAAAACACTACAGCAATGCACTGGAGCGCTCGTGGGTGTTCCGCTCCTGCGGTTACGGCACCGATTACGCTGCGTGGAAAGACATAGTTTCCGCACTGCGCATGGTCGGCTACGACGGCGCGCTGTCAATAGAGCACGAGGACGGTTTGATGAGCATCAATGAAGGCCTTACAAAGGCGATGGACTTTATAAATGACGTGCTAGTGAGTGAGCCTGTCGGCGAGATGTGGTGGGCGTAGGGCTTTGTGATTTCGTGATAAAAATGTGTTGTTTTATCTTTGAATCAGTGCTATAATCGAAGTGTTAGGGCATTTTATAAGGCGCTGCAGAAGAGTTTTAACATTTTATATGAATTTTTTTACAAAAGGCAAACGAAATGTTTCACCTCTGATGGATTGTCGCCGTTTGTAGTCTATGATTTAAACCAGACACCAACCACCACGAGCAACCCTGCCGTTGCACCGTTAACAGGTGCCAACACAACTGATAGTACAATTGTAACGTTTTTGCTTGTTTTGACGGCTGTTGTGATGATGGGTTTTGGGGCGATGCTTGCGGTTGGAAAGGTCAAATGAAGTTTTTGATACTAATTACAAAAAAGCACTCATCAAACTATCCAAAATATTAGTATAAAACTCCCCTCACCAACGAGGGGAATTTTATTATGCCACATCATATTTACTCAAGCAAATTAGAGCCCTATTTAAAAGCAAAATAAAAATGATGAATAAAATGACACTTTCTATTGCAGTTATACGAACACCGTATTTTAGTAACATTGTAGGCAAAATTATTTTTTTTTAACAAACCTCAATGGTTAGCACAACCCCACAGCTTTACTGGTGGGAATAAAAAGTCTTCAGTTAAAAGAGACCCCTTCTGCTAAATCAAGTACGGGAACGCCAGCCGTACAAAAGCAAAGGATAGTATTAACACCGAAACATCGAAAAAAATGTATATGGATAAAATAAACAAAAAAAGCAGATAGTTTAACAGCTATGCTGTCAAACTATCTGCTCGTCCCACCGTTTAGCGTTGTCACAGTTTCTCATGTGAACAAACACCAAACACGATGGGATTATCTTTTTTTATTCAAAGCTTAAATTATGCTTTGTTAAGACGTGCAACCTGATTGTCAAGCTCTTCATAAAGCTCTTTAGGCATACGCTCGCCGATTTTCTCATAGAACTCACGGCAAGCGGCGGCATCTTCCAACCACAGCTCTTTATCAACACCAAGAAGATCCTTAAGGATTTCAAGGTTAATGTCGTCAAGACCTGCAATGTCGATGTCCTCTGCGTTTGGCAGGTAGCCTATCGGGCTATCAACTGCATCGGCTTTGCCGTTGCAACGGTCAACGATCCAGTTGAGAACGCGCATGTTGTCGCCGAATCCAGGCCAGATGAACTTGCCGTCGTCGTCGATGCGGAACCAGTTAACGTTGAAGATTTTCGGTGCTTTGTCGCCGAGCTTTTTGCCCATCTCCAGCCAATGGCCGAAGTAGTCGCCTACGTTGTAACCGCAGAACGGAAGCATAGCCATCGGATCACGACGGATAACACCCTGCTGACCGGCGGCTGCAAATGTTGTCTCGGAGGCCATGATAGAGCCTACGAACACACCGTGCTGCCAGTTGGAGCTTTGGTATACCAGCGGAGCTGTCTTTGCACGACGACCGCCGAATACGATAGCGGTAACCGGAACACCCTTCGGGTTTTCAAACTCGGTGGATATGCAAGGGCAGTTGATTGCCGGAGCTGTGAAGCGGCTGTTGGGATGTGCACCCTTATCGCCACTCTCGCTATCCCACTTCTCGCCTTTCCAGTTAAGGGCGTTTTTCGGCGGGTTCTTGTCAAGACCTTCCCACCAAACGGTGTTCTCATCGAGGTTATGAACAACGTTTGTGAAGATGGTGTTCTTTTGTGTGGAGATAAGTGCGTTGGGGTTGGACTTCATGTTTGTGCCCGGGGCAACACCGAAGAAACCTGCCTCGGGGCTGATAGCGTACAGACGGCCATCATCACCGATGTGCATCCAAGCGATGTCATCACCTACGCAGAACACTTCGTAGCCCTGGTCAAGATAGGACTGGGGCGGAATAAGCATAGCAAGGTTTGTCTTACCGCAAGCAGATGGGAATGCACCTGTGATATAATCAATTGTGCCGTCCGGCTTTTTGAGACCGAGGATAAGCATATGCTCAGCCATCCAGCCCTCACGGTATGCTTGGTAGGAAGCGATACGAAGAGCAAAGCACTTTTTGCCGAGCAGAACGTTGCCGCCGTAGCCGCTGTTGATGCTCCAGATAGCGTTGTCTTCGGGGAAGTGGCAGATATAACGGTTTTCTTCGTCGATGTCGGCTTTGCCGTGCAGGCCGCGTACGAAGTCGTTGGAGTCGCCGAGCTGATCTACAGCCGGCTGGCCGATGCGGCACATGATGTCCATGTTAAGAACAACATAGATGCTGTCGGTAACCTCAACGCCCACCTTGGAGTAGGGGGAGCCGATGGGACCCATGCAGTAAGGGATAACGTACATTGTACGACCCTTGTAAGCGCCGTCGAACAGCTTGCTGAGCATAGCATAAGCCTCAGCGGGAGCCATCCAGTTGTTTGTCGCGCCGGCATCTTCTTTTGTTTTGGAGCAGATAAATGTGCGGTGCTCAACACGGGCAACGTCGTTTATAGCGGTGCGATGAATATAGCATCCGGGTAATTTTTCTTGGTTGAGCGGCTTTAATTCGCCGGTCTCGAGGCTCTGCTTACGCAGGTCAACAAGTTGCTCCTCGCTACCGTCGATGAATACAACATCATCCGGTTTAACGAGAGCTTTCATCTCTTCTAACCAGTCAAGTACATGCTTGTTTGTGAACATATTTTTTATGCCTCCGTCAAAATTCTTCTATATATTATTTTAACATGCTTTATTTTATTTTTCAAGACTCTTATTGATTATTTTTTAACTAATTTCACAATTTGCCACGGCATTTAGGTTCAAATTCGCAAATTTTCCATTTTTAAACTCAAAATACCCGGCGGCAGCGATCATTTCAGCGTTGTCGGTGCACATGTATGGCGTCGGATGATAATAATCGCAACTTGATTGTTCACATAAAAGTCGGATTTGATTTTTAAGTAATGTGTTAGCGGCGACACCGCCCGCTGTGGCAACGGTGTTACATCCAACATGTCGCGCCACCTCCAAAAGTCTGCCGGCAAGAATATCGACGGTTTTTTGCTGAAAGCTGGCGGCCATGTCGTTAACATCCACCGTTTCGCCTTTCATTTTAAGGTTGTTTTTTGTATTCATAACGGCGGTTTTAAGTCCGGAAAAGCTGACATCAAACGCACCGGGGGTTTTGGGGGTTGGCAGTGTGTAGCGCGTGGCATCACCGTTTTGTGCCGCGCGGCTGACGGCAGGCCCGCCGGGATAACCCAGACCGAGCACGCGCGCGACCTTGTCAAACGCCTCCCCTGCCGCATCGTCCACCGTCCGACCGAGCACCTCAAACGACGTGTAGTCTTTGACATGGACAAAGTGACTGTGCCCACCCGAGGCAACAAGGCAGACAAACGGCGGTTTCAGTTCGGGGTGGCATAGGTAAAGCGCCGCTATGTGCCCCCTGAGATGGTGCACCGGAATAAGCGGCACACCCAGCGCGTAAGCATAGGCTTTTGCAAAATTCACCCCAACAAGCAGTGCGCCGATAAGTCCCGGAGCATATGTAACCGCCACCGCGTCCGGTCGCTGCACCCCTGCCTTGTCGAGCGCCTGTTTTACAACGAGCGATATGCTCTCGGCATGGCGGCGTGACGCAAGTTCCGGCACGACACCGCCGTACTGCGCGTGCTCCTGTGCCTGTGACGCCACAACTCCGGACAGCACCTCTTTGCCGTCCTGCACAACTGCGGCGGCCGTCTCGTCACAACTGGATTCTATGCCTAAAATTATCATGGTTTTCCTTTTTTACTCTTTAACTTAAAAATAGCATTGCAAATTGATAAAAACACTAACGCACAGCACTCTATTGGATTTTATGCGCACTTTGTTCGCTGAAATCAAACAAAGCTTGATATTGAAAAAGCAGTGTTTGCCGCAAAATTATTACATTTATAATTTTTTCATATAGAGCACCGCATCCTCAACCGGACCCGAGTAAAAACCTTTGCGCTCCCCTACCCTATCAAAGCCCAATCCAGTGTAAAGGTTTATCGCCGCCTCATTACTGCGCCGAACCTCCAAAAAGAGCTTTTGCACACCGCGCTCTTTTAGTTCTGCAAAAAGGTGCAACAGCAACACTCGCGCACATCCCCTTTTTCGATGCCGCGGCAACGTGACAAGGTTGTTGATGTTGCCCTCGTCAAGCACAAAGTTTGCCGCCACCACCGCCACAAGCTCGCCACCCTGCTCTGCCCCCATTAACAAGGAACACGGATTGCAAAGCTCGCCCCTCACCTGCGTTTCACTCCACATCTCGTGCGTGTGGTAAAACACCTCGGCGATGCGTGTGGTATCCTCGGTTGTTAGCAACTTTACCACCGCGTCAGTGGGCGCTGTACCAGTCTTTTCCACTGCTCACCTCCGCAAGGAGCGGCACACTCAGCGTGGCGGCCGCCTCCATCTCCTGTTTTAACACTTCCTTAATATAAGGCGCTATATCGACGGAGCACTCCACTATAAGTTCATCGTGGACCTGAAGAATCAGTCTCGCGGCGAGCTTTTCACCCTTAAGACGCTTGTGTACGCGCACCATTGCAATTTTTATCACGTCGGCGGCTGTGCCCTGTATCGGGGTGTTCATGGCGATGCGCTCACCCAGCTTTTTTACGTTAAAATTTGCCGCGCGCAGTTCCGGTATGAGGCGGCGGCGACCGAACACCGTTGTCACATAGCCGTTTTCTGATGCGTCTTGGACGACCGCCTTTAAGAATTTATCCACGCCGCTAAAGTTTTCAAGGTAGTTTTTTATAAACATGTCCGCCTCTTTTACCGTGACGTTTATGTCCTTTGCGAGCGAAAATGCGCCGATGCCGTACACTATGCCAAAGTTGACCGCCTTGGCACTGCGGCGCATCTGCTCCGTCACCATCGCTGTCGGCACACCGTAGACATTGGCGGCGGTTATGGTGTGTATGTCGTCGCCGTTGACAAACGCCGCTTTCATGTGCTCGTCCTCCGACAGCGCCGCGACGATACGCAATTCTATCTGGCTGTAATCGGCATCGACAAGCACCTTGCCCTCATCCGCCACGAAAAAGCGGCGCAGTTCCCTACCGAGGTCGGTGCGTATCGGTATGTTTTGCATGTTCGGCTCTTTGGAGCTTATGCGCCCGGTGCGTGTTTCCGTCTGCTTAAAGACGGTGTGTATTCTGCCGTCCTGCTCTATCTCGTTGCAAAGCCCCTCGACATACGTCGACATGAGCTTTTGCACTGTGCGATATTTAAGCAACTTTTCCACAACAGGATGGTACATTGCAAGGCTTTCCAGCGTTTCTGCGTCGGTGGAGTAGCCGGACTTTGTCTTTTTGCGTGTCGGCAGACCGAGCTTTTCAAATAGAGCCACACCCAGTTGTTTTGGGGAGTTGAGGTTAAACTCATACCCCACCTCTTCATAGATTTCGGTGGTAAGGCGGTCGATATCCGCTTTTAAACCCTCACCGAAACTCCTTATTCCTTCACCGTCCACCGCAAAGCCGTTGTGCTCCATGTCGGCAAGTACCGCCGACAGCGGCAGTTCAATATCGGTGAGCAAAGCTGTCATGCCGCCCTCTTCGAGCTTTTCGCTCAATATGTTTGCAAGCGGCATGGCGCACGCAACAACGTCGCCACCCAAACCGTACTCAGCGGCAAGCTGTGTCAATTCATAGTCCTTGGCAAGCGGATTTAACAGATAGGCGGCAAGTTTTATGTCAAAACTAGCATTTTCCACCTCAATATTTAACTCACATGCCCTTTTATAGAAAAACTTGGCATCGTAAAATGTTTTTTGCCCCTCGCCGGAAAGCAGTTGTGCCAGTCGTTCGTCATTTGGTGTCTCGCACACTTCCCCGTCGGTGACCGCAATGCCCTCAAAGGCCACAAAACACAGTGGTTTTTTATCGTCGACACTCCCCTGTTTTAGCACAATCTGTGGTGTCGTCTTCGAATCAACACTTGACGGTACAACACCCTCCAGATCAAGTCGCTCGCGCAATTTGTGCATTTCAAGGCGCAACAACAATTCCGAAGCCGCCGCCGAATCACCTTTTTGCACGGTGTAGCTTGCTAAATCAGTGTTTATCGGCGCACTCGTTGAGATGGTGGCAAGCTTGCGGCTTAAAAACACCATGTCTTTGTCGTTTTGCAGTTTTGTACGCACACCCGGCTTGATGCGAGTATCGTCGATATTTTCGTATATTCCCTCTAAAGTGGCAAATTCAATAAGCAGTTTGCACGCTGTCACCTCGCCGATGCCCTTTGCACCGGGGATTTTATCCGATGCATCACCGGCAAGCGCCTTGACATCGATAAGCTGTGACGGTGTGACGCCGTATTTTTCCACTATGGCAGCCGTATCAAGTGCTGTCGTCTCGCCGCGCCCAAACTGGGTAGTGGTCAAAAGCAGTTCTACTCCATCGCCTATAAGCTGTTGTGCGTCGCGATCACCGCTTGCAATGACACACTCATAGCCTTTTTTCTTGCAGGTATCGGCAAGTGTGCCGACAATGTCGTCCGCCTCAAACCCCACACACTCGACAAGTGTGTAACCAAGGTGGGTTAGCAACGATTTCACCAGCGGAAACTGCGCGCGCAGTTCCTCCGGCATCGGCGAGCGACCGGCCTTATAGCCGTCATACATCTCGTGGCGAAACGTCTTTGCCGGCATGTCAAACGCAATGGCGACGGCATCCGGCTTTTCCTGCGCTGTAAGTTTTAAAAGTATGTTCATAAAGCCGACGACGGCGTTGGTAAACTCGCCCTGCTTTGTCGTCAGCAGTTTAATGCCGTAAAATGCGCGGTTAATAACGCTGTTAGCGTCCAGTACCAGTAATTTCAATGTCACACCTGCTCTGTGGTTTTTATACTACATTGCTCCGCCGACTAAGCATCGGGCCATCTTGGCGGTTGTTTTGCCGTATTTCGGAGTTAAGAACTTATTTTTTATGCCGCAAACATTGAAAAGGCTCTTCTCCTTAGCGACGAACAAGTTCCCTCGCCAATCTTTTACACAGTGTCCAATTGGTAGAGCAATAGTCATAGTCAACATATTTAGCGGACGGACATTTTTTCGTACACTCTCTCAGCTGACAGCGGTGGAAGTATACAATATGAACCTCTGTATTGTTGACAGTACTATATATATTATAGCACAAAAAGGTGGTTTGTACAAATTGTTTTATTTTACGGTCTACCTCTTTCAAACTCTGTATCTCCACTCTCTGATTGAGTGTATTTGTCCGTGACTTCCTGCTCTGCGCCTCAAATACTTATCTTACTATCGAAATTTTTCCGCTTTAATATCGATGGCAGTGCAATCTAACTGCTAACGGTCAACGATAACGTTTTGACAACAACGTCGGACACACTGTGTCAATTATTAAGTTGTGAATTGAAACATGTGCCAGAGTTTGTTGAGAACATATAAAAATTCACCGGAACTTCGCACACAAAAATACAGTTGGCGGAAAAGTTGCAACTTGACGGACATAAGTTTTCTGAATGGTTGATTTCCGCATAGAAAACATCACTTAATTTGTATCGGACTATATTTTGGGGGCTGTCCTGTGACTATTGCTAAATTAAATACGCTACGCATATCGGCGACACCTCGTTTGCGAGACAAGCTGTAATTTTGATGCTACTTTAACAGCTGCTGTTGTACAAAATTAAATTTATTCACGCTATTCACGTTTATTACTTTCACTAAAATAATTCCCTCGCCGACGGCTTGGGAATTATTTTGTTATTATATCATAATTTTGTGCAAGTGTATAACGGTTGATGATACGACAGAATCATCACACCACCAAAGTTCCGTATTATCCTATTGCTTTTATCGCCTGCTCCATATCAGCAATGATATCCTGCGCATCTTCAAGTCCTACTGAAATACGCACAAGACCCTCACCGACACCGGCGGCGGCAAGTTGCGCATCGGACATCTGGCGATGGGTAGTACCGGCAGGGTGCAGTACACAACTGCGAATGTCCGCCACGTGAACCTCTCGGCAGACAAGTTTTAGCGCGTCACAGAAACGTTCAGCGGCACTGCGCCCGCCTTTTACATCGACAGACAACACGCCCGAAGCTCCGCTCAAATACTTTTTGTAGAGGCCGTGATAATTATCGTCCGGCAGTGCGGGATAACGTACCGTTTCAATGGCAGGCTGAGTTTGCAGGTACTGTGCTACCGCAAGCGCGTTTTCACAGTGTTTTTGCATACGCACGGTGAGCGTTTCAAGACCGAGGTTGAGCAAAAATGAAGAGTGCGGTGACGGGGTGCAACCCATGTCTCTCATCAACTGCATACGTGCCTTAGCAAGGTACGCGTGCTCACCAAAGTCGCGCGTGTACACAATGCCGTGATAGCTCTCGTCCGGAGTGCAAAAATCGGGGAACTTGCCGCTTGTGTAATCAAATCTACCTGCATCGACAATAACACCGCCAACGACTACAGCGTGACCGTCCATGTACTTGCTTGTCGAATGCACAACAATATCCGCGCCATGCTCCAAAGGACGGCAAAGCGCCGCAGTTGCAAATGTGTTATCCACTATAAACGGAATTTTGTGCTTCTTTGCCACCGCCGAAAGTTTGTGCATGTCAAGCACCGACAGTGCGGGGTTCGCTATCGTTTCGCCGTATATGCACTTTGTGTTAGGTTTTACCGCGTTGCTTATCGTCTCTTCGTCCGCATCACCATCGATGAAAATGCATTCGATACCCATACGTTTAAACAACACCGAGAACATGTTTGCCACACCGCCGTAGATTTTTGCCGTACTCACTATACTGTCGCCGGCACTGCACAGATTCATTACTGCCATCAGCGTCGCCGCCTGCCCCGAAGAGGTGCACATCGCGCCGACACCGCCCTCTATTTTCGCAATCTTTTTTTCCACAGCGTCGGTTGTCGGGTTGGAAATCCTGGAATAAATGTGCGCCACCGGCATATTAAACAGACCTGCCATCACCTCGGAGCTTTCAAAACGGTATGCTGTGCTTTGATATATCGGCAATGCGCCCGGCTCTCCGCTTGACGGATTGTAGCCAGCATGTAAACAATCGGTTGAAATACCCATAATAATCTCCTTTTGCATCTTTTGTTGGTGTTCAATACCAAAATTTTATAAAACAATATTTTATAAGTCATTATAATATTAAAAAGGCTAAAATGCAATAATAACGCAAAATTTACATATAATTAGACAAAATTTGTCACAACTGATTTTTGCCTATGTAGAAAAACCAGGTCATTTATATGTAAAGTTTGTAAAATCCATCAAAATAAAAAACTTGACAACAAGCGCTAAATGTCGAAAAAACACATTAATAAACAAGCTGTTATGTTGAAAACTTTTAACAATCTGTTGAAAAAGTAATATTTAACATCTTAAACGTCCGATTATATAAGGGGTTTTTAACACTTTCAACAGAGTTTTCAACAATGAGAGCGCGATTTACAATTTTACAATCGGTATACAATTGATAATTTCATTAAAAATTAGATGCCAAAAAAAGTTCTTGACAACAAAAAAACTAAAATAACCCGGCCGAACATTCACTACTAAACTATTTTTAACGGATGTGTGTGCCACGGTGTAGTGGTAATGCAAAGTCGGTGTTTTTTTGTGTAACAGATTATAGTCAAACGAGTGCAAAAAAAAATAAATATTTTTTAACTTTTTGGTAGAATTTTATCAAAGAACATGTTAAAATAACTATATATAGAATTTTGTGAGGATAAAAGGTTGCAAAACAACTTAATTTATGGCAAAAATGCAGTTGAAAGTCTGCTCACCGGGGAAAGCGATGTCGATACCGTCTATCTTTTCAGCGAAATGGACGCACGCATGGCGAGCTATTTTAAAGCACTTGCCAAGCAAAAGGGCGCTGTCGTCAAAACTGTGCCCCGTCAAAAACTAAGCACACTTACCGGTTGCGACAACCATCAGGGTGTTGCGGCATTTACCGCCACCGTTACATATCACTCTTTGAGTGACCTAGAGACATTTGCCGAGCAAAAGGATGCGGCTTTTTTGTTGCTTGATGATATCTGCGACCCACATAACATAGGGGCACTTATGCGTAGCGCCTATCTGTTTGGGTTTACAGCTATACTTATTCCAAAGCGCGGTGGTGCGGCGGTGACCCCCGTTGTGTCTAAGGCATCAGCAGGTGCATCGCAAAAAATTCCTGTGGTGCGTGTTGCCAACATAGGCGAGGCTGTGCGCCGCCTTAAAGATCTTGGTGTGTTTGTCTTTGCCGCCGACATGAAGGGTGCGCCTTACGAACAGACTAACCTTACCGGCAAGGTAGCACTTGTAATGGGCAGTGAGCAATCCGGTGTATCCCCTCTTGTAAAAAAGCTGTGCGACGGACTTGTAAGCATCCCTCATCGTGCAGATGACAGCATAGACAGCCTTAACGTCTCGGTTGCAGGCAGCATTTTGATGAACCACATGAAAAGAATCTAGCCTCGTGCAAAACACGTGAGACTTAAGACTAAAGGTCTTTACACATAAGTCGCAAGTGTATTTTGCACTTGCCCAAAAAAACTATTAAGGAGGATTGAATTGCAAGACGGTTTTCACAAAAAGGAATCTGTTGACGATATCCTAAACGAGTTAAAAAGCAAGAAAAGCACCGCTCAATCTGAGGTAGGGGGCTCTGCTGACATACCCACTACACAGGAGATGTGGAGCGATAAAATCAAAAACAAGAAAAAACCGGTTTTTGAGTCAACCTACCGCGAGAGCGCTAACATTACATTTACGACCGAGCCGGTAATAGACATAGGTAACACGCAGTCAGTTGCGTCTAAAAAGCCTTCGCCTGTGTTTGGAGAAAAATCTAATTTTCCCCGTACCGGCACCGATTGGAAACCGCATACAAAGCTCGGTGTTGATCCCACTGACGAAAATGCCACCGGCGAGCTACCCTTTACAAACTCACCTTTGACACAAAAAAAACCGCTGTTGCGAAACCGCAATCAGGACGATTCCCATCGCTCGATGGCGCAAAAGTTTGCCGGTCTTG
>CAYJFU010000028.1:0-9944 GCA_964369445.1 uncultured Oscillospiraceae bacterium | reverse complement strand
AATCACCGCGAGACCCACAGCAACCTAAACCCGAGCCTCCGATAAAACCGGCTACTCGGCAGTCGAGCGTATTTAATGATGTGCCTGCCACACCTTTAAATACAACGGTAACGCCTGTCAAAGACAACACCGCCGCTGAGGTCGCCTCCACATTTGAAAAGGTAGCAGATGCGCCCTTAACCGCAGACACCACACGTCGGTTTACTACCGCTGAAATACCGGTGCCAAAACCCGTAACAATAAAGCCTAAAAGCAGTAGCAGTGTATTTCCAAAGACAGATGTGACGGCGGCGCCACTTGCCACACCAACGAAAACTGTTGCATTTAAAGCGGAGCCGGTACCCTCAGGCGAGCCACCCGCTACCGACGACCTCAAACCGGTGGAATCCTTTACCACTGAGCGCAGTGCACGTGCCAGCACCCTTGAATTTAAAGGGCAAAAGCCCACAAAGGAAATTGTAACGCAGGAGATAGCAAAACCCACCTTCCAAAACCTTCGTGCACTGGAGGACAAGATTGACGCGCTCGCCGAGGGCGCTATGGCTGAGGGTGTCAGTGAACTTGCAGGGCAGGATAAATCCCCAACCGGCGCAAACTCCATCAGGGTGGAAACGTTCGGTGATGACCGTTTTTATGAGTTTTTTAGCGAGACGGTCGCTATGGATCGCAATGCGATGAAGGCTATGGCCAAAGGTCAAAAGCCAAAACGTGACAAAAAGAATTACTTCAACACCTCCAGCATCAACACATCGGAGGTGGAAGCGGCGCCGTTTGTCAAAAGTGAGAGCGTACAGATTGACCTACAACAACCTGAACCGCAGGATGTAACGGACTATGACAACCTTTCCGACGCGCCGAACATACTGCATGATCTCAACAAAATGAGCATAGTGGCACTTGTTCGGTTTATCCTCACCGCTTTGCTTAGCGTAGGTGTTGCGTATTTCACCGGTGCAATTTACTTTAATCTGCCACTACCAGAGTTTTACACCGGCAATCTCGAACAGTTATTGCTGTTTACCGTCGGTGTGCTTTATATTGCCGCTTGCATTGTCATCGCACCAAGCCTCGGCCGTGGATTTGCCGGCCTGTTTACCGCACCGTCGCAGGACAGCTTTGTTGCGGTCGGCGTTTTGGCAACCATTACACAGCTTGCAGTTTTAATTGTAACCGAAACCCCTGTTTTAGCGCAAAGCATTATGGTGTTTGCACCCATTGCTGCCCTTGCTATGACAGCCAACGCATTTGGCAAATACATACAAATGAATGGCATAGCGGACAACTTTTCACTGGCTACGGAGGGTTATGACCACTCCGCCGCATACCTTGTGAAAAACCGTGAAGCGGTCATGAAACTCACCCACGGCATTACGGAGGAGTATCCCGAACTGATGCTCTCACGCCCGACTGCACTTGTAAAAAACTTTTTGCGCCAGAGCTTCAGTCCGCACGACAGTGACAAAAACGGCAAACGTTTAAGCCTTGCGGTGTTATTTACCGGTATAGTGGCGGCTGTCATAACATTCTACCTGTCGGATAGCAATCTTGCGCACAGTGCATCGACTTTTGCCGCAACGATAACAATATCCGCACCGCTTGCCGCTATTTTTGTCCTTGTCGTCCCCTCACTACTGATGAATAAAAGTGCAGCACGTGTCGGCGCCATCATCCCGGGTTGGGAGTCCATAGAGGGCATAAGCCGCACCACTGCGGTTATGCTTGACGCTCACGATATATTTCCGCCTGCAACGGTGCGCCTGCACGGTATAAAAACCTTTAATAAAGAGCGCATCGACCTTGCTATACTATATGCCTCCAGCATATTGATACCTAATTGCCCCACACTGCGCGACATATTCCTCTCTATTATTGAGGGCAAAACGGATATGCTGTATGAAGTGGAAGAGCTTAACCAAGATGTGGGCAAAGGGTTCACCGGCTGGGTTGACGGCAAGCGTATCACAGTGGGCAACCGCGCTATGATGGACAAACACGAGATACTGCTCCCCTCCGAAGACCTTGAAAACAAATTTTCACGCGCCGAGCGCAGTGTCATCTACCTTGCTGTTTCGGGTAAAATATTCGGCATGTTTTTGATATCCTACAAGGCCGATCCCGACATTAAAAGCACCATTGACATCATGATAAACAGCGGCGTTTCACTGGTCATTAAGTCGGATGATTTTTCTATATCCGATAAACTTGTATCGGAAAAATTCCGAATAGAGCCGGAGTCACTTAAAGTGCTCAATGCAAAAGAAACGGAAATAGCACAGCGCTTTACCGGTTATCTGCCGGAAAGCGAGGGTATTATGACCCATTTTGGCAGTTTTTCCTCCTTTATCGGCGGTATGCGTGCTGCTTCTGCAGCAGAGGCAGCCGAGCGCGGTGCGGCAACACTGCAACTAGTATCGACAATAATAAGCATCATTTTGTCGGTGATACTATCTGTTACCGGCGGTCTGTTCAGTATGTCGCTTGGCGTTATACTGCTCTATCAGGTGGTGTGGCTACTGCTCACGCTGGCGGTTATGATATTTAAAAGATATTAACAAAAATACGGAGAACTATGTTAAAGACAGAAATACCTGCACAATATACATCCTCCCTGTCTATGTACGACACCCAGTCCGCCATCGGTATGATTAAAAGGACGTTTGAGGACAATTTATGCGCTTCATTAAGCTTAAAACGCATATCCGCACCGGTTTTTGTAGCCGCTAACACAGGGCTTAATGATGACCTTAACGGCATTGAGCGCCCTGTAACATTTGACATCGCCGCCACCCACACAGTTGGCGAGGTGGTACACAGCCTTGCAAAGTGGAAGCGTCAGGCGCTGGGCAACTACGGCTTTCATGCCGGTAAAGGGCTTTGCACCGATATGAACGCTATAAGGCGCGACGAGGAGCTTGACAATATCCACTCTATTTATGTCGACCAGTGGGACTGGGAAAAGGTTATAGCGGATAATCAGCGCCAACGCGAGTACCTAAAAGAGACGGTCACGCTTATTGTCAAGGCAATATGCGACACCTTGTTGCCGGTAAAACAGCGTTACCCGCAGGTCACAACCGAGCTGTGCCGTGAGGTCACTTTTGTCACGACGCAGGAGCTACTGGATATGTATCCGAACCTGACACCGGAACAACGTGAAAAAGAGATAACACGCAAGCATAAGACGGTGTTTTTGATGAACATCGGCGGTAAGCTGTCAAACGGTGAGCGCCACAGCGGACGCGCGCCCGACTACGATGACTGGAACCTAAACGGTGACTTACTGTTTTGGCACGAGCCACTGCAAAATTCACTTGAAATTTCCTCTATGGGTATCAGAGTGTCGCCGGAGGTGCTACTTGAGCAGTTGCGCATAGCCGATTGTGAGCACCGTACGTCGTTGCCATTTCACAAGCGCCTGCTTGAAAACGGCTTTCCACAGACGATGGGCGGCGGTATAGGACAGTCAAGACTGTGCATGTTACTTCTCGGCAAGGCGCACATCTGCGAGGTACAGGCTTCCATTTGGGATGACTATACCTTAAATGTTTGCGCCGAGCGCGGTGTGCAGGTGCTATAAATTTTTTATTCTTCTTAATTTTAGTTGCAATTATTCATATAAAGTATTACAATAGTATTAGATAGTAACTTTAACTTTTATTGACGATATCCCGCCTGCTAATATTCCGTTTTGCAGCGTTATAGTCGCCCATAAAAAATAAAATTGCTATAAAATCAAAACTTTGCCTTTTAGTTGCCGTTGATTGATAAAGAGAATTTTTTTTTACAGGGAGTGAGTTTATGAGATTGGTAACCAGATCGGACTTTGACGGATTGGCTTGTGCCGCACTTTTAAAGAAAGCCGGAATAATCGACCATTGGACATTTGCACACCCAAAGGATTTGCAGGACGGTAAAATCGAAATAACTGCGGACGATTGCCTTGCAAATGTGCCCTATGTCGAGGGGTGCGGGCTGTGGTTTGACCACCACTCCAGCGAGCACGAGCGCCTTGCCCTAGCCGGTAAGTATAAGGGAGAAAGTCGCATTGCGCCCTCCTGTGCCAGAATCATCTATGAGTACTACGGCGGAGAAAAAACTTTCCCGAATCTTGACGACATGATGTGGGCGGTGGACAAGGTAGACTCAGCAAACCTCACCATAGAGGAGATACAAAAGCCGACAGGTTGGATACTTATGGGCTTTTTGATGGATCCGCGCACCGGCCTCGGCCGTTGGAGGGATTTCACCATCTCTAACTACGCACTCATGGAGATACTCATCGACTGTTGCCTCACCATGTCCATAGAGGAGATGCTCAATATGTCCGATGTAAGGGAGCGCGTTGAGATTTATTGGGAGCAAAATGATAAATTCATCGACATGGTAAAATCACACACGCGTGTCGAGGGCGATGTCATCATCAGTGACCTGCGCAATGTCTATCCCATTTTCAGCGGCACCCGCTTTTTGGTGTACGGACTTTACCCCGAACAGAACATCTCCGTTTGGATTGTCAGCGGTCGTGGCGGTAAAGGTTGCAGTTGTGCCGTGGGATATTCCGTCGTTAACCGCACATCCGATGTCGATGTCGGTAGCCTCATGCTTAAATACGGCGGTGGCGGTCACAAAGCCGTCGGCACCTGCCAATTTGAGGATGACGTCATGGACGATCAGATTGCAAATCTGTTAAAGGATTTGGTGGGATAATTTTCCGCATTTTATAGCCAGCTAGTATAATTAATTTAAAAATACTCCTCTCGCCGACGGCAAGAGGAGTATTTTTATAGTTGTTTACTAAAAAACATCGCAAGATTTTAAGTAGAAATTTCGCCAGGTTAAACCGGTGGTACAATGCCTGTCATAACAATTGTACTGCCTCCGTGCCAGTCCCAAATTTTGTTCTCACCCACACACCCTGAAAGTGTATCTCTTTTTTGTTTTAGCAACTCTTTATAGCTTTCGGCTTTTTTGGGAGTTATATCTGATGCAAACCGTTTCAATTGCATAAAAGCGTTAAATTTTTTAAGTTCTGCCTTGTACTTCAAATCTATGTATTTCAGCTTAAATTGATCGTCATATGCCGCATTGCTCAGCGAAAAATCGTTGCTTGTCGAATACATACAGACTGATAGCATACCTGATTTTGCAAAAAGTTGCGGTACAAGCATGGGCTCCTCCCCTTTTAAAAAACCTGTCAACGGTTTGTGCTTTTGGTAAAGATTGAACACTTCCGTATAAAGTGTCATAAACTCGGTATAGTACTTGTGATCCGGCGGGTAAATGCCCGGATGAAGCGGGATGTTGTCAAAGCTCTGTGCCGTCACCGAGGCGACTATCCCACCGTCTTTTGCCACTCGCATCATCTCGTGCATAGCTCTGTTCGGTTTTTGCACATTGGTAAAAAAAGTGTGTGACACAACAATATCAAAGCTACCCTTTTTAAAAGGTAGCTTTAATGCGTTGGCATTGAGAAACTCAAAGGTATTATCGGTATTTTTATCACAGCTGTCTTTTGCTGCATCAAGTAACGGACCATCAATATCGACACCGACAAATCGACATCCTTTTACAGTTTTTGCAAGGTAGTTTGTAAACTCTCCGCTACCGCACCCAACATCAAGTATGCACAAATTGTCCTTTAAATGCAACCATTTTTTAACAAGCGGCGCCATCTCCGCTTTGAGGGTATACATTCTTGTAAACTGCAAAAACTCAGGGTTTTGAAAGTAGGTTGACCATTGCGACATAAAAAGCTCCTTAGCAGCTGTGTTTTTTACAGTCGTTTAAACTTTAACAATCGCCTTTCCGAGCGGTAAAACCTGTTTTTTGTATGTAGCATTAAGTACATTAGCCGCACAGCCGTAAAAGGAAACCAGCGCAATTGCAAGCTCTGCATAGGCGGCAATGTTATGGAAAAGGTCATGCATTATGCCTAGGGTACTCAGCGAAAGTCCGATAAACAAAAAGTCAATAAGTACAAATATGATAAAAAGGGTTTTGTTTGTCGCAAGCGAGCCGATAGTCATAAAAAATGTGAAAATAAGGTATCCGATAAACGCAACCCCAAGTTGATGCGGGTCGGCTGCGGCCTGCATAGTTTCGCCTAGCACACCGTTTTGGATAAGCCATGTACTGCCGACGGCGAGCCAAAAAAAGCCGTAACCGCAAAAGGCGGTTGCGCCGAACACGTTTTGCAACTTTGCGTCTACTATTCCGGCATATATCTGGGCAATGCCGCCCAAAAAGAACGCCCACGGTATGACGAGCGATGTGCCGTCGGTGAGGCCAAGCTTTTGCGACGACGCCACAAGTGTTACCATTGCAAGGCCAAAAAGACCTATAGACGAGGGGTTAGCTACCGAAACCGCTACGGTTGTTGAGGTTGTATTATTACTGTGGGACATTTATGTTCTCCTTTGTATTTGTTTTAGCCCCGTGCAAAACACGTGGGATTAAGGACTAAAGATGAATAGTGAATGACTTTTTTTGATCTGTAATGCAATAACTTGATATTTTTTCAGCTTTGCGCAAATTATCTAGTTAAAACAGCATAAATCTTTCACCATTAGTCTTTTGCTATTACTTGCAGGTGCGTTTTGCACTTGCCTGATTGTTTTATTTATGCCTGCCCAATATCAACAACTAAGAGGAGCAGAAATATTCATCTGCTTTATGTTGTTGGCATTGATTGCCTATCGTGTACGTATATTTATAGGCTTCCTATATTAAAAATGTCAGTGCAAACAATATTATAACTGCAAAGATAACCGGGGTACACGGGCCTGATTTACTCTCGAGAATTTCGAAATACTCCCTCTCGTTTTTGGCGCGTTTTTTCAGCTTGTTTATGGCTCGTCCGGCACTGCCTCGAAAAAGGTGTATGGCATACATGCTGAAAAGCATGTTTACCCCAAACAGCAGGACGCTCATGACATAGTTTACCACCGTCAACACTTCAACGGACACCGCAAGCGATATTCCAAACATATAGTTTGCCATAAGCATAAATGTCGGTATCGACAGCACCGCCTGTATCAGCATGGCAATAAGCCCGATAAGCCACATGCGGCGGTAGAAAAAGTACAGCGGTCCAAAGAAAAATGCGGCAAAGGAAAACGATATTTTTTTTCTTGTCTGGTTCATTCTTTTAAAGTTAATTATATAATTTGGTGCCGCATTGCCGATGTATATCGACCACTCTTTTATTGTAATACCGTCTATTTGCTCCTTTTCAGAGTAGTTAAGCATAGAGGAAAACAGCTCACTCAGCGACGAGGGCAAAAACTGCGGCAGGGGACCTGTCTTTTCCTCGGGTGGTGTCTCACCCTCCACCGACAGTCGCTCGACAAGCGGCATGTTACAGCTTTGGCAGTAGTCAGTGCCGGGCGGGTTGGTCGAGTTGCAGTTGCGACAGGTTATCGGCAGCGGTTCCGGCGGCACCGGTTTCCAGTCGTATGCAGAGCTGTGAAGCGCTATATTTGCGCACTCCCCTGCCTCGGTGTAGCAGGTGCGGTGGTGCGGTGTGCCGCAATCGGGGCAGACGACAATGTCGTCACCCTCTAAAAATCTTACATGGCAGTGAGGGCAACTTTGCCCTATATACCTTGACATATATATCCCTTTCTTATGCTTTGGCTTTACTCAACTTCCTTTGTGAGTAAAGCAATAGCGTGTTCTATGCGCTGAACTGTCTTTTTCTTGCCGACTACAGCGGCCATTTCGATACCACCACCCGGTGTAAATTGCTTGCCGGAGGCGGCAACACGCAACGGCCACAGCACTTTACCGTTTTTGACTTCCTTTTGAGCTATAAACTCAAATATACGATCATGCAGTGCGTCCTTTGAGTAGTCCTGTTGCTCCTCTAATAAGGGTAGCAACTCCTTTAGCGTTTCAAGGCATCCCTCTTTGGTTGTCTTCATCTTTTTGCTGACAAACAAATCGGTGCTGTACTGCGGCAACTCGTCGATAAAGTCCACCTGCTCCGGTATATCGGTCAGCAGTTCGGTGCGCTGTTGCAGTAGTCGGCAGAGCAGTTCCATGTCACACTCGTCTTTGACCGTACCGCTCATTGCCTGCTTTGCCATGGTGTAGAACTGCTCAAACGGCATACGTCTGATGTGTTCGGCGTTGATGTGGCGGAGTTTGTCGTTGTCAAATATAGCCGGACTTTTGCTTATACCGCTGACATCAAATTCGCTTATAAGCTCACTCAGCGAAAATATTTCCTGTTCACCTTTGGGACCCCACCCAAGTAGCGCTATATAGTTAACAACCGCCTCGGTAAGGTAACCTGCCGCAAGCAGATCCTCAAACGACGCGTCGCCGTTGCGCTTTGAAAGCTTTGTCGTTGCGTCTTTCATGACGGGTGGGCAGTGTACGTATGTCGGCACGTCCCAACCCAGTGCTTTATAAAGTAGGTTGTACTTTGGGGTGGAGGACAGATACTCACTACCTCTTATTATATGCGTTATACCCATGTCGTGGTCATCAATAACATTGGCAAAATTGTAGGTCGGCATACCATCGGTTTTTATTAATATCTGGTCATCCAGTGTGTCGGCATCGACCTCAATGTGTCCGTATACCTCGTCGTCAAAGGACACAGTTCCCTCAGTAGGCATCTTTTGGCGCACTACGTATGTGTTGCCCGCCTGTAACTGCTCTGCAATCTCCTGCTCGGTGAGGTTGCGGCAGTGTCCGTCGTAACGCGGTGCACTTCCGCCGGCAGTCTGTATGGCGCGCACCTGATCAAGGCGCTCCTTGGTGCAAAAACAGCGATAGGCGTGCCCGTTTTTTATCAGCTCCTCGGCGCGCGGTGTGTATGTGCCGGTGCGCTCGCTTTGTGTGTAAGGCTCACACGGTCCACCCACGTCAGGTCCTTCGTCCCACGTAAGACCGGTCTGCTTTAATGTGTTGTAAATGATATCGACAGCGCCCTCAATATAACGTTCGCGGTCGGTGTCTTCAATGCGCAGTATAAATGTGCCGTCATTTTGACGTGCCTTTAGATAGGCGTAAAGCGCGGTACGCAAGTTGCCCACATGCATGTAACCTGTAGGACTGGGTGCAAATCTCGTTCTTACCTTTGACATACTTTTCCTTTTTGTAGTTTAAATATCAATGTCAATACCTTAAAAATATTCACGCATACCCTCACCGCCGACGGCGGGGGAGTGTACAAAACATATCCGTCTGCTAAAGTTGTAGACATTGGTTTCCATATAAAGATAATTTTATAGTTTTTATAACGGTTTGTCAATTGAAAATATGCAAATATTGTGTTATAATGATGAAAAATATGCAACGGAACAGGGGAAAATGAAAAAAAGAATATTCAGCGGCATACAGCCAACAGGAGGATTTACGCTCGGCAACTATCTTGGAGCACTTAAAAACTGGGCAGTTTTACAGCAGGATTACGAAAGTATTTACTGCATTGTCAACCTTCACGCTATAACGACAACACAGCAGCCGGACGAACTTCGCGCCGCAACGCGCTCTTCAGCAGCACTGACCGTCGCCTGCGGTGTGGACGTCAACAAAAGCGTACTTTTTGTACAGGGAGACGTGCCGGTACACGCTGAGGTTTCATGGTTGCTCGGTTGCTTTACCCCTTTTGGGGAACTTAGCCGAATGACACAATTTAAGGACAAAAGCGCAAAAAACGTCAATAACATCAACTGTGGGTTGTTTTCTTACCCGGTGCTTATGGCATCGGATATACTTAGCTATGACGCGCACCTTGTGCCGGTAGGAGCGGATCAGAAACAGCATCTGGAGCTTGCGCGCAACATCGCAATGCGATTAAATCAGCGTTTTGGCGAGCAGACTCTTGTCGTACCGGACGGATATTTCCCCAAGGTTGCTGCGCGTGTCATGAGCCTTGCCGACCCCGAGGCAAAGATGAGCAAATCCGACACAAACAAAAACGCAACGGTGTT
>CAYJFU010000027.1:413-27939 GCA_964369445.1 uncultured Oscillospiraceae bacterium | reverse complement strand
CAATGCTCATAAACGGCCTGAACGCCGACGATTACTACCACACCTTTAACGATTACAAGTACTGGGCAGAGGAGGGGGAGCACATCAACCGCGTGGAGGTTACGTTTAACGTGGAGTACATCACGTTGAGACCACCGCTGAACGAGCCGGACTTTTATCTGCCGGAAACGATAGACTCTTTAGAGAGTTTTGCCAGGTTTGACGAGCAGTTTGCTTATCGAAATATCGACACTTTCTTTGATGTCGCATCGTTATACCTGCCGGACTTGATAGACTATCAAGATGGCACCGAAATGTTTATGCCCGAGCCGTGGGAGTCGCATGTTCGTGACTATTTTGAAGGTTATGTGCAAAACGAAATGGCAATGGAATATGAGCACTATTTTGATGATAGCGGCGCACAATCTGCTTACTACGACTATGCAGTTGCAGGTACAAGCCAATACAACCAAGTGTATTTACAGGAAGGTACAAACACCGCGACAGAGCCTATTATCATACCGGTTATATCGGTGGACGAGGATGTCGTCTACACCTACGGCTATGAGGATTTAGGATTTAGTGTCAACGCAAATTCAAACGAGAACAAACAGCTTGTCGCCATGCAGTTTTTACACTTTATGCTGAGCGAAAAAGGGCAGACGATAATATCGGTACAGCACGGCAGGTCACTGCCGATGCACAAGGCGGCGATGGTGCAAAAGTTGCAGTACAACCCGGAGCTTGCCGCATTGGAGCCGTATTTTGACAATCCGCTGTGGAATGGCAGCTATATTCCTTACGAGCTGACAGATCAATTCTACGATGCGTTCCAGATGGAGCTAAGCATTTTTGCGGAAAAGAACTATCACGACTACATCAACGACTACCCCGGCGAGCCACAATCGGCTCAGGACATGTATGACTTCCTTGCCGACGAAAAGCAAGCTATCGTGGACGAGGCGGTAAGGATGTTTATGGAGTTTGAGTTTGAGGGATATAATTAATTAAATAGTCTCGACACAAGTGTTCAGTCGGCCGATTTTGGCGATTTTTCAGCCCTGCAACGTCATAAAAATTCACATTCCACAAAGATAATCGCGGTTAGTCTTTTGGTATCGGCTTGCACCGACTTCAAGCACAGCAGATTTGCGTTATTCCTCAGTTTTTAGGTAACACAAAGATAATATAATTGACTGCTTTTTTCAACTTACAGCGGCACTATTTAAAGAGCGTGCAAAAAGAGGCGCCGGACGAACAAAAGGCTAGGCGATTAGACAGTGGTTTTTAGGTCGGGTTTTACACGAGTTGACTCTCTATTTTTATCAAAACTATTAAAAGTAGGTTAAAGGCTGCTTCAACCCGCTTCAGCACGCAATTTTTTTGTTTTTTAAAGTTTTTTATTTTAGGTGTTGAAAACCGGTGACTTTTATAGTATAATGATGTTTGTTGGAGGAGTATCGAAGTGGTCATAACGAGGCGGTCTTGAAAACCGTTTGCCCAAAAGGCACGGGGGTTCGAATCCCTCCTCCTCCGCCAAACAAAAAGAACGATTCGTTTGAATCGTTCTTTTTGTTTTATTTAACCCAATCAATTTTGCTATTTCAAAGCTTCATTTCTTGGGGGAGATGCGGTCGCAAAAGAAAATAGTTACACCGGACTGTTTTTTTCTGCTATTTTTAATATGTGAAGTTTGCGTTTTATAATAAACAATATATTAATCGATATTTCTAACAAGTCTTACTGAATTTAATATATTATCCTCACCTTCTGAAATGGCATCACTACCCTCGTATTTTGGAGAAAATCTAACAGCACCTGCACCGTGAGAAGTATAGCCAAAAGCAACATACCATGCTGAATCATACTCAGGTGCCACATCACTAAAATATGCTGATGTACTTGTCCAATAGTAGTAATTTTCATTTTCCGAGAGTTCTGTGCAACTGAAATATTCTTGATTGATAGCTGGATACGAACCATCATAACTTACTATACTTTGAAGTTCTTTAACGTCTGGCAATCTCCAATCATCATAACCAGCAAAAGTTGAATTTTCAGCAAGTGACAATGCTTCTTCCCAATCCACAGCAACACCTAAGTCAACTTCTAACCACATTAGTCCTGAAGCATTATCTGTTATTGTACCGTCTTCGTTGTTTGTGTAGTCCTCTGCACCATAAACATCACCACGAACGGCACGAACATATTTACCCATTTGTTGTGAATTAGAAGGATATGCTTTGATATGCCCTGTTAAATGATTTACACCAAAAGAAATATTACCAAGGCGCTCATCTCCTTCTACCATATTATAATCAGCACACCAATATTGTCCTTCTTCTTTTGAAATGCCTCCATCAGCAGTTGTGCTTGGTGGAGTTTCTATATTAAATTGTGAAGCTGCTGTATCTGAAGTTTCACTTGCACTATCCTCAGGAGCACTGCCTTGAGGACCGCCACCCTGTGGAGAACCACCAGACGCAGGTTCGGACGTATCAAATCCGAAACTTTCAGTGTCGAGATATGGCCATCCCGTTTCAAAATCACTTATAGAAAATAACTCCTCAGCAGTGGGTAATCGCCAGTCATCATATCCACCTAAGGTGAGATTTTCACAATATTCTACTGCTTCATCCCAAGTCATTTTTCCATCAACCGGAAGTGTCACCCATGTCAGTCCGGTGTTTTCATCATATGTCGTGCCATCATCATTAACTGTAAATGAAAAGTCTATACTTTGATAATCGCCGTCTTGTCCGTAAAGTTCTATAGATGTATCAACTATATTACCATCAATATCATATGTTGATGTTTGACCTGTCGTAACAATAGGGCTACTATAGTTTGTGGTGTCTGATGCGGTTTCAATTTGCGATTCTAATTGTATGTCGCTTTCTTCGCTTATAGAAGTAGACGCTGCATCGCTTACAGCTACATTAGAAGTACAAGCAGATAAAAGTAAAGTCGTTGCAATCAGTACAGAAATATTTTTTTTCATAAAATGCCCTCCAAAGCAAATATAGTAAATAATGACTTTTCATGTTTATTATAATCAGTAACCCTTAAATATACTTAAAATTCTTAGTACAAATAAATTTAAGCGTACAGCTATTTTGGACAAAGTGTGCATCAATACCACCAAAAAAGATGTCCTCGGCTTAAAATGCCGAGGACATCGGTGTTACGGGCTTTTTTTAAGAAAAAAGGCTCGTTTTTATGCCCTTTTTCAGTGCTATCATATAGGTGTATTGTGCCAGCTGTGTATTTGACCTATCTTATTAAAGCTAACAAAACATAATTAACATAATAAAACTAAGAAGAACAAGTACATATCCGCTTTGAAAGAGTATCACGATTTAATGTAGATTAAAGAATATGCCCTTTTTTCATAAAACATCAAGTATAGAAAAGGTGCCATTCATAAAACATAATAAACATAAAACCCACAGTAGCGTCCTATAATAAACCACGCAGTTATATCTTTTATGGAAAAAGCGATAGGAGGGACGTTAGAATGTTTAGCGTGTCAAATTCGTAGACCACATAATCACCTTGATGCGCATACAGCACAGGAAATAGAACTGATACAAAATCTTCGTTGCAGAAACCCAAAACTTGGACTAACAGAGCTTTGGTATAAAGATGTCGAGGATGCAAAAGACGACCGGAAAACATGTTTGGGTTGATGTGGCGGCTTTTGTCACTCCGTATTTATATTGATATTTTACTACCCGTTGACGGAACTGTGCTTCTGATGTCTACTATTAATGGAAACAGTCATCCTTTTTGACTATTAACTTTATATCATAGGTGGAGCCTATTTCCTTTTTTGTTTGTCGCCTAATCTAGGGTGTGTTGACACACTCTAATACTTGCCAAACTCCCTAACCGCTTCCATCATCGCAATAATATTTTCCACCGGTACGCCATACTGAGTGTTGTGAACAGGGGTGAAAACAAAACCGCCGTTTTTTCCGAGCACCTCTATGCGCTCTTTCACCTGCGCTTTTACCTCTTGTGGGGTGCCGTTTGGGTAAACACCCTGTGTGTCAACGCCACCGCCCCAGAAAACCAGTTTGTCGCCGTACAGATCCTTTAATACCTGTGGGTCCATACCCGTCGCCGAGGTCTGCACCGGGTTTAATATATCGACACCCGCCTCAACAAAGTAGGGAAGTATGTTGCGTATAGAACCGCAACAGTGAAATATAATTTTATAGTTGCTGTTGTCGTGAATATATCCGTTTATTCGTTTGTACTGCGGCAGATATATTTCCTTGAACACATCGGGGGTGTAAAGCTCACTGTTTTGCGTACCGTAATCGGTGGAGGACACAAAAATCGTGTCAATGGTGTCTCCTACGGCCTGCCTGTACAGCTTAAAGTTTTCAATGGTGGTATCAGCGTAAACTTCCACCATCTCCGCTGCGTACTCCGGCTCCATTATCGTAACGCACAGCCACTGTTCCAGCGGATGTCCGGCAAATACACCGCTTGTGCCAAGGTTGCCCTTTAAAAACTCTCCGTGTACCGAATAGTCGGTGTAATTATACAGGTGTTTTGCGCGCGCTTCGATTAACCGCAACTCCTTGTCGGTGTAAATAGGTATGCTCTTTTTAAAGTCGTCAGGATCGGTAAACTCAATGTCATCCATCACTCCTATATTTATATCGGGAAATATCTTGTCAAAATAGTAACCCTTATCCGGCATTTGTCCCGCAAGTTTACCGTTTGCATCGTATAGCAGATACATGCCGCTTTCGTCCTGCTTTGCATTAAACTGCCCCGGTACAAGCACGTTCGCACCGTTTGGTGTCGTCCACGGTTTCCAATTTGTGTTCTTGTATCCCCATGCTATTGAGGGGTTTTCCACGCCGACAACGTCACTGCCAAACCAGTGGCGCATGTCCTCGCCGACCCTTGCAAGCATTTGATAGGTGTCCACCACCTTTGGCATCTGCGCATCGATGTGCAGTGCCGCGGCAAGTTCCATGTATTCCTCTACGTTTATTCCGGTGAGCGTGGAGCCACCGATATCAACAGGTACTCTGTCCGGCACCTGTCCGTTTATAACTGCGCGTATGCGCTCTCTTGACGTCATGTTTTCCCCCTATTTAAACTATCGTCATTCAACATAAAAACCACCACATCTTCTCGGCAGAAACTTTGCCTATCTTTGTTGTCGTTACTCGGAATGCACAAAGCATTGCTCACTCCTCAGCCTTGATAGTCGAAATTTCTGCTCGACAATCTTGTGGCATTTTTCAAATGGAACGACTATTCAAACCACTCAAAGCCGTATGCCGGAAGCGTATAGCAAAAACTGCCGTCTTTTATATCGACACTGTCCTTGCAAAACACAGCTTTTGCGGTGTAGCACCCGTTAAAGTAGCCATAGTTGCCCATGCTCACCTTAACCTCTACCGGTTTTTCCGTGACGTTATATATGGCAAGTGCTGACTTACCGTCGCTGTTTTTGCGCAGTATGACAAAGCAGTCACTGCCTGCATCGACAACACACATGTCACCGTAAGGATCAAATGCCGCTATACCCTTGCGTGCCGACAGCATCGCTTTAAATGCTTCTATTACAGCACTGCGGTAACCCGTATTGCTTTCAACCTCTTTGGATATCTGCTCCATTTCAAACTTTTTGCGGTTTATCGAACGTTTAATGCCGGTTCTCGCCACCTCTTCAGGTGAGTTGTAGGAGCCTAAAAGAGCATGTATGTAAAGACCCGGCACACCTCTCATAGCAAGCACTATGGCATAGGCGCATACAAAGCGCTTTGTATTTATTTCATCACTCGCCGATATATCCTTTATAGCATCACGGTAGACGATGTTAAGTTCATATGGACTTTCACTGCCGTCGCTGTTTGCCTTGTAAGAGACATCGCCACCGCGTTTTTTCATCTCATCCGCAAGCCAGATTATCTCTTCCTCCGGCAGTATGCCGCGTGCCGGCATCACACCTATGCCGTCGTGGCAAGCAAGCAGGTTGAAAAATGTCGCCTTTTTGTCCGGCACCTCAATACCTGCTGCCCACTTTGTCATTATCGAGGCATCCTGTTTTAAAAAGCTGTACAGTGTGAGCGGTGCAAGGGGGAATTGGTAAATCATGTGGCACTCATCGGTGCCGTTGCCGAGGTAGGTCATGTTTTTGACGTGGGGCGCGCTGACCTCTGCAAGTATGATGCCCTCGGGCATTACGAGTTCGGTCAAGTCACGCCATATCTTTATTATAGTGTGTGTCTGTTCCAGATGAGCGCACTCGGTTCCTATTATCTTCCACATGTACAGGATGGCATCAAGGCGCACCAGTGAGGCACCGTGCAGATAATACTCCAGCAGTATTTTGGACATAACCAAAAACACCTTGGGGTTTTCATAGTTAATGTCCACCTGGTCGGCACTGAAAGTTGTCCAAACCTTAACCTCTTTGCCGTCCTTGTCGTTGTAGCTTGTCAGCAGTGGGTGCGCTCTTGGGCGAACCACCCCCGACAGGTCGGGATTGCCCTCTACACTTGTAAAGTAATCCGCGTATTGCTCTTCTTTATTCAAGTAGCCCTTAAACCACTCACTCTGTGAGGACATGTGGTTTGCGACGTAGTCAAACATGACCCTAAAATTCTCTGTCAGGCGGTCAATATCACCCCAGTTTCCCATGTCCTCGTTGACTTTCAGGTAATCTATAACGGAAAACCCATCGTCGGAGGAGTATGGAAAAAACGGCAGGATGTGTATCGCACTTATCATATCCTTTAAGTATTTGTCGGAAAACACTTTAAGGTTTGCTAGTGCCGTGTTGTCCTTATCGCCGGCAATCTGGTCGCCGTATGTTATCAGTATCGCATCATTTTGTGTCATTTTGGGGGACAGCTTTTTGCCATAGCCACCCTCTGCCTTGCGTTTTTCAATGCGTTCGCTGTAGTCGCGCACCATAATTTTAAGTTCATCAAACAATGTGGCGGCTGTAGCTTCTCCGTACACAAAGTCAAGTTTTTCTTTTATTGAGTTTAAGTGTTTTGTTTTGTCCATGGTTTTTCCCTTTCGTCTTAACCTTTAACTGCGCCTTGACCTACACCGTCAAGTATGTAACGCTGGAATATAAAGAATATTATAAATATCGGAAGTGAAAGCAGTACAGCGGCAGGCAGTAGCATGGGCCAGTCTTTCATTGCTTCACCGAGGTAGCGGAACGCTTCGAGCGGCAGTGTGCGGTTCGCCTTGCTGTGTATCATCAACATCGGTAGGAAAAAGTCGTTCCAGAACGTGAGTGACAGCAGTACCGTAATAGTTGCGGTGATGGGTTTCAGCATGGGGAACACGATAAAAAAGAATGTCTGGATGCTGTTGCAACCGTCGATAGTTGCTGATTCCTCTATTGAAAGCGAAATGTTTTTTACAAAACCGTGATACAAAAATATCGTAAACGGTGTCTGAAAGCCTATATAAATTAGTATAATTCCAAACAGTGAGTCGGTCAAACCAGCATTTGCCATCTGTGTCAACAGCGGTACCATGATAACGCTTATCGGTATGAGCATGGTGGATACCATGACGTAAAAGACTATGGTGGACAATTTTGTGTGGGTGCGCTGTAGCTTGTATGCCGCCATCGAACCTATCACAAGGATAAACGGCAACGGCACAACGGTGGTCATAAGCGAGTTTAACAGCTTGCGCGGGTAGTCCATGTCGGTAAACACCTTAATGTAATTTTCCACATGCCACTCGGTCGGGAGCGAAAACGGTGATGTGTATATCTCACCGTAACTTTTAAAGGAGTTGATTATCACAAGCAGGATAGGTGCTATAAACACAAGCCCCAAAAGGACAATAAGAATGTTAGTTACAATTTTTACGGTTTTTTTCATGATACCACCTATACCTGCACTTCGCGTTTTTTAAGTATCTTGAGCTCGATAACCGTCACTACAAGTATGAGCAGGAACAGCACAATACCCTTTGCACTGGCATAACCGTACTGCGAGTACTGGTAAGCCGTTGCGTACATATTCATCGGCAGTGTCTGTGTCGTGTTGGACGGTGCGCCTCCGGTCAAAACATAGGGCAAGTCAAAGCTTTTAAGGGAGTAAAGGGTCATCCAGAACACGCATATGACGACGGAGGGCATGAGCAGGGGAAGTTTTATCGACATAAACATCTTAAAGCGCGAACAACCGTCAATGCTTGCGGATTCAAGTATTGAAGTATCAATTGCATTAAGACCCGCAACGTAAATTATCATAAGATAACCGGTGGTGACCCATGAGGTGACAATAAACAGTACAAGACGTGCGTTGGTCGTGTTGCCAAACCAGTCGATGTTCATAAACTCCCAGCCTGTGGCGGTGACAAAGCTTGCAAAAGCCGTCGAGAATATAAACATCCATATCATAGCTGTAACGACGAGCGACACAACGTTGGGCGCAAAAAACACCGTTCTCATAATGCCGCCTATCTTCATTTTTTTGTCGCTTAAAAACTCCGCTAAAAACACCGCGAAAACATTGATAAAAACAACGTTTGTCAGTGCATAGATAAGCGAATAACCGATGCTTCCCAAAAAGAACTCATCAGATAAAAGGTCGATAAAGTTACCAAGACCGACAAATGTGGCGTCATTGGAGACGCCGTCCCAGTCGTAAAGGGAATATCCCATGCCGTTAAGCAGTGGGATGTGCACAAAAAGAACCACCATTATTATAGCAGGGGCGCTAAATAACAGCATTTCTAAATTGGCACGCCATTTTTTCTTTGTTTTCATAGACAGGCCTCCTTGTTGCCGAATGGATTTTGTTAGGTTAAAGTGAGTATAACATCATAATGCCCTCGAAAATGAACCTGTTTTTCTTTTTGAAGCTGTCGCAATAAAGGCAAATTGTTCAATTTTTGTTACATTTAGATTGT
Organism: uncultured Oscillospiraceae bacterium; assembly: GCA_964369445.1. Lineage (GTDB taxonomy): Bacteria > Bacillota > Clostridia > Oscillospirales > Ruminococcaceae > CAYJBH01. The sequence continues at coordinate 19,041 of CAYJFU010000027.1, read as the reverse complement.
CACCCGGAGGAAGCAATCTAAAGCACAGCAAACTTTTGTACAAACTGACAATGATTTCCACAAATGCGATAACCCCGGCAAACAATATTTTTTCATATTAAGTGAACAAAACCGCCGAATGAGTTTTTCAATTTTGTTTTGTCTTGGGTTGCTCCCCCCACCACCGGCGAGGGGAGCAACCCAAAACCATCATGTTTTGACTAAAAAATATTCTTGTGTTTTAGACAATCTAGCTGTTGTTAGCGGCGTACTCTTGCCACTTGTCGCTTATCTCCTGCACAACCTCTTCTTTTGTCTTGGTGTCAAGCAGGAAGTCCTCTTGTATGGACGGGAACTCAGCAAACAGCTCGGGTGGAACAAGCGTTTTGCCCCACGGTGCAACATTTGCCTCGACTGCGGCAAGTTTTGCACCGTCTTCAACTATCTGAATGTCGCTGCCTGTCGGTGCAACGCCGTTAATGGGTGCAAGTTGTTTGAAATCTGTGTTGTACCACTCTACAACCCACGGGTCGGACGCAAGCCACTCGATAAAGTCAAGGCTCTGCTCTACGTGGTCACCTTTACCTACAAATATTGTACGTGCGGCGTATTGTGTGAATATCTTTGCATCTGCCGGATCTTCCGACATCGGGAGCAACGCTATACCTATGTTTGTTTCGGGATCTATCAATCTTGCCGGTGCCTCTGCCCAGTCACCCTGAATTATCATGCCGACTTCGCCTGTTGCAAGCATTTGATACTGCATGGTGGAATCGGTGTTAAACGGGTTTTCTTGGCAGTTGTTTTTTACAACTTCGTACATGTCCATCAATTTGGGCAACCATGTGTCGTCGGTTACAAGCGCTGTGCCTGCGTTATATTCCGCAAAGCGCGCATTGATATCAGAATAACTGCCGATGTCAAACCCGAACGGATGTTGCAACAGATGCTGACCTACCCATGCATCCTTAAATCCGGCGCCGAAAGGAGTTATACCTGCCGCCTCAAGTTGATCAGCTACAGCCTGCAATTCGGAAAGTGTTGTCGGCATTTCGGTTATTCCAACCTCGGCAAAGACATCTTTGTTGTAAAGCAGTCCCCAGACGTTGGTGTTGAAAGGAAGTGCAATGCGCTTGCCCTCGTATTCCACCATTGGGATAGCCGCCGGCGTGATGTTGTCCCACCATGTCTCGTTGCTTAGGTCAACTGCCGCGTCTGCCCACATGGACATGGATGGACCGCTCTCAACGCTCATGAATATGTCAGGTGTCTCGCCGGAGGCTATTCTGGTGGACAAAACGGTGTAACGTGCATCAGCTTTTAAAACTTCACTCTCAAATGTGATGCTCGGGTTAAGCTCTGTGTATTTATCTGTCATGCGGTCGATGCTTTCGGTGAACGGTGAGTTCATAAGATGTACAAACTGTAACGTGACAGGCTCTCCCTCGGCGGGTGCCTCTTCTTGCTCTGCCGGTGCCTCGCTTTCGGCCGCCGGTGCGGCTTCGCTTTCGGTGTTGACGCTAGGTGCACAGCCTGTTATGAGCGTTGCAAACAGTGCTATGCAAAGTAGTAGTGCGAATGTCTTTTTCATCGGTATTACTCCTCCTGCAAAATTTTTGTGTGTTTTCTTTAATGAAATGGTATCAAAAATCAAACACATCTTCAATATAAAATTTTTACCTATTATTTAATATTTTGACCTTTGAAGGTATAAATTTCACTAAATATTTTAGTAAAATTGCACAAAGATGTGTTTAAAATGCGTTTACGGCCAATTTTATTACAATCTGTACTTGTATTTTTTTTATTGTTACACTATCATAGTTATACAATGTCTGTAACTGCTATACCGGGGCTGCGCACCGGATAGAATTGACACGAGTGTTAAGCCAACAGATTTTCCGCTCTACTGAGTTAGCGTAATTCACATTCCACAAAAGGGAAATCCATATGAAACTTCATAGCATAAAAGCAAAACTTTTAATTACAAATATCGTACTCATACTGGTGGTGTCGACATTGCTGACAACCGTCAACTATATAATAACCTACAGCAATACCGTCAACAGGGCAATTGATTTTTCCACTGACATAATAAATCAGGTGTCGCTTGTTTTTGAGGGCGAACTCGAAAACATGATTACATATCAAAATCAGAACGTTATCTATTACGAGATAGCGGACATTCTGTTTGAAGAGGGCACTTCCGTGCGCAGTGACATTGAAGTAATGCAATCCACAACTGAGTTTTTAGATTTAATAGGGACACACAGCATTTTTGAATCCAACTTTATTCTGTCAAACGACAACAAAATATACATACCCAACACATTTAACGTTCAATCCACCTACATATCGCCCTATATAGAACAATATTTTTCACAGGACATAGATGAGGACAACGTCGGCAGGGTTCAGTGGATAATAGATGACGAAAACAATCTGTATTTTTGGAGGTCATTGCTGTCGGTAACCAACGGTTTTGTAAACAGTGGTAAACATGTCGTACAGGTTGACACCCAGCACCTTTTTGACAAATGCGGGACATATTACCTGGAGACGGATCAGCAGATTTACCTTGCCGACGGTGATATGAAACTCGTAACACCACAGCAAGTGGTTCCCGATCAGACCGAACGCATTCTGGCGCACCTGCGCTCTACCGGGCAGGTTACCGACATGTCGCACGGCGTGCTTGATGTGAGTTTTGAGGGCGACAGATACATCATTCAAACTCGAGCGCTTTATGATGACAACCTTTATGCGTTGAGTGTTACCCCTATCAGCGCATTGCTATCCGACACCGAGGTGACGCTGTACTATTTTGCACTGCTGTGCGGTATTGCCATATTTTTTTCCGTTTTGCTCACCGTCATCTATATTTCCAGGATGACAAAAAATTTAAATGTCCTGACACGACACCTCAACACCTTCACGGCAGATAGCTTTAAACGCATTGAAATGCCAAAAAAGAAAGACGAGATTTCCGACGTTATCAACACATTTAACATAATGGGTCAACGCAACATGGATCTCATCCAAGACGTGTATGTATCCAAGGCAAAACAGCGTAACGAAGAACTGCGCGCGCTAAAGTTTGAGTACAGCGCACTTCAATCCAAAATAAACCCGCATTTTTTGTGCAACACACTCGAGACGATAAACAGCATGGCAAAACTGGACGGTTGCAAGGATATAAGCGATGCTATTTGCATTTTAGGTTCACTTTTGCGCCAAACCATGCAGTCGGACAAGCGATTCATACCTCTTAGCGAGGAACTTGAGTATACCGGCAAGTATCTTGAAATACACAAGCTCAATTTCGGTGACAAGCTTGATATAGTGACGGAGGTAGATCAGGAAGTCGTATCGTCGATGGTGCCGCGCCTTATACTGCAACCGCTTGTGGAAAACTGTATCATGCACGGTTTGGAAAACAGCACCACACGGTTTACTATTCACATAAAGGCGGAGCGTGTGGCACAGGATCTACTTATAGCGGTCACCGACAACGGTTGCGGTATTTCAAAGCAGGTTATGGAGGCTCTTTTGCTAAACCAACAAAAGGGTGAGCAGGACGGCAACGAGGCAAGCGATAAGCACATAGGTATAAACAGCGTCCACAAGCGGTTGCAGATACTGTACGGCGAGCAATATGGAACCAGCATCAAAAGCACACAGGACATGGGCACCACCGTAGCGATACTGCTTCCGTATAACGAGCAGGGGGAAAGTGATGTATAAAATATTAATTTGCGATGACAATCCGTTAATACGACGTTCGATAAGCGACACCATCAACTGGACGGCGCTGGGGTGCGAGGTGGTGGGTACGGCGGAAAACGGACTTGATGCATGGGCTCTTATCAAGGCGCTGTCACCTGACATAATTATATCTGACATAAAGATGCCGGCACTGACAGGTATTCAGCTAATTGAAAAAATCACTGTCGAGGGTATAACGGCAAAGGTAATATTTATAACCGGTTTTCAAGAGTTTGAGTACGCAAGAAAAGCGATACATTATGGTGCGGTGGAGTATCTGCTAAAGCCGATAAAAAATGATGACTTGATACAAGCCGTTCAAAAAGCGCTCACAACAGCACCTGCAGACAAACCCGAGACACCCGTTGTGTCAGACAGCCTTGCCGAGCTTAAAACCACAGCAATACAGATATGCACGGCGCTAAACAAAAACATGAACATTGCAAACGTGTCCGACACAACGGCGGACCTAGCCGCTGAGATAAATGCGTGCAACAATCCGGTCGAGATAGCGGAGTATGTTAACGGTGCGATAAAAGCATTTAAAACGCAAGTTATAAGCGACGACATAAGTCCGCTGGTAAAAAAGGTTATAGCTCTTTTAGAGGCGCGGTATGCGGAAAATGTGTCACTAACAGAGGTGGCACAATTGTTTAATGTAAGTGCCGGGTATCTCAGCCGTCTGCTAAAAAAAGAGACGGACATGAACTTTACCGACATAGTGGCACGCATACGCATTGACAAGGCAAAAGAGCACCTGCACGATAAACATTTGAAGATTATAGATGTGTCGTATCTGGTGGGGTTTTCGGATTACACCTACTTTTCACAGGTGTTTAAAAAGCTCGAGAGCATGTCACCCAACGAGTACCGCAAATTGTTTTGCATTTTGTAGGGTAAGATGATGACATGTTTCACAATTCTTGTTTCGTTTGCATCAGCAACACATCGTCGAATACCTAGCCGACTACTATCTAGAAGAGTAACGCCCGAAAGGCCACTGGAATAAGTAGCCTTTTATTGGTCGTTCTGTCGCACTCCTTTCCCACAATTCTGTAAGCTTATTGAAAACTTTGTACATCATGCAGTATGTTTTTAACAAATGAATACCACATGTTGAGAACTGTAGGCCTGCCGGAGTAGCCGGTGGTTTTCATAAAACAATTGACACTATAACGGGTGACCGTTATAGTGTCAATCAGGGGTAGGTTTTAATTAAAACTTAAAGCGACCTACAAGCGTTTTAAGTGTGTTTGCCTCACTCGAAAGTGTCTGACTTGTAGCCGCGCTTTCCTCTGCCGTAGCCGTGTTGGAGTGAACAACGGAAGATATTTGGCTTACACCCACGTTAATTTGTTTCGTTGATTCCGCCTGCTCAGCAATCGCAGTCGCAATACTGTTTACAAGTCCGCTTAATTCGTTTGCATTATTCCCCACAGCTGCGATAGCATCAGAGGTTTGGATAGCAATTTCATTACCTTCATTTACAACTGCAATGGTTTCTTCAATAAGCAGCGTTGTATTTTTTGCAGATTCAGCTGATTTAGCAGCCAGGCTACGCACCTCGTCTGCCACAACTGCAAAGCCTTTACCCGAAGCCCCTGCGCGTGCGGCCTCAACCGCAGCATTTAGTGCTAAAATATTTGTTTGGAACGCTATGTCGTCAATGGCCTTAACAATGTTGCTGATTTTTGTTGCTTTGTCGTTAATACCCTGCATAGCGGCAAGCATCTGATTCATCTGCTCGTTGCTTTGGGCGAGCGCCAGTTGAGATTTTTCATTTGAGCTACTTGCTGCCTGGGCGTCCATTTCAGTTTGCCCTATCTTCTCGGTAATGAGTTCTATTGTAGCGGCAAGTTCCTCAACAGCAGCAGATTGCTCGGTAGCGCCCTGCGCTAAAGCCTGTGCCCCATCTGCTACCTGAGCGCTTCCGAGGCTTACCTGTGCTGTCGCGTTATTTATCTGTTCCATAGTAGTGGATAAGCTATTTGCAATTTTTACAACAGATGTGTGTAGCGAGCTATAATCACCGATGTATGCATCACTATTTTTTATATCAAAGTTAAGTTCTCCGTCCGCCATTTTTGAAAGCGATCTATCCAAATCAAAAATAATTTCAGAAAGGCTCGCGATAATAGCTTCTGTGGATTGTGAAAGCTGATATGTTTCATCCTTTGTTTTAACGACCGGAACCGGGGTTTTTAAATCACCTTTTGCCAGTGCGTTTAACCTGTCTACACATGCAACAATGGGTTTGCCGATAGAAGAGCTTGTATAAATTGCAAGAACGAAACCAAGGATTATCATTATAACTGCTACAATTGCAATAGCAACAATCGAATCAAATGCCGCTTGCAACAGCTCTGCTTCGGTGGAAGCAACCGCTATACTCCAGCCGTTTGTGGCCGGAATCGGAGCATATGCCTGATATTCAATAGCACCATTATATTCATAAGACCCTACACCGGACTCTCCGCTTATCATCTTTTGTTCGATTGCTGCAAGGCTTGCAAGCGATGGATCCGTCTGTGCATTCTGTATTACGTTTTCCTGCGACATCACAACAGAATAATCGTTATAAGCTATTGTTGTGCCGCTACTGTCCAGAATATACGCACTTCCTGTATCGCCTATGGCGACACTTTCTACCAAGTTTTGCAAAACAACGGTATCGCAAAAGAAATACAAAACACCTACAAGCCTATCGTTGTCTAACACAGGTGCAGAAACCGCTATATATGCATCGGTTGCGTCTTCAGAAATAATCGGTTCAGAAAAAAATGTGCTTCCATTCTTTGCACTCGTATAAAAATCACTACCGGACAAATCTTCTCCCGTAAACATATCCACGCCTTGTGCATTAAGCATGCTGCCGCTTCTCATGTAATAACTTTCAGTCTTTTTATTTATATAACTCTGTTTTTCCTCTTGAGTATATTCCGAAGACACAAGAATTACACTCGTGGCCATTTCACCTACCGCAACGGTATAATTTCCTATTGTACTGCTTGCGGTTTGAGCAGCAATAACAGCAGTTTCCGCTAACGTTGTTTTTGTTGTTTCTATGGAAGCATTAAGCGTAGAGCTGACAGATATAGTACTTAAAACCACAACTGTAAGTAATATTGCAAACAAAATTGCCAGGATAATTTTGTTTCTAATTTTTGTCATAACTTTTCCCCTTTTTAATAACGAGTTACTTTTCCAAAACAAACATTTGTATTTATTCCCATCTTATTCTATTACATTATGGACAATATTTCAAGGTTATATTTGTATGTTTGCAATAATAACCGGTATAATGTTGTTATTTTCAAATTTATAAGCTTAAACGCATCACAGCGGCGGAAGCTTTTTCTGCTTGTGTACGGCCAATCCGTGAGCCGCTTTAATCTGTCCGGGCAAAAACATAATTCGGCGCACATGTCGTAGAATTATGTTTTTTGTAGGTTTTTCAACATTCTGAGTCGACCAACTGAGTCGACCAAATGTTAAGCGCCCCTGAAATTTTGTTACGCCCATACACCGGTCATCGGTGACGGGCCGCCCACCTTAACAGCCGGGATTTCAATGCGGATTTTTGTATCGGCATTCGGCTGCACCTCGACTCCATCGGCATCAACTAGATTGATATCCGCCATAAATACCACACTTCCGATTAGGTTTTTTTGCGACGCATATCTTTTCATCGTATTAATCTTTTCGGCGGTTAACGAAGTTAAAACAACGGTAGTCCCGCTGGGAATGGTGGAAGAGGCATCGTTCGCGCTTGGAAAAAAATTTTCGCCCTCGGACAAGAGCCACTCCACCGCCACATCGATTCCCCTTGTGGGTGGATGTGCCACAGTGGTAAGCTATTTTGCAAGCATCATGCCCACAGAACCTGCCAGTATTATTATAGGAAAGACAATATTGACAGCGGACAGCGCATCCTCGTTTACAAAGTTAGCGACAAAAATGCCGTCCACAATGGTATAGGTGGAAATAAAAAGCATCATTATTATAGTAGGAATTGTGTGCTTTATGAGCTGGATTCCATTGAAATTTTTTGCAAGCGCATTCGACTGCATATAATCCTCATTGTAGAAATGGCTCACAAGATGTTATAGCATTTTAGCAAATCCATGTCAAACGAGGGCTTTAGAAATTTATGTGGTATTGGGTTATCAGACACAGCGGTAACGTATGTATGGCAACATGCTGCTTATTGCAATTGAATGGCAAAGCGACCGCTTGTGATGGTGGGTGTAAGGAGTTTTTTCACACTCAACTATAAGCTTTTACGCACCATCGGCACAGAGTATGATTTTCATGTAAAAACAAGAATAAGTATCCACCGGTTTAGTCGGTAGATACTTATCTCTAGGCAGGTTAAACCCGAATGACCTAATAGTTAAATTTAAAAATGACTAGGCGACCGACTAAAAATAAAATGGCTATGGCATTAAAATTTCATCAGCCCTTTTTGTTGACAGCAACCGTGAAAGGCAGGTGTTCAAAACGACAATCCGACTCGGTCACGCGCGGATCATCCTGCGCTTTAAGTTCGGCAAACAGTTTTTCTTTTAAAACGTCCGCTGTGTGACGGTGTTCAGTTATCACATTGAGTACTGTGTCCGTGTCGCTGTTTATACAGTATAATTCTTCTCGTGGGCGCTTGCCCATACCCAGCGTGTAAAATTCACTGTAGCGGTCATCGTTGCGGTTGTGTATGATCCACGCTTTTGTTGGGCTTGCGTCCACATCGGGAAAAGCGGCAAACGTTTTATTCTTCAATATGTCATAATCAATTTCAAAGTTCGAGTCTTGCAGGCCACACGGGTCGCCCATCGGCCACCTGTCCGGCTCAAAGTTGTAAATGTACAAAAAGTCCTTTGTTCTTATGGCCCGCTGCGGATAAGGCAGGTAACCCTCTCTTGCAACATCGACATGCCGCTCGCGCCCCATAATTACAAAGTCGCGCTTCGGCTCAGTACTGTCATCACCCAATAGCAACGGTTTGAGACTTTTTGCTGTCATGCCATTTGGTATCGACACATCGCACAAATCCAAAAACGTCGGTGCTAAATCCATGATATTTATTATATCATCAACTATCCCGCCGCCTTTTATAGCTTGCGGATACCTCATGATAAGCGCCACCTCACAGCCCATGTCATACAGGTTACACTTGCCACGCGGCATACCCGGTATACCGTGATCACCGCTTATGACAAACAGTGTGTTGTCATACTCCCCCGCCTTTTTGAGCTCCTCAATCAAAACACCTATGCCCTTGTCAAACGCAAGCGTTTCGCCGAGGTAATCCGCAAAGTCTTCGCGCACCTCATGGACGTCCGGCAGACTTTTGGGCATCGTCCCTTTTAGGTCATCGGGGTTTATCCCCCACAGGTTTTTGCCCGAGCCTTGCTCCCACGTTCGATGAGTGTTCATCGGTCCCCACCAGTAGCAAAACGGTTGGCCGTTCTTTCTGTCACTCAAAAAGTCCTTAAAGTTGTCGCGCACCTCTTGATACAGTTCCTGTTTTGCGTTTTCTATGCCTATCTCACCGCTTCGTTCCGTCACATAGTGGGAAAAACGCTCAAAGTTTCTTGTTGTGTGGTAGGCGTTGCGCTCACCGCCGTAAGGTGCATCGGGGTTTTCCCCGGGTGACCAGACCTTGTATGTGTAGCCGATGTGGTAACCGCTTTTTTCCAACTCGAGCGGATAGGTGGGTATGCTCTCATCCCACCTTGCGCCCACCAAAATTGCGCCCTGCCCCGTCTGCCAAAAGTATCTCCCCGACAGCACCGAGCTTCGGCACGGGGTGCAGGACGGCGCTGGTACAAACGCGTTGCTGAATATCAGCCCGTCCTCAGCGACACTGTCGATGTTGGGGGTGTCGATAACCTTGCCGACATCACTGCCTAAACCGTTTTTGTAGTAGCATGAGGCGTACCTTCCCCAGTCATCGGCAAACGCAAACACAATGTTCATGTGCAACCCTTTTCCTTTATATCAGACCTTGTATTTTATGTCAAACATCTCTTCAAGTTCCGCAATTGAAACCACCCTTTTTTCCTCTGCTGAAATCTCCGCGGCAATGCTGACCATAGCGCTATTAATACCGGCATGTATGTCCGCAAGCGGTTGTGTGCCGTTTTGTATACACTCAGCGAGTTCTACCAGACTTGGCAGTATGTCGTCGCTGTGCGCCTCGTGGTTGTCACGCTCAAAGTGATAGTGCTCCTGTGAGCAGGTCTCCCTGTCCCAGAAATAAAGGTCATCGTCGTGCATTTCCATACGCCCCTGTTTGCCCAGCAATCCAAGCTCAAGCGCCGTCATATCCTTTTGCCAGCGCTTTTCCGGCGCAAACAGACACAGAGATAGGTTGGCACGCGAACCGTTTTCATACTCCACCGTCACAAAAGCATTGTCCAAAACGTCGGTATCAGCGTAAATAGTTTTGTTATCACCACTTGCATAGATGCTGATAGGCTTTGCCTCCGCCATAAAGTTAAACAGATCAAAATGGTGACAGTTTTTTTCAAGCAACGTGCCACCGGAGTACTTTTTTTGTACTATCCAATTTTCTATCGAGCCGGTTTTCTCCAAAAACGGGTGCCTGAACTCATGACACCACATCATTTTTACACCGCCAAGTTGACCCTTTATCGCACTCATCTTCTTTATCAGGTAGCTGTAGCGCAGTTCCAGTCCTATTTGAAAAACAACACCACTGTTTTTGTAGGCATCGTAGATGTTGCGGCAACCCTCGGGTGTGATGGCAAGCGGCTTTTCCAGTCTTATGTGCTTGCCGGCATTCAGACATGCTATCGCCTGCTCTTCGTGCAGATAATCAGGTGTGACAATAACGGCGAGGTCAAAATCACTATCCTTTAACATGGTGTTACAATCGCTGTAGCTCTGCACTGTTTTACCTTTGCTATGCAAAAAATCCACTGCCTTTTGCAGGTTTTGCGCGTGGTTGTCACAAACTGCAACAATTTCGTATTGCGGAAGTTTAGAAAAGCAGTTTTTTATCTGGGAGAAACCCATGAGTCCTGTTCCTATAACCGCAGTTTTTATCGACATAACTTTCCTCTTTTTTATCTCATATTCATAACTTAATAAGTTGATGTGGAGCTGTTGCTGTCTAAGAATCATTGTCAAGTCACAAACATCTGATGTGTTTTGGATTAAGATACGACAGCCACTCCACTATGTAGTGTCATCGTGAGTTGAAGTGAGCAGATTTTGAGCGAATTTGTTGTTCTGTATGGAAGAAAAATGATACAATCCTTTTGTGGAGTGTGAACTAAGCTACGCTGTAGAGTGAAAATTGCCAAAATCAGCCGGCTGAGCACTTGCGATGACACCGTCTAAATCGCGTGCCACTAACTTTTTATCTCAATTGGCTTAAAGGTGCTTCACAGACGTATGAGGCAACGATAAGTTTTGCATCAGCGTGTTTTTGGAAAAACGATGCCGGAACGCACTTTGTGACATCGCCAACTGCTATTTTTCTCACAATACCACACTGCCAAGTTCTGTTCATGTAAAAGCGAATTTCGCGTGCGGACAGTATTTCTTTCATACCGATAGTGATGCAGTACTGAGGTATATAGTCGATGTAACCGTTTGCAGCAGTAACGCTGTTTATAGTGCGTGTCTCGCGCGTTAGTTTCAGAACCCTTGTTGCAAGTGCCGCAAACGCCTCGTCGGTCATCTCCTCATCTGCCTCGGGTGGCTCGTTAAACGCAATGTGCCCATTTATGCCTATACCACCGTACGCGACTTCAATGCCTCCGAGTTTTTGTATGAGTTCCCAGATTTCGCCCTCTTTGCCCGGGCGCGGAAAGATGCGGTTTTCAACCGGCATTTCGCTTTCTTTGCACAACTTGTCATAAAAACAAGTCTGCATAAAGCCCTCAAAGCTCAACGGGTGATCAAGTGGTATCGGCTGTAGATCATCGTCAAGATACTCGTCCATGTTGAAAAAATAGACCTTTTTCATGTCGGTTTTAGCGTCATTGCAGAGCTTTGCAAGATACTCGTACTGGCCTATTGGACCAACAGGCACAATAAAAACTGTATTTTTGCCCTCAGCGTTGTTTTTTACGATACGGCTGTACATATCATCTGCCATGTGGCGGTAGATATCATCCTCCGTCTTTACCGTTTCCAGCGGGATTTTTGTCTGCGCTAACAGCTCATCTTTTGTGAGTTTCTCGTATGTCTTTTTCATAAAAATACCTCTTTTTTTAAATTTCATCATAGCGTGCGCATGTAAAACCAGCGTCACCGCTTATAAATACATTCGATGCATCGCATGCAAACATGTAGTCCAATTGTCTCTGATATGCTACCGTCCATCCGGGGTTTTTTATGTTGACAAACCTCTTCATCTCCTGCGAGTACAGTGCCGGATGTAAAAAAATTGTGTAAATGTCCTGTTGTGCCTGCGACAACTCCTGTGCAAACAGTCCGTCCTCGTTCGGTATCTCGTTAGCGCGCTCACCTAAAAAGGTGTAATAGTCAGCGGCAAAGCGCAGGCCTTTTTTATATGCCCATGCTCTGGTGGCATCCATTATTTGCGGCGAGGTGAACTCGACACCCATGTGACAGTCGACATAACTCAGCTTAAAGCCGGCGGCGGCAACCTTTTCAAGTTGCAGGTCAAACTCTTTTAAAACGACATCGGGGTCAAGGTTCAACTCCCTCAAATTTTCACTACGTGCATGAAAATAACCATCCTTTGTCTCAAGTGAGGGGTGCTTTGATAAACTGCCCCATTTTATATCATCCCACTCGCTTGTGAGAACAGCGTGCAGTCCGAAGCAAACCCCTTTAACGTCCTTAAACATCTCAGCACTCTCACTGAGTGCTGCGCCCACCGCCATTACAGATATATTTTTTATAAAATCGGTCGCGGTTGTGCGGTATATCGCCTTGTTTGTCGAGCTATTTAGCCCTAAATCATCGGCGCGTGTAATGAGCTTTTTCATTTCAATCTCCAAAATATGTGGGGATAACAGCGTTGATTAACTCGTAGCTGTCACAATGAGTTAAACCGCTTCGAAATTAATACAAAGACCATGACGGTAAAATATTGTTTACAAGGCGTGGGTTTGAGCAATAATCACTCTATTGCAATTGACAACAGCGTAAGTTAAACTGAGTTTTAACAGTCGGACTATATGGGTTTTGGTATGGCTTATCTATAAAGTCGAATTTGCAATTCTTGTTTCATTTTTGCTTACTTAAACTACTCGCAAGCACGCAAAGCAATCCAAACACATCAAACCTTTGTGCATTTTACAATAAATTTTGCCAATGCGACAGTCCCATTTCTAACAGTAACAGCTACAAAAACAGCGGCTCTACAAATTTGCCATCACCGCCGATTACGTTAAGCTTAGCTTGGTAACCGACTTCTACACTGCCAACTTGATGTAAACCCAGTATGTCAGCGGGTACCTGTGTTGCCATAGCTACCGCCTCAGCAAGGGGTACGCCGGCATCTTTGACCGCATTGTGCACCATGTCACATACCGGGGTAACACTTCCGGCAAAGGCATTTTCATGTTTTTGTATGGCTATACCGTCACGCACCACAACCGGCACGCCGCTTTGTTTACTACCTAAAATGTAATCACCATCGGGCATACCTGTGGCGCGTATGCTGTCCGAGACAAGGCATATGTTTTTATAGCCTTTTACCTTGTACAGCAGTCGCATCAGGTCGATAGGCAGGTGATGGTTGTCGGCAACCGCTTCGACATAGATATTGTCATTCAAAAGCGCATATTCCAAAAGACCGGTACGCTTGGTTGGGTCGCCGTTACGTCGCGATACCGTTGATGTACAGCAGTAAACATGCGTCACACCGCGCATACCGGCAGCGACTGCCGCCTGCACCTCTGTGTCAACCGCGGCATCATGCCCGCCCGAGACGACAATACCGTTTTGTACGCACCATGTAATAAATTTCGGTGCATCGTCGATATCGGGTGCAACGGTGATAAGCTTTATCATATCCTTATTTTGCTCTGCAAACGCGATGAGATCATCATCGGCACCGCGAAGATGCTCCGTCGGGTGTGCTCCTTTGTTCTTACAGGACAACAAAGGCCCCTCCATGTGCACTCCGTGAATGCTCACCGGCACTTTTGGGATGAAGTTGCGCAAAAGGTCAAAGACTTTTTGGGTGCTTTGCAAGGATGCCGTCAATGTTGTTGGCAAAAACGTGCCGACACCGGTAGCGTAGTGGTGCTCGCATATGCGATCCAAGCCGGCATGCTCCGCGTCCATGACGTCAAACATTTTAGCACCATGGGTGTGTATGTCGATGTAGGCAGGTGTCAGGTGTTGACCTTTGATGTCGATGGTGACACCACCATGCTCAAAGCTATGCATAGAGGTGATGCCACGAATGACACCACCCTCAATCTGCAAACAGCAGTCTTTTTTTATTGTCCCACCGCTGATGATATTTGCATTTATTAATGTGTATTGTTGCATAATGCTCCCCCAATTAAATCGTGGACAAAAGAAATGCAAGGAATTTTGTCCGTAGTTCAAGGAAAAGACTCTTTGACATTAAAATGCGGCAAAATTACCGCCAAGATTTTTTCATCATTTAGTTGGGGAGAAATTTATTAACCTTTAACGGCACCACTGGACAGACCGGAGACAATACGTTCTTGGAACAGCACATAGGCGACGACCGCAGGAACAATGCTGAGCACTATCGCCGCGTACATCGAAACGTAGTCGGTGGTGAACTGGTTGGTAAAGTAACGAATACCGAGCTGAATTGTCTTGTTTGTTTCGGAAGAAACAAGCAGGTTTGCAAATACAAATTCGTTCCAACATGTGATAAAGTGCAGTGTTGCAGCGGTTACAAGACCGGTTTTGGAAAGCGGGAATGTTATGCGCCAAAAGCGCTGAAAAAATCCGCAACCGTCGATGTATGCCGCCTCTTCAATTTCAACCGGCAGTGTCTCCATAAAACCGCGAATAATGAATGTTGAAATAGGCAGTCCGATAGCCGTATAAACGAGTATGAGACCGGGTTTTGTGTCGTAAACACCGAGTTCGTTTATAATAACAAAGTACGGCACCATAAGTGCGTTGAGCGGCACAAGTATGCCGGCGGAGAAAAGGCCGAATATAATTTCTTTGCCTTTAAACTTAAAGCGCGCGATGCAGTAGCCAATCATTGAAGCTATGACAACGGTAAACAACGTTGCAAACAGGCCTACAATGACGGAGTTTAACATCATACCGGCAATACCGGACAGCTCCAGTGCATTAATATAGTTTTGCACCTGCGGCACGGCAGGCAGTGAAAATGGGTTATCCAGTAACTCAGCGTTTGTCTTAAAGGATGACATTGCAAGCCACAGCATCGGGAACAGTGCATAGGCTGCAAAGAAGATAAGCAAAAACCATTTGCCTATCTTTAACAGGACAACCTTAACAGGGTTTTCCTGCAAAGGATTTTTTTGAGTAGTAGTCATAAGTACCTCTTAATATTTTTTCAAAGTGGTTAGCTATATTCATATAGTGTCAGCGCAAGCAAAAACGAATAGATTTTTATGTTTTCTATTCTACAAAGAAGAAAAATAATTCACTGCGTTGTGGAATGTGAATTTTAATTGTGCAGTAAAGCGCAACAATTACCAAAATATACGGCTGAGCGCTTTTGTCAACACTATTTAGCTGTAGCTGCGAAAATCTTTCTTATTGCGAGTATCACACCTGTACCTACGGCAATAAGTACAACCGCCGCTGCACTGGCTGTGCCGTAACTGATATTTTGCAGTTCTTTGTACAGATACATAACCATTACGGATGTTCTGTTGAAAGGGCCGCCGTTTGTCAGCGTGTAGACCTGTTCAAAGGTACGCAGACCCAGTATAGCAGACAGGGTGATACATGTCATAAGCGAAGTCCTTATGAGTGGGATTGTTATATGCCTATCCTGTTGCAGTTTTGTAGCGCCGTCGATATCTGCCGCCTCGTACAGTGACCTGTCGATGCCGGCGATGTCCGACATGATGATAACCATGTAATAGCCGATATAAAAGAGCCAGTAAACGACGACAGCTGCAAGGGCAGTATCGGGATTGCCGAGCCAGTTTGTCGCAAGATGACCAAGCCCCATAACCTCCAAAAGACCGTTTAAAAGTCCAAACTCGGCGTTATAGACCGCCTGCCACAGCATAGCAAGCGCAATGCCGGACACAACCTGCGGAAAAAAGTAAACGGTGCGGAAAAATTTCCATGCTTTTGGCTTGCTGGACAATATAAGCGCCATCACCATCGCAAGCGGAACTTGAATAGCACAGGCACATATCGACCAAATTATGTTGTTGCCGATACTTCTCAAAAACACGTCGTCTTGAAATATTTCTATGTAGTTATCAATGCCGTTGAGAGTAAAATCTCCAAAACCGTTCCAATCCGCAAAGCTGACAACGACAACATAAATTACAGGTATTATAAAGAACAGTGTGAACAATATCATACCCGGTATTAGAAAAACGACAATGCCTAATCTATCATCTTTTCTGGTTTCCATTAAAAGTTCTCCTATTGTTTAACAAAAAATAATGGTGTAGCAAAGGCAAATTCATATTAAATTTTACCTTTACCACACCATTATTAATTATTGCATGGTTGTATTATAGTCGAATTACTATTTTATTCATCTTCGGCAGCGAGAGCCGCAACGAATTCTTCAGATGTGTACTCGCCCAATACAAGACCGTCGATAGCTGCCGGCAATGCACCGATAACAGCTGTTGAGTGCTGTTGGAATGTCGGTGACAGGTACGGAGCACTTTCAGCAAGTGCAAGAAGATCTGTTTGAAGATCGCTTAAACCTTCAATTTCGCCGGTGTTAACTGTAAAGAACGCACCGGAGCTGAGTGTCAGCTTTGAAATCCACTCGGGATCTGTAACATATTTCAAGAAAGCAACTGCAGCCTCTTCTTTAGCTTGATCCTCTTGGTCGGCTAGTGCAAAACGGTTTTGTACCATTGTTGTCAATGCGCCTGCTTCGCCGGAGCCGCCCTCAAGAGCCGGCATTGCGGCAAGACCTACGTTTTCCGGAAGATCGCCTGTACCTTCGGTCGGGATACGTCCGAAGAACCATGGGCCGTTCATGAACATTGCTGTACGCTCGTTTAAGAAGTGACCTGCGGAAACAGCAGCGCCTGCACCGATTGCATCAGCGGTTGTGTAGTCGAACATTTTGAGCAGTATGTCTGCGCCCTCAACAAGAGCAGGGTTAGAGAAATCCATGATAGCGTCCTGGCCGCCTGCTGCTGATACAGCGTAGGAGTACCAGTGCATGGATGTGTAAGCGTTTTCACCTGTCATCTGGGAGAAAGGTGTGATGCCGGCCGCTGTCAGTGCATCAGCAAGCTCAAAAAGCTCTTCGTATGTAGCCGGGAACTCAGTGTAACCAACCTGCTCTAAAAGCTTTTTGTTGTACATGATGGGGAAGTATGCGTTCTCGATGGGCAGAACAAAAAGTTTGCCGTCGATTTTTGCAGTGTCAAGTACGCCTGTGTTAAATGTTGCCGCCCACTCTTCGTCCATGTAGGGTGTCAGGTCAAGCAGCTCTCCACTCTCGGAAAACGGGATAACGTCACCTTCGGTGTCAACAAGCATGATGTCGGGGGCATTACCTGTTGTTATCTGTGTTCTCTGTTTGTCACGTGCAGCTTGATAGTCCGTCTGCTCCTCGATGACAACCTTGATGGAACCTGCGTTTTCTTCGTTAAATGCCGCTACCATCTCGCCGAAAACTTCAGCTTTGGAGTCCTTAGCAACCCAAATACATGGGAAGTTCAGCTCAATCTCTTCACCGCTTGCTGCCTCTGCTGCCGGTGCGTCTGTTGCGCCATCTTCAGCCGGTGCATCTGTTGCCGGCTCTGCCTGTGAGCAACTTGCGAACATTGCCAGTGCCATTGAAAGCGCTAACAGCGAAACGCCTACTTTTTTAAACAATTTCATTCTTTTCCTCCATAAAAGTATGTTTATGTACACCACAAAAAAACAGTATTATAAACTATGATAAAATGCAAAATCGTAACACTGCTTTCAAATGTATGATGTTAATACCATGTGCATAAAGTGAGCAACCGTTTTTATAACCAAATTTCACAAAACACATTATTTTGACTATTTAATTATAAGCTATGAATACTTTCAAGTCAATTGTTCATATGCATAAATTATCGCATGTTGTTTTGTCATTGTATACAAATTTACGATTGAAGATAACATTTTTTGTAAAAATTATACTTCTATTTATTAAAAAGATTTTCAATTGTTTGTAATGATACAAACAGGCCACTGCATCAAAATCACAAACAGCATAAATTGATTTTTTATGCCTTTTTAGCTCCATCATATGCTTAGTGTATTCAGCCGGCATGGTATAGCAACTAATTATATTTTGACAAACTTCCGTTTACGTAAAGCCCCCTATTAGTTGCCGCAGCTGTGAATTGTTAGTGTAAAAAGGCACAAAAAAGTGTTAATTAAACTGCAAACTGCAGTATGTTTTAAGTTGTTATATCGTATTATACAGTTTCAAAACAATTATAAGGGAAAAAACAAGAGGAAAAGGACTGGGCGATGTGATGATTTTATGATAAGCAACTGAGTGATTTAACGTGCAAAATTGCAAAAAGTTATATAACGCATAAAGTGGCTATATAGTTTACCACTAAAATATAATGTTGTTTTATGTTTTGTGATGTTAAAAAATAATCATCAAAAGTCCGATTATAGCGAAAATCGGCAGTAATACTGTAAAGCATCCCATCCTCATTCTTCTCACCGGTCGCCCTACTACAACTCTTCGTCTTCTGCACATCTTTTA
>CAYJFU010000027.1:0-403 GCA_964369445.1 uncultured Oscillospiraceae bacterium | reverse complement strand
TTTATGCTTTTTGATCTTAAAAAATAATCATCACAAGTCCGATTATAGCGAAAATCGGTAATATTATTGTAAAGCACCCCATTCTCATTCTTCTCATCGGTCGCCCTACTACAACTCTTCTTCGTCTTCTGAACATTTTTTAATTCCTTTCATTTGTGTTTTTTGTTTTCCTGATGCTGTGCGTAAATCAATCACAGCATCATTTTTTTTGTTTATAATCCCACCTTGCTTTTCTTATCAATAATCAGGTAGAACGCAGGCATTAGCAGTAGTACAAGTAGTGTTGAGGTTATAAGTCCGCCTATAATTACTATACCCATGCTTTGCAATACCTCAGAGCCCTCGCCTAAGAAAGAGCTATGAAAATCGCTTATAATGACTTCATAAATGTACTTGCACAAAT
>CAYJFU010000026.1:18650-28074 GCA_964369445.1 uncultured Oscillospiraceae bacterium | reverse complement strand
ATCTCCAACGGACTTGTTGGTCTTGCGGGCGCGCTTTTGGCGCAGTATCAAGGTAATTCCGACATCAACATGGGTAGAGGTGCTATTGTAATAGGACTTGCCAGCGTCATCATCGGCGAGGTTGTTTTTGGTACCCGTTGGAACTATGCGGTACGGCTTGCCAGCATCGTGTGCGGCTCGGTTATCTACTTCGCGGTTATAGCACTTGTACTGCAACTCGGTCTTGATACCGATGACCTTAAACTGTTCAGCGCACTTGTTGTTGCGACGGCGCTTGGTGTTCCGTATCTTCGCGCAAAGTACGGCAAGAAAAAGCTTGCGGCCTCAACTGCCACAAACGACGCGGAGGTGAACAATGTTAAGGATTGAGGGCGTCAGTAAGACATTTAACCCGGGTACAATAAATGAAAAGCAGGTAATGCATGACTTTTCATTCAGCATAAATGATGGCGACTTTGTCACCGTTATCGGTGGCAACGGCGCAGGTAAATCCACCCTTTTAAACCTCATTGCAGGTGTTTATGCTGTCGATACCGGCACAATTACGCTAAGTGGTGACGACATAACAAAACAGCCCGAGTACAAGCGCGCAAAGTATCTGGGACGCGTTTTTCAAGACCCGATGATGGGTACTGCCGGCAACATGGGCATAGAGGAAAATCTTGCGATGGCATATCGCCGCGGCAACCGCAGAACGCTGTCGTGGGGTATCCACAAGCGTGAGCGCGATATATACCGTGAAAAGCTCAAAATGCTCGACCTTGGACTGGAGCAACGCCTTTCGACAAAAGTGCGACTTTTGTCCGGCGGTCAGCGTCAGGCGATCACGCTTTTGATGGCAACACTGCAAAACCCTCGTCTGCTGTTGCTGGATGAGCACACTGCGGCGCTTGACCCCAAAACGGCGGCAAAGGTGCTTGAAATTACCGAAAAAATTGTTGCGGAAAACAACCTTTCAACGCTGATGATTACACATAACATGAAAGATGCCATTCGCTATGGCAACCGCCTTGTCATGATGAACGCCGGAAAAATCATTTACGATGTCAGTGGTGAGGAAAAACAGAGACTGCATGTGTCAGACCTGCTTGCAAAGTTTGAAGCTTTGGGCGGCGACGGTGCAACAAACGACAGGATGTTGTTGGCATAGCTGACACTTAGCCATATCAGTCATACAAGCACTCCCTGTAACATATTATTATAATAATATTGTTACAATGGGGGTGTTTTTATGCAAAGGCTTGAAGCAACCGCACAGCCGTTAAAAAATGACACAAGACATCAGCTCATTCTCACCGGTAGAAGTGAGCTAAAATGCGAGGGCATTGATGAAATAATATCCTACAACGAGCAGGAGGTGGCACTGCAAACATCGGTCGGTACGCTTGTAATAGGCGGAGAAAAACTTTCCATTTCATCACTGTCGGTTGAGAGCGGGCAGGTGCGTGTGTTTGGAAATATACGCTTTATGGAGTACAAGGAGCAACGGCAGGGCGGTGCATTTCGCCGCTTATGGCGATAATGCCGGCGGTACAGACACCTGCCACCTTGTTTGCTGACTGCATTGGCGGTTTAGGCGTCGGGGTGGTGCTGGGTGTTTTTTATCATGTGTTGCGTATCATTACGGGTTACAAACGCCCCGGAATGTTTGTGCGCGACATTGTTTTTGCACCATTTGCGGCGCTGTTTTGCTACAGCTATGCCGTCTCATTTTCTTTTAGTGGCTCTTTAAGATTTTACATGCTTATCTGTGCCTTTGTCGGACTTGTGCTCTATCGCTACTGCGCGCTTACTCCGATATTGCACTATGAAAAATGCATGCGTAGGTTTATCGCCTTGCCTGCACGTTTTGCTGTTCACTTTTTGGTGCGCAAAATAAAGATTTTTAATCAAAAAATGCAAAGTCGCAAAAAAACAAGTAAAAAACTGTTGCCAAAACAGCGCTTTGTGTTGTATAATTCAGATAGGTGAACGAAAAAACATTCGCACACTTAAGTTGTTGACATTGAATGATAATACTATAAATGTTAACGTTCCGACTTTCGGGTGAAAAAATTGGCTAAGAGATATCTGAGAATAAAAAAGAAAAAGAGCAGTTTACTTTTAAAAATTGCTCTTGTTGTGCTTGCCGCTTATCTGCTATATGCAATTGTGCAGATTCAGCTGGATGTAAGCCGTCAAAAAGCGCAAGTTTCGGAATTGCAAATTGAGTCCGAGCTATTGCAGAGCAAAATAAACGAACAAAACAGGCTTATGAGCAACGAGACAGAGGCAGATTATATGGAACGTATTGCCCGTGAGCAACTCGGCTACACCAATGCCGGCGAACGTGTTTATGTTGATGCAAATGCAGGTGGTGACTAGTGAAAAAGCTTTTATACGGTGGCACTGTTTTTACGGCGGATGATAAAAACTACGATGCCGGTTTTATAGAGATTACAGGGGAAAAAATAACCTCAGTCGGTGATATGTCGCAGTGTCCTGCAAAAGAGGGCTACGAGGCGATAGATGTCAGCGGGCTTTTTTTGTACCCTGGTTTTATCGACGCGCATTGCCATATCGGCATGTGGGAGGACGGATTGGGTTTTGAGGGCGCAGACGGCAATGAGGAAACCGACCCAGTAACCCCTCAACTTAGGGGTTTAGACGGGGTTAATCCGCTTGATAACTGCTTTGCTGAGGCGGCACTTGCCGGCGTGACCGCGGTTGTTACGGGGCCGGGCAGTGCAAACCCAATTGGCGGCACACTTTTTTGTATGCACACACACGGTGACATATCGACAAATCGCTGTATAAAAGAGCCCATAGCGATGAAGATGGCACTGGGCGAGAACCCTAAATCAGGCTATCGCGAGCAAAAAAGAGCGCCGATGACCAGAATGGCGACGATGTCTCTAATACGTGAGGCTCTAAACGAGGCAAAAGCCTATGAGCGTCAGGACAGCCCGTCGTACAACGCAAAGTCCGAGGCACTTTTGCAGGTGGAGGCAGGCAACCTACCGGTGCACATACACGCCCACCGCCTTGACGACATATACGCAGCGGTGCGCCTTTCCAAGGAATATGACCTAAAAACCACCGTTGTGCACGCGACCGAGGCCTACCTTGACGCAGACGCTCTTGCAGATTGCGATATAAGCCTTATTCTCGGGCCTTTGATGTGCGAGCGCTCAAAACCCGAACTTCGAAATTTAACACCAAAAGCGCCGGCGATAATAGCAAACAGCAAAATCAAATTTGCCATTTGTACCGACCATCCCGTAATACCCATCCAGTATCTACCGCTTATGGCAGGTCTTGCTGTGCGTGAGGGTTTATCGCGAGAGCGCGCGTTGCGGAGCATAACCGCGGATGCAGCGGAGATAATCGGCCTTGAGCATAAAATAGGGCGAATAAAAACAGGTCTTTATGCCGATATCGCAGTGTTTGACGGTGACGCAATGTCGCTTGAGGGGCGCTGTGTCGATACCTTCATAAAGGGCGAGAGGGTAAATCGTGCACAGAAATAGCGTTGCAATTAAGTAATAAGTACATGTTTGTACACAAAATTCAGGTGTTTTGTGCAACAATTATGTGCTTATTTCATTTTTTGTAAATTTTTTGTAAAATTAATCGCAAAATGGTGATTTTTTGCCAAAATGCATTGTATTTGCCGGTGAAATATATTATAATATGAATGATAATTGAGTTAAAATTATTTAGGTGTAGGTAGTAGTGATACTACATGGCAAAAAACCGGAACGTTGACACTTCGCCAAAATTCTTGTGGCTTCTTTTAAGTGCGTAACAAATTGGCAAAAACAGTACCCAGGTTTTCTGTGATTTCAGCATAAAAATGTTGTTTAGGCTTTGTTAACTAAAGATGAAAATTCAACTTCATGGCTCAACTGTCCTCCACCGAAGGCAGAGGATAGTTGAACTAAAAGAAAGCACTTTTCTTATTTTCTGAAGTTTTAGGATTTTATATGTTTTGGTTAACAGCGCTATGGTTAATTTAGGAGTTATTAATGGAAGTTAGTAATGTTTATGTCGATTCGAATTTAGGAATTGCAAATTCCGCAAAGTTTCATCTGGATTCAAAGTATTTGGGTTTTAACAAGTTGTGCATGACCCACGTTGTTAATGCCGATTTGTCCATAGCGGCTTACGGTGAAGAGGTGTATTTTGCCGGGTGCAAGGATGTTTTGCAAAATGTACAGATGGCACTTGACCAAGCAGGACTAGATAAGCTGATTTATCTTTATTCATATAATTACAGCAACTTTGTGCTAGCCGCAATAGCAGATATGCCAAAAGAGCAATTTTTGGAAGTTATGAAGATGTTTTATGCACAATTTGAAGCAGCTTCATCTTCACAGGTAGAAGTTAGCGGTGTGTCGCGGTTTGCTGTTGTCCTTCAGCCGGACAGGCTTATTGAGCGCGCACTTCACGCACTGCTAAGCACAAAAGATACACAGGAAAATTTTATTATAACACCCGATGAATTTGATGTCGCGGAAAATATAAGAAATGATGCAAGGATACTTGATCTTATCAACTTTGCAATGGAAGATAAACGAATTATTCCTTTCTATCAAGGTATACATAATAATAAAACAGGTAAAATAGATAAGTATGAAGCGTTAATGCGCATAATCGACATCGACGGAAAAATATATTTTCCCGGCGAGTTTTTGGATGTTGCTAAAAAATACAAAATTTATAACAGATTAAGCCAGATTATGATAAGGAAAGCCTTAAACGAGTTCAGTGACCGGCCGGAACAGCTTTCGATAAACATATCGGCATATGATATTTCAAGAGAATCATTCAGAAAATGGTTTTTCAAACAACTGGAGAAATATAAAAACGCCGACCGTCTGGTGATAGAGTTTGTTGAAACGGAGAATTATCAAGACGAGTTACTTTTTGACTTTATCGAAAAGGTGCGCAGTTACGGATGCCGTATTTCAGTGGACGATTTTGGTTCCGGCTATGCAACATACACAACGATAATTGCGCTTTCTCCTTCCTTTATAAAAATAGACGGTACAATTATAAAGGATATCGTTACAAATGAAAAGCATATTATCATTTTAAGGTCTATTTGTTTTATGGCTGATTTGATAGGCGCACAAACGATAGCGGAGTTTGTCGAAAACGAGCAAATTCAGCAGATTTTAGAGCAGTACGATGTCGACTATTCGCAAGGGTATCATTTCAGCAGACCGGCTGCACTGGCGTCGCTTCCGGAGGTATCGGATCAGACACAAACAATGGGCTAAAAAAAGCGGAGCCCATAACCAACAACAGTCAGCTTTGGAGAAAAAATGAAAGACAACGTCGAAGACTTTTTTCAACGGATGATAGAGAAACTGAGCATACTAAATGAAGATAAACTGTCAAGACATAGTTTTCTAAAGGAGATATGCCTCTTTTTTGACCTGTCTCATGCCTTTATTTATGAGACGGACCATAAAGGTATATTCACGCTGAAAGAGTCGTTTTTAAGAGTAAATGAACCACCGCTAGAAGACAATTTAAACATGAAAGAATTGCTAGGCCTTAAACTTTTAAGTGAGCTTTGTTCGCAAAATGTAATTATCTGCACCGGAGGGGATGAAAAAAGCAACCTTGAGCAAAATGTTTTGGATATGCTGTCTTTAAGCACCATCATACTAATTCCCATATTGAATCAGCATTTTGAGCTTTCCGGCTTTGTGGGTTTGGGGGACCGTAGAAAAAAGGCAAGACATCCACAAGCTAAAATAGATAAGGCATGTGCTATTTTAACGCTACTTGCAAACAGCGTCAAACTTGATATGTTCCAAAAGGGCATAGCGAATGCTGAAGCGGCGCTCAGTAATATTTTGGATAACATAGGTATTGATATTTATGTCAATGATTATTACACACACGACATAATGTATGCAAATAAATCAATGGCAGCACCGTATGGTGGTGTAAAAAACATGATTGGCAAAAAGTGTTGGGGTTCGATATTTACCGACAAGACAGGTCCATGTGATTTTTGTCCTCAGCCCAAACTGCTCGACGCAAATGGCGAGCTGAACAAAACCTACACATGGGATTATGAACGTCCGTTTGACAAATCATGGTTTAGGGTGTTAAGTTCTTCCTTTACCTGGTCCGACGGAAGAATTGCGCACCTTGTAGCAAGTGTTGACATAACGGAAAACAAGCGCAACGAACAACTTATTGAAAAGATAGCGCTATACGACCATCTAACCGGTTTGCCCAACCGCAGAAGTCTGCACGATGACATACAGTCATTTATCGAGGACTACACACAGTTTGGCGAAAAGTGGTATGTGCTGTTTTGTGATTTGGATGGCTTTAAAGGTGTCAATGATACACTGGGGCATGCCGCCGGTGATGTGTTGCTTAAGGGCATTGCCGATGAGTTGAACGGGATATCCGGTGAGAACATAAAAGCTTATAGACAGGGCGGCGATGAGTTTGTAGTTATAGTTAGGGACAATAATTCCATAACATTTATTAAAGAGTTTATAGACGCCCTATTTGTGCTCTTTAGAAAAAAGCACAAATATGAAGGGAAAGAGATAGGATGTGGATGTAGCATCGGCGTTGCACATTTTCCTGATGATGCACGTACAGCCAAGGAAATTTTTCATCTTGCCGATACCGCTATGTACAGCGTTAAAAAATCCGGCAGGGGAACGGTCCGCTTTTGTAGCAACGGTAAGTTTTTGAGCATGGATGAGTATTTTGTGGGTAAGAAAATGGGTGAGTGAATATGTTGCACTCACCTATTAGTGTAATCGACGTGTTTTGTTGTAATTTACCCTAAAAGTGTCGGCAACTGCTCCGCAAGTATCATAACCACACCAAGGCTTGCAAGTACGGTGCCGGTTGCGCGGTTAAGCTTTTTTGGCTCTGCCTTATTTGCAAACCTTGCACCGAGTAGCGCAAATATTAGAGTAAACGCGACACATGTGACAAATACAAACGGGTCAGGCATTACGCCTTGTAGTGAAAAGTGCGAAACAGAACCGAAAAGTGCGGTAAAAGTCATTATAAACACGCTGGTACCGACTGCTGTTTTTAGCTCATAGCCCAAAAAACCGTTGAGAATCATCAGCATTAAAAGGCCACCGCCCGCGCCGACAAAACCACAGTTAAACCCTATAAGAGCGCCGCACAAAATGGGCATTATGTGTTGCCAGCTGCCTGAGAATTTCCGCACTTTTTGTGCCTTTGGTTCTTTAAAAGATTTGAATATAAAGTTTACACCGAGCAAAAATGACATGTATACGGTTAAGTTGCCAAGTGCTACCGGCGGCACTTGATGGGCAATAAATGCGCCGATAAAAGTAAAGACAAGCACGCTTATCATAAGTGGTAAGCTGTTTTTTATGTCTATATTTTTGTTTTTGCCGTATGTATAAGCCGAAATTGCACTGGCGAGCACGTCGGATGCAAGCGCAATTCCGATGGCTTCATAAGGATTCATGTCCAAAAATGTTATAAGCATGGGGGATATTACGACGGCGGCGCTCATACCTGCAAAGCCTGTGCCGAGGCCGGCCCCTATACCGGCAATGATACAAACTATCAGCACTTCCATCAGTTTTCCTCCTTTAGGTTTTCGCATATCTTTAAAAGTATTCGGTTTAACTCTTGCTGTTCGGGTCTGGATATGTCTTGCAGGGCTTTGTCATGAAAGCACCTTATACAGTCCAACAGCTGCTCTATAATCGGCTCGCTTTTTGGTAGCAAGGTCAGCTTTAGCACCTTTTTGTTTTTTGGGGAGATGTTTTTAGCCAAATAACCGGCACTTACAAGCTCTGTAATAGCTGTCGAGGCGTGTGACTTGGTAAAATCCTTTGCGTTTATTATTTCGGTCAATGTGTTAGAGTCCGGGTTGCTGTGCAAAAACATTAAAATCTCCGCCTCTATCAGCGTCAAACCCTCTCGGTGCAAAACTTCAGCAAAAAACTCTCGCCGCTTTGCTGATATTATGTATAAATAGTCGCGCGGTAAAAACATAAAAACCTCAACTTTTGTTCGTTATAGAACATTATAGTTCTAAGTGGAACAAAAGTCAAGGTGTAATGTGTGAATGTTTTGCGTGCCTGTTTAAAATGTACTAAGGACAAATTGTTTCACTTTGGATATTTGTCATATTGACAACACACCCCACAGAATGTATCCGTGCGTTAAAACAAGCAGATTTTAGATTTGTGCGACAGATATGGAGAAATGACCACCAAAATCGGTCGAATTGAAACTCATGACAACACTATCTAATTCTATTCCTCCACCGGCTGTACAATTTCTTTAAGTTTGTCAACTTCAACAACAGGGAAGGTGACAATAGCTTTAAAGCTGTCGCCGTCAAGCACTATATCAAAACAGCCGCCACAGTTGCTGACAAAACTGTCAACGATGGCAAGACCTAAACCATTTCCCTGCGTTGTACGCGACTTGTCTCCGCGCACAAAACGTTCTTTTATTTCGTTGTTGTCGAACTCTATAAAAGTTGCGGAGGTGTTGAGTATGGTGGCGGTTGCCTTACCGTTTTCGGTGAAAAGTCGAACAAAAACCCTTGTGCCGGGCAGACTGTATTTTATGGAATTGTCGATAAGGTTTTGAAAGCATCGGTACAGCCGCTTGCCGTCCGAATTGATGAAAATTTCTTGTTCGGGCAGACTATTAACGAAAGTAAGACCACTGCTTTCGATATTGTCCTGCATATCTGCCAGCGTTTGGCGGATAAGACGGCAATAATCGAGCTATGTTAAAGTCGGCAGTGCCACTATTGCTCTTTGCGAGGTCAAACACGTCCGACACAATGTCAGAAAGTGCCGATGACTTCTTTTTGAGCACCGCCACATAATCCCATGCCTCCTCCGGCAGATCCTCAACGCCGGACAGCAGATCGACATAGCTTATGACCGCCGTAAGCGGGGTTTTGAGATCATGCGACACGTTGGTGATGAGCTCCGACTTCATGCGCTCACTTGAAATTGCCTTTTGTGTGGCGGCGGTAATGCCGTCACCTAGGTTGTTAATGTCCTGCGCCATCTCCTGCAACATCGGTTCGTGTAGCGGCGGTATTTTATAGGTGCTGTTGCCGGCACGCAGTTGAGCAACACCCTCTTTAATCTGCTCCGTTTCACGAAGCGTGTGCAGTGTTAACCAAGCGGTGACTATCGACATTGCCGAGGCATAGGTCACGGTTGGCACAAATACAACCAGCGGAAAATTGAATATCATACCGAGAAATAATCCAATAAAGAGCGAGCCGATAAGTCCGGCAAAAAACATGGCAAAACCCATGCCAAGTATGGAGTATTTTAAACTTTTTGTGCGTATGTTGAATGTCGGTGCAATCAGCCGATCCCACAGCCACGTGCTGAGCTGTTTGAGTTTGCTCAGGTTTACGTATATCCATGTGTAT
>CAYJFU010000026.1:2326-18640 GCA_964369445.1 uncultured Oscillospiraceae bacterium | reverse complement strand
AGTAAAGTCCGAGGGCGGATAGCGCCAGCACCGATGTCACAAGCAGTATGTGTTCCATTTGCATACCGTAACCGGGCAGAAAAATGCTAGAGGTTACAATGTTGCCGGTTGTAGCAATTATTATGATATAGACAAAACCGATAACGAGTGTCAATATATCATTATAAACGCGGTTGTACATGCGGATTGTTACCGGCTCGCCCGGCGCATTTTGTCCGCTGACAACACCGAAAGCTACCGTAAACACAAGTGTTGCCATCAGCGAGATTATAACAAGCACCAGACGCAAGAACCCCTCCAGCCTGATGTATGACATCGAGCTTAACATATCTGCATACATGTCCGCACTCATGTACACGTCAACAATTGTCCAGTTTGTTTCTCCGGTCGCTTCATCGTAAAAATCAAAGTGATAATTTGAGATGTAATAACTGTCGTAGGTTGTATTGTTGAACACGTTTGCGTCGTTAGAACTTGCAGTTACAAACCTGTAGTGTTCAAAATTTTCCACCGATTCAAGACCTGACATATAATCGGCACCGGCGTTAACATTTTCCGCGACTTTTTGCGCCACGTTATATGTTATATTGGAATGTTCTTGTATATATCCTTTTGGATAGAAAAACGCATCAAAACTAGCTGTGTCGATCAGTGCAACTGCCGCAACAATCGCAAAAATTGTCGCCAGTGCACACATTAATACCTTTGCCTTTTTGTTGTAAAAATTAGCCTTCAATTTTGTACCCAATTCCCCACACCACCTTTAAATATTTTGGTTGTTTTGGATTAATTTCAATCTTTTCGCGAATACGGCGAATGTGAACCATGACGGTGTTTTCAACGCTGTAGCTGAGTTCTTTCCACACCTTTTGATAAATCTCCTCAGCGGAAAAGACACGGTTTTTGTTTGTCATGAGCAGTTCCAGTATGCCGTACTCCGTTGCGGTCAAGCGCATCTGCACGCCGTCGACGACAATGTGTTTAGCGTCGATGTCCAGTGCCAGTCCGCCGATGACGATGACGTTTTGCGGTGCGCTGAGCGCTGTGTGTGCACCTGACAGCGAACTGTCACCGCCGAGCACGTTGTACCGCCTGAGTTGTGAGCGCACGCGTGCTACAAGCTCGGCACTGTTAAACGGCTTTGTGACGTAGTCGTCCGCACCGATAGAAAGACCGAGGATTTTGTCGCTGTCCTCACTCTTTGCTGAGAGCATGATAATGGGTATATTGCGCTTTTCCCTCAGCTTCATGGTGGCGGATAGACCGTCCAGCTTTGGCATCATTATATCCATGATGATAAGCTGAACGCTGTCGGTTGCAACCACTTCAAGCGCCTCAAGACCGTCGTGAGCAACTAAAGTCTCGTAGCCCTCCTGTCCCAAAAGCTTGGACATGGCAAATGCAATTTCCTTGTCGTCATCGACAATTAGTATCTTTGCCAAACCGCAACTCCTACCGTGCTATGTTGTGGGCAACAGCGTTGATTTTTTACGTTTCTTATTTATCCCCCCACGGGGGGATAAATAAGAAACGTAGGTAACCGCTTGCTACCCGTGCCCGCTCGATTAATCCTTGTCAGGCAAGTGTAAAGCTCACTTGCGACTGTAGCTAAAGACTATTGGTAAAAGACTTATATTGTTTTGGCTAAATAATTTGCTTTATGCTTTAAAAATGTTAAGAAATTGAACGCAAATCAAAAAAGTTATTCACTATTCACCTTTATCCATTAGTCCCACGCGTTTTGTACGTGGCTGATCCTTGTAGTTAAATATTACAATATAATTTTTACAAACAACTTGATGTATTTCTGTCAAATTTCTTAAAAAATCAGTTGAATGTCAACAATTGCAGTACACTAATATTGTTTTCGCTTACCAACCCCACGTTACCGGTGTGGGGTTGGTAAGCGAAAATACATCAAGTTTTGTGTAAGCTGACAATGGTTTCCACGATGTCGACAAACATAACAAAAATGTTGTATCCCTCATGCGAACCCTAAAACTTCACATTAGCGTTTTTATAACGCTTTTTTGTCTTTTTGTTGCCATATGCTATCGCGATGCGTGGACATCGGTTGTAACAGGCAAGGCATGCGACACATTTTGCACCGAATATCGGTCTGCCCTCAACCATCTCTATGTTGTCCACGGGGCAGATATCCGCGCAGTGCCCGCAGCCGTTACACTCGTCGGTAACCTTGAACTTTTCCGGCAACCTTGCCCACCTTGCGGCATTGTCATCGTGGATTTTGTCAAGAAAAGCAAAGGCATTACTTTTTTGCACCGCAGCCTCACCATTCTTTATGCAGTTTGCAATGCGCATTACAGCCTGCTGTGACTTTTTTAAAGTCTTTTGCACATACCCTTTGGGAGGTGTTGCCACAATGGTAAAACTGACCGGCATTCGAATATTGTAAACGTTTTGCACTGTAAGACCGTTTTTCTCAAACAAACGCTGTGCAGCATAGGCGGCATTGGCGGCAAAACCGGCAAAGTGCAATATCACATAGAACTTTTTGTCCGACATACCTCCCATAGCGGCGATAAACTTTTCCACCGGCACAGGCAGACCGAAACTGTATACGGGGGTGACGATGACGACGGTGTCGTAATGCTTTAACTGCCCTATATCGGTGTCTTTCATGTACAAAACATCACCGTCAATATGCTCTTTTAAGCGCTGTGAAATGTCAAGGCTGTTGCCGGTGCCGGTAAAATAAACAATGGCGGATTTCATATAATATCTCCTATATGGTGGTAGAATGAATGTAAGCCTTAAGAGACTCAAAACAAAAAACTATCCTTCTCGGCTTGCAATCCCCCCAGCTATAGGCGGAGGGGATTGCAAGCGAAAAACTCAAAATTTATGCTTCACCTACCGTCTCAGTTGGTGAAAGTTCCGGAGTGACCGTTTTAAGCTCAAACCAGAACGTACTGCCGACCTCCGGCACCGAGTCGACACCAAAGTTGTAATCGTGTCGCAAAAGTGTTGCCTTAACGATGGCAAGACCCAGCCCGCCGCCGCTTTCACCGCGGTTTTTTCTTGCACGGTAGTAGCGGTCGAATATATAGTTTATATCCTCCTTGCTGATGCCTTTGCCGTGATCCTCCACCGCGACGCGAACGCAGTCGTTACCGATAACAGTGTTCACGACAACCTTGTTGTCCTCGCCGACATGTTTAACGGCATTTTCTATCAGGTTGTGTAGTACGCTTTCCAGTTGATTGCGGTCGCCGTGAGCGCAGTGCTCGCCGTCCTGCAACACAAGCTCTATGTCGACACCGCGCAGTGTTGCGGAGTGACGTTCCCTGACCGTGACGGTCTGCACAAATTCGTTTATAACAAAAGTCTCGGGGCGCATCGGTGTTTCGCCGCAGTTTTGCTTTGATAGCTCCATAACCTCCGACACAAAGCCGGTAAGCCTGTCCGTCTCCCCAATTATAATATCGAGCTGTTCGTTGCGCTTTTGCTCGTTGACACCGGTAAAATCTCTTATTGTCTCGGCGTAGCCTTTTATGAGGGTCAGTGGTGTACGTAGGTCGTGGGAGATATTGGCGAGAAGCTCATCTTTAAGTTTGGATGTGCGACTCAGCTCGGTGGTCATCGCGTTAAAGTCCACGGCAAGGTCACCTAGCTCATCGGTGCGATTTGTGCTGATTTTTATGTCATAGTTGCCGGAGGCGACACTTTTTGTGGCGTTGCGCAGTCGTGTGACCGGCGCTGTAAAATACCCTGCAAACAAAAACGCTATGCCGGCGGTAATGGGTAGTACAATGAGTATGATAAGAATAAGCTGACGGTTCATAACCGCCTTAGCACTGTCTATTTGGTCAAGGTCAGCGCTGATTATTAAAAGGCTACCGTCGTTGAGTGTACGCCCCATAATGCGTTGTTGTTGCTGTGAGGTCGGCGCATAGGTGAAATCAAGCTCGTTGCCGCTTGCCACCTCGGTGCGCAAATCCACAAGCTCCCCCTCGCTGAGCGAGTGCTGACCGGCGGTGTGCAAAAGCCATGGTGTGCCAAGACCCTCGACAATGACAAGCGGCGACAACGTTTCAGCATCACTGATTTCGATGCAGATGCCCTGTGCCGCCAACGACGTTAAGTCATACAAAGAGCCTGATATGCCGTTTTCGTTTATAGCATTGACAATCTGCCGCTCGCTGCTATTTAACATTTCGCCCAACATGCTGTTGTAGGTCGGCGCAAGGAAAAAACCCTGTAGCGTAACGGTGAGAGCCACGACGCAACAACAAATAAGCCCGACAAAAAGTGCGAGCTTATTTTTCATTCCTTGTACCTTGCCGAACATTATTTATTTGTAAACTTGTAGCCAAGTCCCCAGACGGTTTTTATACAGTCGCGATACTGTTTGAGATGACCGCGAAGCATCTTGATGTGGGTATCCACCGTCCTGTCCTCACCGAGGTAGTCGTAATTCCACACAGCGGAGAGTATCTTTTCTCTTGAAAGTGCAACTCCCTCGTTCTCGGCGAAGTAGACGAGCAAATCAAACTCTTTTGGGGTCAATGGCAAAACTTCATCGCCGATTTTTGCCTCGTGACTTTTTTCGTCAATGACAAGCGTGTCAAAACGATACACCTTTTCCTTTTGCGGGTTTTGAGACATAGTTCTCGCAAGCACCGCGTTTATACGTGCCACAAGTTCACGTGGACTGAACGGCTTTGTAACGTAATCGTCTGCACCTTGTTCAAGACCGTACACCCTGTCATTTTCCTCACCCCTTGCTGTGAGCATGATAACCGGCAACGTCAAGCCTCTTTTACGTATTTCGGCAAGTGCTGTAAAACCGTCGGTAAACGGCATCATAACATCCATAAGGCAAAGGTCAAAACTGCCTGCTGTCAATTTTTTCAGCGCCTCATCACCATCGTAGGCGACATCGCACTCATAACCGGCGAACTCAAGGTTTTGTTTTAGCAGTTCGCAAATCTGTCGTTCATCATCAACAATTAAAATATTAGCCATAACATTCTCCTTACACTTTTTGTTTCTTATTGGATTGCATTTCCGCCTTCGTCGGTGGGAGCGATCCAAAACATATCGTCCTAAATGTTGTTGTCATAAGTTGCTGCGATCAGGTTTTAAGTTTTTCGTCAGACAAGTCGACAAAGGGATGCAAGATTGTCAAGTAGAAGTTTCGTCTGTTAAGACGGAGGATAAACACGTTGAGTGCGTTCCTTTAGTAATCCGCCGGATTGATAATTTTGCCGCCGCCAAAGCCGAACATGCTTTGTGCATTGTGCTTGATGGCAACGTAGCAGTGGGTAAAAACGATAAAGAGGTTGGTGTATTTTTATTCAGTTTAGTATGAAATGAATGAAAAATCGTAACACCCGCGAAAACACAAAACTTCTCAGTTTAAGTCAACAAAGCACTTTTTGCTTCATTTTTGATAGTCGATGCAAGCCGAAGTACATACTCATGTATCTCTTTGCAACCGGCACTATTTTTAAACAGATGCGTTGCCACAGCCTGCATAAGTTCAAAGTCCTCTTTGCTGTCTATGTCCAGCACGCCGGTGTCCGGCATAAGCGAAAGTCCGCACCTTGCATCCCAAATATAATGTGATGTGTTGTCACGCACAAAAGTTGCTTCAAAAACATAAATCGACGCATTAAGGTCATAGGTCTCGGGGATTTCCTGCCTTGCGAAAAAGTCACTTTTTTCTATCGCCTTGGTAACAACGCCGTCGCTGTCACACGCCACAAGGTTATAGTAAGGGTTGCGGCGGCTTTTTACTGCGGAAAATATAAGCTGTTTGTCCTTTTGCTCTTTTTTTGTCCGCAACTGCCGCTCTATGTCCTCAACAGTACGAATGGGGCTTGTTATGTCAAGGTCGATAAAATAGTCGTAGGTCTTGTTGTTCAACCGCTCACACTCGGTCAGAGCGTGTGTGTAAACGGCAAGTTTCGGGATGACATTGTCGCAAAGGTGCGCCGGACGGCGCAGTACCTGTATGTCAAACGCACGTGTGACATCGTCGATAAGCTGCTCGCTATCGGTGGATAGCACTATGTCAACCTCTGCATCCTTTTGACGCTTTGCAAAAAGCTCTGCCGCCGCCACACTGTAGTAGGACAATGGCGCATCGGCAAACAGTGCAAGGTTTTTTCCGGGAAAACCGGTGCTTCCGGCTCTGCCACAGATAGAAATTAAAATACGATCCATAATCAAAAAGCTCCGTATACTATTTTTTTCTTTGCTCTCGCCAAGGCCGATGATCAAAGAAAATTCAAAGTGTTAAAAAACTTCACAACCCCATTTGTGGGGAAGAGAGCAAGAAGTGGCATATGACACCTGTCGGAGGTTGTAGATTTTGTCGACAACTCGAATTGTCAATTCAGCGCAACCTTTAACGTCAAAAGTGCATTGTCGGCATCGTTTGTGTTGTCGGCTTTTCCGCCTATTATATCCAAAAAATACCGCATCTCTGCATAAAGCTTATCGTTCGCCGTCTCGACACAATCGATGCGGCGATCGCCATCCAGCACAAAGCCACCTGCAAAATTCGCTATGACAAGACCCTGCCTTGTTATTATCTCACAGTGCCGCTGTGTCTTGTGTCCGTAATAGTCAAGATGTAAATTTATAACAATCTCACCGGACATTGCTATATAGTCGGCGCTGTCCTCGCTGTCAATGCCCAGAGCAGTGCTTGTGCGCGAAATGCAGTGTACCGTCTGAGGAACGCCGAATAAGGCACAAAGATAATCCCACTCATGTATCAAATCAAGGCGCACACCGCCACCCATCGCCTTTTTTGCGGAATAGCACTGCGTGTAATCAGTTTTGGGGCGCCAATCGGGTAGGTAACTGGAACACACCGCCCTCACCGACAGCACGTCGTGTGCCGTGAGCACCTCGCACAGCGCTTTATAAACGCCTGTATGCCGAAGAGGTGCGGCGACGTATACCGTCTGAGACGGCAAAAATGGGAGTGCGCGAACCTCGTCAAACAGCGGCTTTTCCACAAAAAACGCTTTGGTGCGGTGAAGTATGTCCTTTATAGCATCGTAGTGTAGGTTGGTGGGGTTGGTGATAAAGCAGATGTCGTAATCGGTGTCGGCTTGCTCAATCGCGGTGAACTGCCTGTCGACAAGCGCCTGCACGTCCGCGGCTAGTATGCCGTTGCCACTGCGCAGTGCGTGCACGGTTATCTGCGGCGATATCGCTTTAAGGTTTTTCAGGTGCTTGCAACCTATACTGCCAAGTCCCACGAACAGTGCTTTCACTTCTACTCCTCTATGCTTTGTATGAGTTTTAGTACACTCAGGTTGTGCTCGTAGCCGTAGCGAGGCTGCTGGATGCCCTCAAGCGCAGACAAAAAGTTGTTGAGCTCGGCGGTGTAAGCGTTCTCGACAATGTTGTCGGAATAACCGGCAAGCTGTTTCGCCTTTTCATACACCGATATGTTGACCATCTGCTTACTGTCTGCATCATAGCGGTACAGGCTGTCGGGGGAGCCGTCCCACGTCACATAAATGCCCTGTCCGGTCATGCCAAAACGTCTTACAGCCTTGGGAGACACTACGTCTACCTGTAACAAACCTATAGTACCGCTCTTGTGTGTTAAGACTATGAAAACAGCATCTTCATAGCTGATTTCTAAATCGGAAACGCGACGTTTTTGCACATGTATGTCCTGCACCTCGTCAAACGTCTCGGTCAGCCACGCAAGCTCTATCGCGAGTATTTCACGTATGCCGCTTGTTGCCTTGTCGCCGACAAAAAACTGCTTGTAACTCTCCCACGGGTGCCAGTCGGGCAGGTATTGCCCTATGTGATAGCTGTAATTGACGGGTTTATCGTGCTGTTTGTAAAGTTGCTTTATCTGCTGTGTCTCACCGCGGTAGAGCATGGTGTTACTGCAAAACCACAGCGCGCCGTTTTGCTCGCTCAGCGTTTTGAGATGTGGGTAGCCGTCGTCATTTAAGTTGAGCTCACAAAAGATGGATATGCCTTTTGCAAGCAATGTTTCGCATATATCGGTGTGTGCAAGCGGTGCCGCACAGACGAGGGCGGCGGTGTAAGTGCCTGTCGCAAGCGCCGTCTCCATGTCCTCAAAAGGGCAGTAGCCAAGCTCTTTTGCCTGTTCACGTCGCTCGGGGTTGCTGTCCGTTACGCTTATGGATATATTTTCGTCGATACCCTGCAAAAGTCTTGCACGACGTTTGCCCATCGAGCCGAACCCGACAATTAAAAAATTACGTTGCATCATAAAAAACCTTTTCTCCTTTTATGCCCTGCAAAAGCAACTGCGCCGTTATGTCGGCTATGCGCTTTGCCGTATTACCGCCGTTGTAAGGGGAGGTTGCCGCCCTGCTTTTTGTACAAAATTGCTCGCTCGAAACGGTGTGTAGTGCCCGTTCTATCTCGGTATCGTCACAACGACAGCACAGTATGTTTTGTGCCATAAGTCTGCCGTTTTGTCTGTTGCCGATGTTGACGGTCGGCACACCGAATGTCGGTGTCTCACAAACGCCGCTGGAACTATTGCCCACGACCGCCGCCGCATGAGACATAGCGCTTAAATACCTGTTAAGCCCCATAGACATGATAAAAAACCTGTCCTCACGCGCCTCGCAAAACGCCTTTAAAAGTGCGTTAACCTCATCGCCGCCGGCGTCGCTGTTGGCGCCGGTAATTATCACCGCACCGCTGTAAGAAGACAGCGCCCTAAGCAACATGTCCGTCTGCTGTGTGGGTGTAAGTGTCGACAGCGTCTCGGGGTGATAGGTGACGAGCACAAACTCTCGGCAGACATTAAACCCTAGCGATTGCGACAGCTCCTTCCGTGTCATAAAGGTCATGTTGCGGATGTTCTCGTCCCCGAGACCGCCGACGTTGTACACGCTGTCGGGTTGCTCGCCAAGGCGAAGCAGGCGCTGTGCGTACTGCTCACAGGAGGGAAAGTGCACGCTTGAAAGTTTTGTGATGCAGTGGCGCAGACAGTCGTCAATAGCGCCGGAGGTGACATCGCCGCCGCTTATGTGAAATATAGGTATGTTTAAAAACCGTGCCGCACCGGCAACGGCAAATATCTCGTACCTATCGCCCAAAACAAGCAGACCGTCGGGCTTTAGCTGTAAAAAACAGTCGGTGAACACCTGCGAGGTGTACGCCGCAGTGGATGCCACCCCCTCGGTGGAAGTGCCGAATTTAAGTATTTCGACACGGCAAGCAATATCAAAGCCATCCGCCTCAATGTCTTTAACGGTACCATCGCGCAGGTGACTGCCTGTGACCACAAGCTGAACGGCAATGTCTTTTTTTGTCAACAGCTCGGCTATGACACCTTTGAGCAGTCCGTATTCCGCGCGTGTACCTGTTACAACCGCTATTTTTTTCATATTGTTATCATCTCATCAATTTCAAAGTCACGTGCCGCCGCAAGACCGACAACCTCATCCCACCTCATGGGGGATATGCCGTCGCCCGGACGTTTGGTGGTGATGTTGTGCTCGGTGAAACGCTCTCCCTCTTTTATCGCGACCTTTGCAACGATGCTTTTTCGCGCTATGGACTTGTTTTTGCCCTCTGACGGGGTGACAAACTTTTGCTCACTGCCAAGTAGCAACTCGGTATCCCTTACAGCCTTGACAAATGCTGCAAGCTCCTGTGGTTCCAAACTTGCGCGATGGTCGGGCCCGTCGGCGTTTTTGTCAAGTGTAAAATGCTTTTCTATGACACATGCACCGAGTGCTGTCGCCGTTATCGCCGCCTCGGTGCCGGTGGTATGATCGCTGTAGCCGTAAGGTGCATCGCAAAGCTGTCCTATTGTCACCATAGCGCGCATGTTGACATCACAAAGCGGTGTGGGGTACTCGGTATTGCAGTGTAACAGCGTGACACTCGGCACACCGAGACCTTTTAGTGTGTCGTAACTTTGCTTTATCTCCTGTGGCTCACACATGCCGGTGGAGAGTATGACGGGTTTTTTATGCGCCGCCACCGCGCGCAGTAGTGGAAGGTTTGTCAGCTCGCCGGAAGGGATTTTAAAGGTTGACATGCCGAGCGAGGCTAAAAACTCAACGCTGTCAAGATCAAATGGGGTGGAAAGATACTGCATGCCGATGTCCGCGCAGTAACGGCTAAGCTCCCGATGCTCCTCAAAGGTCAGGTGCAGTTTGGCGACCATTTCCAGCTGACTTTCGGTGTCGCCGTCTCCGCTTTTTTGATAGTTCGCCTTTTGTGCAAAGCGGCTTATTACGTTTTGCGGCAGTGCCGTTTGAAATTTGACGATATCTGCACCGCTATGCTTTGCGCCACGCACCATCTCTTTGGCGGTTTCAAGGCTGTTTCCCGCGTTTACGCCGGCTTCTGCTATGATAAGTACGCTCAATGTGTAACCTCCACATCTTTTATGGGTGTTGGGTGGAACAGAACCTCGTCGCCCTGTATTTCAACACTGTATATAATAACCGCTTGTTCGGTGTGTCCGTTTAGGTTATCGGAAAACATATCGCCGAAGCGCTCGCGAGCGCCCACATCCGCGCCGTCGATATAGAGATAATCAATTTCGTTATCCACAACGTACTGCGCAAGCGACTGCGCATCAAAACGGTCAAGTGAGCCGCCCTGTGAGTAGTCAAGATGTAGCGGCAGTAGATAGTAGTAGTTTCTAAACCAACCGCCACCGTCGTCAAACTCGTTGAAATAGAATATGTTGGCATCCTGTTCTACAGATGACTTTATAATCTGTGCACGCGCGTTGATGTCACGCTGTTGTGCAAAGTGGGTTTGCGGATAACCGGCGAAGCTGTAATCGGGTGGTAACAAATACTGGATGTAACCGAAAAGCGCAAAAGCGGCAACCATTAGTGACGGCGCGGCAAACGCGGACAGCCGGCAACCTTTTCGCAATGTATAGAGTGCGTAGACAAAAGTACCGCCAAACCATGCCATGTAGTATGGAGAAAGGTATCTATCGTATGATATAAGCGAGGTGCCCTGCTCGCCTTTGAAAACGTATGCATAGGTGAACCCGATAAAACAGGTGTAAACTGCACAGCCGAGTATTAGCAGTAGTGAGAGCAGAACCGCGCGCAGACGCTCCTTTTTGCTTTGTGTCAGCACTATTACCGCAAGCATCATGGCGCAGGACAAGACTGCAACAACAACGCCGGGGCCGACAACCGAGATGCGCGTGTGCAAAAACGCCTGCCACAGGTTTGTGAACACCGTGTCGAATTTGACACTGCGCTCTCCAAACAGCTCGCTGACACCGGTGGTAAGCATCTGCACCGTGCCCATGTTTTGCTCACCGCCCACCTGTGAGCGGTCGACACCTGCCGCGGCACTGAGATGCACCGACCACAGTATAAATGCTACTATAGGTGTGGCGAAAACCGAAACCGCCGACACAAGGCGCCCGACAAGCTTTCCCTCGGCAAAAAGCACCGTATCAGCGGCGATGATACCGCCACAGATAAGCCCAAATGCAAGACCTGTCTCTTTACACATCGTCAGCACAAACAGCATCAGCGCCGCGGCTAAAACGGCAAAACGGCTGTTTTGTCGTCCTGCAAAGTAGACACCAAGCGCGCCGGCAAACAGCACGCCCATCGGCAGGTCAGCATAGGCCGACATATAGACACTGCTGACATAAATTGCCTTGCCGTGAAACAGTGCGACAAAATACGGAAGTGAAAAAAACAGCACAAACGTGGCGATACCGTAATGCCAGCGCTTTTTGCCAAAGCAACCGGCAACAGCACCGCCGACGGAGAACAGCAGTATGTCATAGGCAATATATGTTCTGTGGGGTGCAAACTCACCGAAAAAGTTAAAAAAGTAGGCCCCTAAAATAAGTGCCGGTGACTGTGTCGAGCCGACAAGGTTGCCGGGGGATACGGAGTAGAGCATGTCCGTCATACTGGTAAGTTTTGCGGCTGTGCCCCAAAAGGAAAACTCATCCCACTCATAAAAAAGCGGCTGTCTCACACTGAAAAGGATGATAATGTACAACGACAACACGACAAAACCCAAAAAACCGACATTGATAAAATTATCTAATTGTGGTTTTTTCTTGCGCAAAAACAATGCGTAGATACAGTGACCAAGCGCAAGTGCACCTAAAATGTACAAAAGTGCGCCGCCTACCGGCAAAAGACCGAGTATGCCGGTTAAAAACAATATGACAATAAACGAACAGATGCTTATGACCGGCGACAGGTGAGAGGGTATGTCAAACAGTATCGACAGCGAGACCGCCACCGATAAAATACAAATATAAGGTAAGAGCACCCAAAAAAAGTCAATCATAATAAATTGTTGTTAAACCATGACGTTGTAGGTTAAAAACAGTAGAATTGCGGTGGATACCGAGACAAAACCGGTGCTGAGAACGGCTACGGCAGGGGAGAGGGTATATGGTTTTACCCAGCGTTGCAGTAACTGTCCGAGACATATAAGCAGTCCGAAGTAAGTCGGCAGAAAGTAGCGCGCCTGAAGACCTATCACCTGACCCATCTCGGCAGGGGTGTGCACAAGATAGATTGCAACCACAACCGAAGCGGCATAGGCGAGCGACACGATAAAAAGTGTCGGTGTAAAAAACCTGTGCAGATATTGCTTGCTGTCGTATGATATGGTAAAAAGTAACAGCAACACGACGGAAAACACCGTTGTAAAGGAAATGTTGGTGTCAAGCCACCCGAAAAGGCCGAGTTGTGTTATGAAGAACGTGTTTTCAAACACTGTGCCGAACATAATTGCGGCAGCGGCAGGAAGGTTGTTGAAAATAAATTCCAGTTGCGCCATAGGGTCAACGCTGTCATTGCGCGCTATTTCGACCATGTTGGAAAAATAGGTGACCTGTAGGTTTGTGATTCCGCTTAAAATAAGATAAACGGCACCACCGGCAATCGGCAATGTCAGTCGCGGCAGACTGCGTCCTTTGAGTAGTCCGCTTGTGAAGCCACACTGCCAGTTTTTTGCAAACATGATGGGCACAACCAGTAAAAAGTTGTTGGGCTTAAGATACGTTATAAAGCCTGTCAGCACGGCGGCGAGCAGAAAATGTCTTTTTGTAAAGCTGTCGGTGAAAACAAGCGAAAACAGCAGGAAGATACATGCAATCATCGGGCTGTCGTAAGAGCTGCTGCCGGCCAAAAAAAGCGTGAGCGGCATCATCATAAACACAAGAAAAAGCCCCCGGTTAACCTTTAGGTTTTTCAGCGCCAAAAAGCAGATTAAGGCATAGACTAAAGCGTTTGCAACCCTCGCGATGTAGAGGCAGATAAGCGCGTTTGCACCCAGTGCCTTAAACGGTGCGACCAACAATGCCGCCGGAATGTAGGGAATCAGTGAAAACGCATACGATTCACCGGAATTGGGAAAGCCACTCTCTTTAAGCCTCTCAAAATAACGGAATATGTGCTCCAGCGGTGTCAGTGCCACCTCGCCGGAGTGATAGTAGGTATAAAATGGTGGGAATTCCGCCATCAGCACGTTCAAGTCATGCGGCATAACACGTCCCATATCAAAGTTAAGCTCACCGCCTGCCATCGTGTATATGCGCCAAAAGTGGTAGTGCTCGTCCGGCGCTTGCAGTGGTGGATTGGCAAGTGCAAACAGCACACCACAAAACAGTATCAGCCAAAAAGCGGCAAGCGGAAGATTTTTTTCGGAATATTTGGTTGTGAAATAAAACAAGGCATAACACGTGAGACTAAACAGGTATGCAAATGCATACATAAACAGCTCGGGGAACATGTCAAAGCCGTAATAAACACGCATGGTATAGACAAAAAACAAACTCACCGGGGCGAGCATCAAAGCTCCAGCCACAGGAAGTACCCAATTTTTTTTGGCAAAGCGTGCCGCTTGTTCAATCATATATTATACACATCCGTCTTGTAACGGTCGAGATTTTGCCTTATAAATTCTACAGTTTTGGCTATGCCGTCACTAAAGCTGTGCTTCTCTAAAACGCCGCACAGACTCTCAAACTTTTTGTTGTCGCCCAAAAGACGCTCTACCTCACTGTTTGTGGGACGTAAGCGTTGCTCATCGGTTTTGATGACGGCCTGTGGATTTATCTGCGAGATAAGTTCCTCAGCAAGCCTGCCAATGCTTATCTCGGTACCGGTGGCGATGTTTATCTCTTCGCCGACGGCGGCATTGCAGTCTGCAATAGCCATAAAGCCTGCGGCGGTGTCCGCCACAAAGTTAAAGTCGCGTGTCGGTGTAAGCGAGCCGAGTTTTATCTCCTGCTTGCCGGCGAGAAGTTGCATTATAATAGTCGGTATAACAGCGCGTGCACTCTGACGGGGGCCGTAGGTGTTAAAGGGACGCACAATGCTGACGGGCAGTGCAAAACTGCGGTAAAAGCTCTCGGCGAGCCTGTCAGCGCCTATCTTTGTCGCGGAGTAAGGTGATTGCCCCTGATACGGGTGTTTTTCATCAATGGGCACATACTGCGCAGTGCCGTAAACCTCGCTTGTTGAGGTGACCAGCACGCGTGAGCAGTCGCAGTCACGCGCCGCGTTAAGTATGTTAAGCGTGCCTTTTATGTTGGTGTCGACATAGCTGTCCGGCGAGTGGTAGCTGAACGGTATGGCGATAAGTGCGGCAAGGTGATAAACAATGTCTTGGCCCTCTACCGCCGTACGCACGCCATAAGGGTCTCTTATGTCGCCGTAGAAAAATTCTATCTCTTTTTTTATGTCGGCATCAACGGTATCAAGCCAACCTGCCGAGCCGAAAGAGTTGTAGTAGCAAAATGCTTTGACCTTTTCACCCTTTTTTACGAGTGCCTCGGTGAGGTGACTGCCGATAAAGCCGTCCGCACCGGTAACTATTACATTGTTTCCCATAAACTCTCCAATATATTAACAAAAACCATTATACAAATTATTTGTCGGGTTGTCAAATGTAAGTGCAACATTAGGATGCACAAGAACACCGATATATCAACACTCTTATTCCACTCCTCGCATGGTGTGACAGAACAGGCATAGCAGTTGAGGTCGTCACGGTTAGGGGAGCAATCAAAATTAAACAAGAATGGTGCAATTTTGATTTAATGTGACAAGCCCAGCCGGTAGTTTTTTGTGTGGTTTACGAAAACATCCGTCCTACTCCACAAAAACAACATTTTCCCCCCCGAGTGTATCGCGCAGGGTTGTTAACAGCTTGTCATCACAGCTCACCGAGCGGTAATGCGCTAGTTTTATCATCCTGCCCGTGTCGGTAAAACGAATGTAAACCGACGTGTTGCCGGGACTGTCTGCTGCAATTCGCATAGCGCGGTGATAGTCACCGTCGTGTTCGCTGTGCACACGCAGATAAAGTCCGCGCCTGCCAGAGTCGGGCGGTGACAGCGATGACAGCAGTCTTATACTCTGCGCCACGATTTTTGCCGGCTCGTCCTCCCGCACCGATACCCGTCCGACGAGCAGAACCACCTCGTTTTCCACAACAAAGGCGCGTGCGGCCTCCAATATCTTAGCAAAGACCACCACCTCCATCTGTCCCGTCTTGTCCTCCACGACACAAAAGCTCATTAAATCGCCTTTACGTGTCGTCAGCAACTTGACACTGACGATACTGCAAATAAGCGACACGATACGGTTGTCGTAGGACTGTGCGTCCTCCTCGCTCTGTGCCTCGGCGAGCGTAAAATTGTTGTAGTAACGCGCAAGCTCCTTGTGGTCGTCCAGCGGATGCCCCGACAGGTAAAGTCCGCTGACCTCCTTTTCCATGACAAGTCGCTGTGATATAGTGAAATCCTCCGTCTGCGGCAGGACAAATTCACCGACACCCTTTTGCTCCTCACCGAAAAGGTTAAGCTGCCCCTCGACGTTTTCACGGCGCTCGTTTTCCACCGCTTTAAGTATCATCTCCACCGACATAAGCATCGCTTTGCGGTTGTGCTTTTTGCTGTCAAACGCACCGCTTTTTATAAGGCATTCGACGGCGCGTTTGTTTATGTCGGTGCCGGACAGACGCTTGCAAAAATCATAAAGATTGTCAAACGGGCGCACCTTGCGCTGTGCAATAGCAGTTTTGCACAGTCCCGAACCGACGTTTTTTATCGCAAGCAGACCGTACCTTATGCCGTCGCCATCGGCGGTAAAGCCGGTACCGCTTCGGTTGATGTCCGGCGGCAGTAGGCTTATACCGCGCCGCTGACACACTGCGGAATATTCCATTACCTTTGAAGTGTTGTGCAACACGCTGGTGAGCAGTGCCGCCATAAACTCCTTT
This sequence comes from uncultured Oscillospiraceae bacterium, assembly GCA_964369445.1. Classification (GTDB taxonomy): domain Bacteria; phylum Bacillota; class Clostridia; order Oscillospirales; family Ruminococcaceae; genus CAYJBH01. The sequence goes on along the minus strand of CAYJFU010000026.1, from coordinate 2,404 downwards.
TCATAATGGCATTTTAAATAAGCGGTGCGATATGCTACGAGTGCATATGCCGCTGCGTGGGATTTGTTAAACGCGTAG
>CAYJFU010000026.1:0-2316 GCA_964369445.1 uncultured Oscillospiraceae bacterium | reverse complement strand
AACCCACCATCTCATCAAATATCTCGTTCGCCGCCTTTTCATCAACACCGTTTGCAATACAGCCGACACAGCCGTCCTCGCCCGGTTCGCCGAACACAAATGCCTGTCGCTCACGGTGCATGACATCGTGCTTTTTTTTGCTCATAGCACGGCGCACGATGTCCGCTCTGCCATAGGAAAAACCGGCAAGCTTACGGCAAATATCCATGACCTGCTCTTGGTAGACGATACAGCCGTTGGTGGTCTTTAATATATCTTTAAGCTTTTCGTGCTTGTAAACGATAGTCGCAGGCGCGTGAGAGCCTCTAATGTAGTCGGGTATGCTGTCCATCGGGCCCGGACGGTACAGCGATGTCACCGCAATGAGATCCTCAAGGCGCGTCGGGCGCAACCCTGTCATGACACCGCGTATGCCGCTACCCTCAAACTGGAACACACCGGCAGTCTCGCCGCTTGAAAGCATCTCGTATACGGCGGTGTCGTCAAGCGCTATGTTCTCGATGGAAAAGTCCGGCTGTGTTTTTTGCAGTTGGTCGACACAGTCTTGAATGACCGTAAGTGTGCGCAGACCCAAAAAGTCCATCTTCAACAGACCCAGCTCCTCGATGGTCGTCATGGGGAACTGCGTCACCACCTGATCGCTACTGACGGCGAGGGGGAGATAGTCACTCGTGACCTGTGGCGTTATGACGACACCGGCAGCGTGGGTGGAGGCGTGGCGCGGCATACCCTCGACCTTTGCCGCCATGTCTAACAGTTGTTTTACCGACTCGGAGGCCTCGTACAGCTGTTTTAGTTCCTTGCTCTGTGCGAGTGCTTTTTGCAACGTTATTTTAAGTTCGGTGGGTATGAGCTTTGCTATCCTGTCCACCTCGTTGTAGGGGATGGACATAACCCTGCCTATATCCCTTACTGCCGCCTTTGGGGCGAGGGTTCCGAAGGTTATTATCTGTGCGACGTGGTCGGTACCGTACTTGTCGACGACATAGTCGATAACCTCGCCACGGCGCTCATAGCAAAAGTCTATGTCAAAGTCCGGCATACTGACACGCTCAGGGTTTAAAAAGCGCTCGAACAGCAGTCCGTACTCCAGCGGGTCGACACCGGTTATGCCTAGGCAATAGGCGACAAGACTACCTGCACCGCTACCCCTGCCGGGACCTACCGGTATGTTCTTTTGCTTTGCATAGGCTATAAAGTCCGCCACAATGAGAAAATAGTCGACAAAGCCCATGCTCTCAATGACATCTACCTCATAGTCAAAGCGGATTTTTGCCTGCTCGTCGTCCTTATAGAGCTTGGTGAAACCGTCCCGTGCGAGCCTTTTAAAGTATTCGGTCGGTGACTCTGCTGTCGGTGGTGCAAACTGCGGAAGTTTTAATACACCGAATTCAAAATCGCAGTTACAGCGCTCGGCAATGAGTGCTGTGTTGCTTATCGCCTGTGGGTAGAGCGGAAAAAGCTCCGACATCTCCTCGGTGGACTTGACGTAAAACTCATCGGTACCGAACTCCAGCACGTCGGGATCGGACATGAACTTGTTGGTGCCGACGCAGATGAGTGCACGTTGCATCTGTGAGTCCTCGCGGCGCAGATAATGCGCGTCGTTTGTCGCGACAAGCGGTATGTCAAGCTCTCTTGCAAGCTGTGCGAGCGGCGCTAAAATCTGCTGTTGTTCCGGTAGGCGGTGATCCTGAATTTCAATAAAAAAATCGTCCTTGAAAAGATTTTTATAAAAAAGAGCCGCCTCGCGCGCCCTTTGTGCATCGCCGGCAAGCAGTGCGGAGGGCACTTCACCTGCCAAACAGGCAGAAAGGCAGATAAGTCCCTCGCAGTGGCGCTCTAACAGCTGTTTATCTATACGGGGTTTGGAATAAAACCCCTCGGTAAAGCCGGCAGAGACAAGCTTGCAGAGATTTTTATAGCCGGTTTGATTTTTGCACAGCAATACAAGGTGGTTGTTGCCGTCGATGCGGTGCACCTTGTCGGACATGGTACGTGTTGCAACATAGACCTCACAGCCGATAATAGGTTTTATGCCCTTTGCTTTTGCCGCCTTATAAAAATCCACGACGCCGTACATGACACCGTGGTCGGTTATGGCCACCGCCTTTTGCGACAGCTCGGCAACCCTATCCATTAAACCTTTTATGCGACATGCTCCGTCAAGCAGACTGTACTCGGTATGCAGGTGCAGGTGGACAAATTCCGACATTTCATTCCTCTTTGGTTAACTGTTTTTGGCAAGTTCCCTTATTTTACTAAGGCGATGGTGCAGACCGGATTTGCTGATTCCAAGCTCTGCCGCAAGCTCTG
>CAYJFU010000025.1:1234-28287 GCA_964369445.1 uncultured Oscillospiraceae bacterium | reverse complement strand
GCTACGTACCGGTAACATCGGTAGAGCACGGCTGGGAGCGCAAGGCGAGAAAGTTCGGCTGGCACTTCTACCTACAGCTAAACAGCATGTTTAGGTATTTTTTGCGGTGGGGGGTTATTCCACCGAAAAATAAAACAAAAAGAGGTAAACGATGAAAGGTATAGTTTTAGCAGGTGGCGCAGGTACGCGTTTGTACCCGTCCACATTGGCAGTTTCAAAGCAGATGCTCACCATCTATGACAAACCGATGATCTACTATCCACTGTCGACACTTATGCTTGCCGGCATCCGTGAGGTGCTTATCATATCCACACCACGCGACATTGACGGTTTTAAAGCGTTGCTCGGCGACGGTTCGCGCTTGGGAATGGAGTTTTCCTACGCTGTTCAGACGGCACCTCGTGGTCTTGCCGATGCTTTTATCGTCGGTGAGGAATTTTTGGCAGGCGAGGGCGCGGCACTTGTGCTCGGCGATAACATTTTTTACGGCTATGGTTTTACCAGTCGCCTTGTGGCGGCGGCAAACCGCAAGGAGGGCGGCACTATCTTCGGATACCATGTCAGCAATCCGCGCGAGTTCGGCGTTGTGGAGTTCGACGACAACGGCAACGTTATCAGCATTGAAGAAAAGCCACAAGTGCCCAAAAGCAACTACGCAGTGCCGGGATTATATTTCTACGACAACCGCGTTGTTGACATAGCCAAGAATGTCAAGCCATCGGCGCGCGGCGAGATAGAGATTACCTCTGTCAACAACGCTTACCTTGAAATGGGTCAGTTGCGTGTCGAGCTGTTCGGGCGCGGCATGGCTTGGCTTGACACCGGCAACCACCGCGCAATGCTCGAGGCGGCAAACTTTGTCGAGGCGGTGCAGACACGTCAAGGGTTGTACATAGCCTGCCTTGAGGAGATTGCATATCATCAGAAATTTATCGACAAGGATCAACTTTTGCACCTTGCCGACGGTTTAAAGCAGACGGAGTACGGCAAATATCTTGTTAACGTCGCCAACCACACAATATAGTCATTAAACTTAAAAACCACCACATCTTCCCGGCAGTGATTCCGCTTATCTTCGGTGTCGTCAATCGTAATACGGCAGTATTATTCAGTCCTCTGTCTTGATAGGCAGAATTTCTGCTCGACAAACTTGTGGCATTTTTCAAGTTAGCTAACTATTATAAAATAAAATGAGGAAATTATGAAAATACTTATTGTAGGCAACAAAGGACAGCTCGGTACCGAGTTGGCGTTACAGTTGAAAAACGGCAGCTGTGCACTGGGCGAACTGCCTGAGCTGTACAAAGATGCAGAGGTTGTCGGTGTGGATATCGACACACTCAACGTCGCTGACACCGAGCAAACGCTTGCCTTTGTCGAACAGCAAATGCCGGATGTAATATTTAACTGCGCGGCTTACACTAACGTGGACGGCTGTGAAAGCGATATTGAATCCGCAATGAGTGGCAACGCCATAGCACCGAGAAATCTCGCTATGGCGGCAAGGCGTGTGGGGGCAAAGTTGGTGCACGCTTCGACGGACTACGTGTTCGACGGCGTTGCGGATAAGCCGTACACCGAAGCATCTCTGCCGGCACCGTGCACAGCTTACGGACGCACAAAACTACTCGGCGAGCAATACGTTGCCTCCTTTTGCGAGAGCTACTTTATCGTGCGCACGGCGTGGCTTTACGGGCGCACCGGCAAAAATTTTGTCCGCACAATGGTTGCGCTGAGCAAGACAAAGGAGTTTTTAAACGTCGTTGACGACCAGTACGGTTGCCCGACAAACGCTGAGGATTTAGCGTTTCATCTGCTGAAAATGGCACTGACACAGCATTACGGAATCTATCACTGCGTGGGCAAGCACAGCACCAACTGGCATGGTTTCGCCACCGAGATACTGCGCCTTTACGGCTCTGACATTGACGTGCGCCCCTGTAGCAGTGAGCAGTACAAGACCCCGGCAAAGCGGCCGGCTTATTCGGTGCTCAGTAACACCATGTTGGCGCTGACGGTTGGTGATGATATGCGTCCGTGGAAAGATGCCATAGCGGCTTATATAGAAGAAATGCGTGAAAGTTTAGACGGTTAGTCAGCAGTTTGCACCACACCCACATAATAGTAACGTGTAAAACACGTGGCACTAGGGACTAAGGTGAATAGTGAACGAATATTATCAATTTGCAATACAAATACATGGCTATTTCTTTGCGAGTTAAAGCAAATTATCTAGTCGGAAACAACACAAATCTTAAACCATTAGTTTTTTGGCAATTAGTCGCAAGTTCGTTTTGTACTTGCCTGCCGCATAAGAAAAAGGAGAAAAATATGAATAAAAATTATCTTGTCACAGGCGGTGCCGGTTTTATCGGCTCTAACTTTGTAATCTACATGCTCAAAACATTCAAGGACATTAAAATTGTCAACCTTGACAAGCTGACCTACGCCGGCAACCTCGACAACTTAAACGAGATAAAGGACGACCCGCGCCACGTGTTTGTGCAAGGTGACATCTGCGACAACGCGCTGTGCGAAAAGCTCATGACAGAGCACGACATCGACTTTGTTGTCAACTTTGCGGCGGAAAGCCACGTCGACCGCAGTATATCTGACCCCGATATTTTCATCAAGACAAACGTGCTTGGTACAACCTCACTGCTCAACGCGGCGCGCAAGGCTTGGTCTGTCGGCGACGATACATACCGCGACGGCGTGAAGTTCTTACAGGTTTCCACCGACGAGGTTTACGGAAGTCTCGGCGACGAGGGCTTTTTTACCGAGCAGACACCTCTTTGCCCACATTCGCCCTACAGCGCATCCAAAGCCTCTGCGGACATGCTGGCGCTTGCCTACTTTGACACATTTAAACTGCCGGTCAACGTAACGCGTTGCTCCAACAACTACGGTCCGTTCCAGTTCCCCGAGAAGCTTATCCCGCTTATGATTGAGAATGCAAAAGGCAAAAAACCGCTACCGGTCTACGGTGACGGGCTCAACGTGCGCGACTGGCTGTATGTCGAAGATCACTGCGTGGCGATAAAACTCGTCATCGACGGTGGCGGGCTCGGTGAGGTGTACAACATCGGCGGTCACAATGAGCGCACAAACATTCAGATTGTCAACACCATCATCGAAGAACTGGCAAACCGTTATGACAACACAATCAGCACCGACATCATTACCTACGTTGAAGACAGAAAAGGTCACGACCGTCGTTACGGCATCGACCCCGAAAAGATCAACAAGGCTCTGGGTTGGTCGCCAAAGACACCGTTTGAGCAGGGTATCGTTAAAACTATCTGCTGGTACCTCGACAACGAAGAGTGGCTGAACAAGTTAGCAAGTAGCGCCAAGTAAGTCGGAAATACCGCTAAAAGCGGCCGGCTGAACACTTGTGACGGTACTAGCTTAAGACAAAAGGATAAAAAATTTATGGCAAAGAGCGAAAAACAAAAAAGAGAGGCTCGCAGATCGCGCCGCACGCTTATAGGCGCGGTTGTGGTACTGCTTATGGTGCTAGGCGTGGCATTTATACTCATGTCCACCGGTGCGATAGTGGGCGCTATACTGGACGACAGTGACGAGCGCGCCGAGTACGAGGAATTTATCGCACCGCTGATGCAACTTGATCCGTTGCCGTTTGCGACACCGCAAGATGCCTCACAGGATACACTGGTGCAGGCGGCTATTTGGCTTGCATTCTCCAAAGAGGACAGCACGGCACTGGAGCGAACCGAGTACGGCGCACCCTACCTGCCTGTGTCGGTTGTTGACGGTTGGGCACGCACCCTGTTTGGCCCGGACTACACTCCGAAGCACGAGACGTTCACCGACAGTGGTCTTGAATTTGTATTTGACGCAGAAAAGCAAGCGTATATCATACCCATCACCGCACAGCTTACAACATATATACCGGTGGTCGAGAACATCGACAACGACGGTGAGCTTAAAACACTGACCGTTGGTTATCTGTTGCCGCCAGGCTCGTCCCTCGGCAATATAGGCAAGGAAAACCTGCCGATAAAGTATATGAACTATGTGCTCAAGCGCAGCGGTAACAGCTACTTTATATACTCGGTGCAGGAGAGCGAAAAGCAACCGGAGGCCACCTCACAGTCGCAGACTACCTCTGAGGAGGTTACAGTTGCGGACGAGGGTGCACTGCTTGATGAGCGCGTGAGTGAAATACAGGTGGAAAACGAGATGAGTGAGAGCGCTAGCTCTTCAAGTAGCTCAACATCGACTACAAGCGCGGATAGCACCGACACCGAGACAAGCTCGAGTGAGGATTCTTCCGACACCACCGAGGAGGAATAGCGCTGTATACCACAAAACAGGATAAAAACTTCCCCTCCCGCCTTAGGCGGGAGGGGAAGTTTTTAAGTTGAAAGACTATATCCTCAATACCCCAAATGCCGCAACAATCCCTCACAGCCCTGCACCACATCGGCATATGTCTCATCAAAGTTGCCGGTATACCACGGGTCGGCGATATCAGCGTCACGCTCGGTGAAATCCAATAACTTTGATATTTTGCCATCGTGGTCGTTACGGATAATGCGGGCAAGGTTACGCAGGTTTTGAGAATCCATGCAGACAAGCAGATCGAAACCCTCGTAATCACGCGGTGTTACCTGCCTTGCCGCCCTTTTTGTGTAACCTACACCGTGCTTATCAAGCACGCGCCTTGTGCCGTGGTGCGTGTCACTGCCAATCTCCTCACGGCTGGTGCCGGCACTTTCAATATGAAATTGCTCCCCGACACCACGTTTTTGTACAATATCCTTTAGAACAAACTCCGCCATTGTACTGCGGCAGATGTTGCCGTGGCAGATAAACAGTATAGATGTCATGTAACCTCCTAGTGTATAAATTGTAACATTCCAAAATGCAGACTATAAGGGTTCAAACTTGCCGTTTCCTGCGTTGCAACAGGTGCTCGATTTGTTAAATCAAAATGCACCAAGGCATACTGCCGACATATATCCACCTATCTCGCACACGTCAATTGCAGTGCACAAAGCAAGTTTCGCTCTTACCATCAGTAAAATTAGCAATCCGGTGGCTTAGTAAAAACAGCCGAAAGTATGTGGATTCTCTGCCTTAATAGGCGAAATTTCTAACGGTTAATTCTGTATCGCCTTTGAGGTTGAGTGACAATAAAACTTTTAAATTCCGCCCACCTCGCCGATGAACAGATGCATAAGATGTCCGTACCCTTGTTCCTGCATTTCGTCATAGGGGATGAATTTCAGCGATGCGCCGTTTATGCAGTAGCGTAGGCCGCCGTCGTCCGCAGGACCGTCATCGAACACGTGACCTAAGTGGCTGTCACCAACGCGACTGCGTACCTCGGTGCGCTCGACAAAAAGACTGTTATCCGCCGTTTCGGTCACAACCTCGTCAATGATAGGACGCGTGAAACTCGGCCAACCTGTGCCGCTGTCAAACTTGTCTTGTGAGGAGAACAGTGGCTCGCCGGTTACGATGTCGACATAAATGCCTAATTCCTTGTTGTCGTTGTAAGGGTGGCTGAAAGGCTTTTCGGTGCCCTCGTGCTGCGTGACATCGTACTGCTCTGCCGTCAACTGCTCCTTGATCTCCTCGTCGGTCGGCAGGGTGTAGTCCTCAGCCGCTATGGCCACCGAGGAGTCAAGGTCTATATGACAGTATCCACCGGGGTTCTTTTTTAGATAATCCTGGTGATAGTCCTCAGCCGCGGTAAAGTTGTCCAGTGGCTGTACCTCTACCGCTATTGGGTCACTGTATTGCTGTTGTAACTCGTCTATAGCGCTCTGTATAAGCTCTTGCTCCGCCTCATCTACATAGTAAATGCCGGTGCGGTATTGAGTGCCGACATCGTTGCCCTGTTTGTTAACACTTGTCGGGTCGATAATGGCAAAATAGTCGTCGATGAGCTGTTGCAGTGTAACAACCTCGGGGTCATACAGCACCTGTACCGTCTCGGCATGGCCAGTTCTTTGCGTTATGACCTCCTCATAGGTCGGGTTGTCGGTATGACCATTGGCATAGCCGGAAATGGACTCATAAACACCGGACTTGCGCGCAAAAAACTCCTCCACGCCCCAAAAACAGCCTCCTGCAAAATAAATTTCTTTAAGGTTGTTGTCCTCCATCAACCTTTCCGTGTCGACAGGGTCGGCGGTCGGGGTTGCCGGCTCCTCAGCCGACTGCGCCGACACGGCACAACCGCTCAGCAACAGCGTCGCCCCTACAAAAAGACCTGCCACTTTTTTCAATAATGTAATCATAGTGCACCTCTCATGTGTTTTACTGAGTACATTATAACATGCACTTGTGCACATGGATAAAAAACAGTGTGAAATGTCTATGGATGTGTGCATTTTGCACATAAGAGAAAATGTAATTGCGTCCTAATTTTTCCCTAATACTGTCCATATACTTATATTATTTTTGTTGAAACTCGCATTTTTTTATAGTACAATATGTATAGTCATTCAACTTGAAAAACTATAATAAATGGAGAACTTGTAAAGTGAACAAAAACATACAAAAGGCAATTGTTTTTAATATACCATTATTAACGTGGTTTTTTCTTGATATGACAGGCTTTACTATTGGAAATAGTGTGTTGGTATCGCAAGCATATAAAGATGATGGAATATTTCTCATTATTTACTTAATCGCCTTAGTAAGTTTTGCATGTCTGAAAGGGAGATGGAAATTAGTCCTGCCAATATGGTTATCTGTTTGGTTTTTAACTCAAATTTATTTTCATTGGTACTTTACTATATTTGGACCGTGGGATGGCAAAAATAGATATTTTGCAGATACAATTAAACTAATTCCACAAACAGAAAGATATGTTCCGGACTTGTATCACATAGTATTACATATTTTAATTTTAATGGCTTTAATAAACACTATTAAGTATGTAGGGATGAATAATAAATCAACGAAATGACCATTTGCCGCCGCAATGTCTTTACCTCTACAAAATATATCTAACTAATACAATATAATGATATTATCGCATCTGTGGAAATCATTGTCGATTTGCACAAAAAATGATGTTCTTTTTATTACTTCCCCCCGCCGGAGGTGGGGGAAGTAATAAAAAGTGTAACAAAATTGTACATTTTGCCTTTAAAACCCACGCACCTCAAACCTCAACACTATGTCCTTGGTCGCGTCAACATGATACTGCGGCTCGACATCTGCGCCCCAAGTCTGGATACCGCCCACACCGCGCATCGCCGCCAGCACACGCACATAAGTCCGCGTGACCGCCGGAAGTTCGTACTTGTGCCATGCTTCTTCCAGTTGAGCGGTGCTGTAAGGAAGTACCGAAAAGTGGAAGTCCTGTTCGGCGGTAAAGCAAAGCCTGTGGCCGTTTTTGCCCTGCAACGTGAAAGCCTTGCTGTAGCTGTGACAGCCGCACTCCTGCGGAACAAGGTAGGGCGGCAACTGCTCACTGACAAACGCCGAGTGGGTGCCGTACACACCCCCTTTGTAGCGGTCGGGGTAGGTCTCGCCACTGTAGCCGACATAGTTAAAGCGTTCCAGCGGTTCGGGTGTTACCATCTGCAAACCGAAGAGCGGCAGCTGTGGCAGCCCCTCTTTGCCGTTGAAAACCGCCTCCACCGACATGCTGCCGTAGCCGTCGACGGTATAGGTCACGGTTGAGGTGTTGCCCTGCAATGTGTCGTATGTGTAGGCTATAACGGCGCACTCGCCCTGCATTTTTGCACTCATGTCGGTGCTGACGCTGTACCTATCCGCCGCCGACCACCCACCGCTCAACTGTGTAAAGTCGTTAAAGGAATCGTTTTCCGTCGGCGCGCGCCAGTAGGTGGGCTTTATGGCGCTCTGCAACCACTCGTGCCCGCCGAAGTTCATCGACACAGGACCACCTTTAACAGTGGAAAAAAGTATTTTAAACCCCTTGCCCACAACACCGTAGTGCAGGTTGCCCTCTATCAATTGCACCTGTTTTTTACACGGAGGTACAGGGGTTGCCACGCACAGGGGATCGTTTTTTGACAGGTGTTCTGCGCGTTTTTCCGGCGATTGATACCAAAAACGCACCTCCTGCATGGCGGGTTTTTCGGTGCGGTCGGCAAAGACAATGCCGTTGCCGGAAAAGTTGTAGTCGGTCGGGCGCTCGCCGAAGTCACCGCCGTAGCCGAGCACGCGCTCGCCGCGAACGGTGGTGTACAGCGCCTGATCCATGTAGTCCCAGATGTAGCCGCCGTGGTACGCATCGTATTTGTAAAGGTTTATGTAGCTCTCAAAACCGCCGATGGAATTTCCCATGTTGTGCATAAATTCGCACAGCAAAAACGGCTTGGCAGGGGAGTGCGCGACGTATTCCTCCACCTCGGCCGGATAGGCGTACATGCGGCTCTCGACGTCGCTGATTGCGCCAAACTCCATGTTGTGAAAGCAACCTTCGTAGTGCACCACGCGTGAGGGATCCTTGCGACGGAAGTACTCCGACATGGCAAGCAGGTTGTCACCGACATAGGACTCGTTTCCGCAGGACCAGAACAGTATGGATGGGTGGTTTTTATCGCGCTCGAACATTGACACCGCGCGGTCGATGGTGACATCGCGCCACTGCGGAATACTGCCCGGCACGTTGTCCTTGACAAATACCTGATTGTTGCGTTGCCAGGTGCCGTGTGACTCCATGTTCACCTCGTCCATGACGGTGATGCCGTTTGTGTCGCACAGCTCGTACCACAAGCTGTTGTTTGGATAGTGGCTGGTGCGCGTGCTGTCGATGTTGTTGCGTTTGAAAACCTCTATGTCGGCGCGCATGTCCTCGGCGCTAATCGCCCTGCCCTTTGCGGCGTGCCACTCGTGGCGATTAACACCGTTTATTATCAGTTTTTTGCCGTTTAGGTACAGCACGGTGCCCTTTTTCTCAAAACGGCGAAAACCAATCGGCTGGCACACATACTCGCTCACATCGCCGTTATCGTCATACACCTTAAGCACCAATGTGTACAGGTTTGGGCAGTATTTATCCCAGAGTTCCACGCTTTTTACCGGTATGACCGGCGCGACGAGGTATGTGCCCTCGTTTTCCGCCGGCTCTATCGACGGTGTTGAAACGGCGATGAAAGTCGGCTCGTCGTCAAAAACCGTGCCGCCATCAGGGTGTATCAATGTCACCCCCAGACGCGGCTTGTCGGTGCCGGACAGCTTAACCTTGACGGTAAGCTCGCCGTAACTCAAACTTTCATCGACGGTGGGTATGACAAACAAATCCTCAACGTGCACCTGCGGTTTTGCGTACAGCGTCACGTCGCGAAATATACCGCAAAACCTGAAAAAATCCTGATCCTCTATCCAACCGAAACAGGTGCGCTTGTAGACCTCGACGCACAGCCGATTGTCGCGTTCCTTAATATAGGGAGTAAGGTCAAAGTGCGACGGCGTAAAGGTATCCTGTGCAAAGCCTATATACTCGCCGTTTAGGTACAGCGAAAATGCCTGCTCCACACCGTTAAAATTAATACAAACTCGCTTATCTTTGTAGTCGGACGGCAGGTCAAAAAAGCGTACATAGGACAGCACAGGACTGTCGTTTACATCAATGCTTGGGGGTGCGAGATCGGCTTTTCCGTCCCACGGGTACTGAGTGTTGACGTATTGAATGTCGCCAAACCCCTGCAATTCCGCGTGACCCGGCACGGCAATGTCGGAAAAGTCAGTCAGTGGAAAATCGTCACGGTAAAATTCCGCAGGGCGATCGCAAAGTCGCTTGCTGTACTTGACGCGCCACATGCCGTTCAGCGAGGTGTGCAGGGTGTCGTTGTCGTTTTGCATGTTTTGCAACGTGCTGTAAAATTTATGGTCGGAGTGAGCATCAAGGCGGTTAATTTTGTATATTTGCGGTTGTTGCAACTGTGTTAAAATGTCCATAAAAATAGATCCTCTCGGCTTATTATATTGACACACCCATAATATCACTTTGCAATTATTTTTGCAATAGCAAATATGTTATGAATATAATATTGTGCCAACCTAACATATTTTAAATGCGCCACCTCAATCATCGGCTACAACTTAAACTAAAGGCTTATGTGTTTTGGGCACCCCACTGCCATCTATAGGGGGAATAGTCCAAAATGGAACAAAGATTGAAAAATTAAATTATAATGCGACAATTCTATCCAAAAGTTAACCATAATTTATACATTGCATTGCAAAAAAAATAAACTATTAAAAATGTTTAAAATATCAATAAAAAACTATATAATTTTGACAGTTTTTGTGTTATAATATATTTCGACATAATATATCATGTTTGGCGGAGCAAAAATGAATAAATGCAAAATTATCATAGCAGAAAACGATTCGTTTGTACTGCAAGCAACAGAGTATATACTGCAAGACAATAACCATCGCTTTGAATTGGTAGCAAGTGTTACGGGAAAACGCAAGTGCTTTAACGAGATTGAGGCACATAATCCACAGATTATATTATACGATATAGGTATTCACAATAACAACGGCTCGGAGACGATAAAAGAGCTAAGGGCGCGCTATCCGAAAAAGCCTATTATAGTGCTTTGCGACTATGACAAACTTAATGAGGTCAAAAAGTGCTTTGGGTTTGGGGTGTACGACTATATTTTAAAACCGCAGATTAAGAGTTTTACTCTTTGTGACCTGTTGGAGCGAGTTTGCAGACGAGAGGGGATAAAGCTTGCAGGACAACCGCACGCGCGTGGCAGTGTGCTGCAGGACTGCCTTTTTGACAAGCGTACGGAGCTGTCACAAAATCACGTTGCAAGCTACACTGCACTGGGCATGTATATCAAAAAGGTAAAGGATTACCGCCCGTCACGGGAGGGTTTTTACGTTGAAATGATATCGGAGGAGATGCGCGCGCTTTTCGGCGACGACGTGCGCGAGCATTTTTGTACAGCGGACGGCATACTGATCTACCTTATAAACGCGGTTAAAACAGAGGGGCAACTGACCACGTTAACGCAAAACCTTGTCCGGCAAGTGCCCGGCGCAAAGCTGTCCTACGGAACATACACCGGCACAAACGGCAAAGACCTTGCAGAGATGATAGATCAGGTGCGAGATACGGCACGCAAATACTTTTTTGTCTCATCAAACCAGCACTTTTACAAGGCGATAAAAACACAGGATCGATTGCCTGACATCTACGGAGATTTTTTTAAAAACGAAACGGATACCACGGTGGCTTTTGAAAAGCTTCACATATTTTTGAGCAACCTGGACTACACCTGCTGCTACAGCGAGGACGAAATTAAAAAGCAGGTGGAGCTTATTGCATACGGCTTTTGTTTTGCGGAACTGCAAAACGGCGGTGAGAGCAATGTGTCCTATGATCCGCTACATGTGGCAAACCTCGTAAATAACTCCTCGTCATTGGAGGAGATGCTGCTTGTTGTCGACAAGGTATTCACGTACATTATAAACGGGGCGCAACAATAGGCTCTGGTCGGGAAAGATTGAAATGAAAAAACTGTTTTTGATGGCAATCTTGTTATCAGTTACGCTTCTCGGGTGCACACATACAGGCGATGTGGCAGTTATCGGCGGTGCGGACGGTCCAACCGCAATATTTGTAACCGGTAGCCCATCCGTACCGCTAATTTTAGGGGTTATCGTTGCAGTTGTGGCGGTAATCGCAGCATTTGTGTTATATTTAGCAAGAAAAAAGTAGGGACACGGGCAATTGATTGTGTAAAAGGGCGAATTATGAACAGTGAAAATAAAACATTAACGGTGGACATGGCGTTGCAGGCAGGCTTTGACCACGCAGGGTTTGCCGACATAAGCACCCTTGAATTTTTGCCTGAGATAAGAGGAATGTGTGAGGACAATCGGTGTGGCAAATACGGCAAAAGTTGGGCATGTCCGCCGGCATGTGGCACGCTTAACGAGATAAAACAACACGTTTTAAGCTACGATTACGGCATGATACTTCAGGCGACGGAGCAGATGGAGGATGATTTTGACTGGGATGCCATACAGCTTGCAAGCCGTCGATGTCGAGACAGTCTAAACACACTTGCAAGGCAGCTCAGAGGCACGGACAAAAAGGTTTTGGCAATGGGCATGGACGGGTGTGATAAGTGTGAGAGCTGTACATACCCCGATGCGCCGTGCCGTTTTCCGGATGAGCTCAGCCCCAGCATGGAGGCGTGCGGCCTTTTTGTCAGCCGTGAGTGCGAAAAATCCGGTATGCAGTACAAGTACGGCAACCAAACCATGACGATAAACGCGATGATTTTTGTTAAGGAGTAATGCTAATGAAATTTGACACAAAGAAATTGCAGTGGACAAACGAGCCGAAACAGTACTCCGTTTTGGAGGATAAAATTGAAATAACCACCGAAAGCGGAACGGATCTGTGGCAGAGAACCTACTACAAGTTCCGAAACGACAACGCGCCGATGCTACAGACAAACACCGCTGAAAAGGAGTTTTCCTTTGATGTTAAGGTGCAGTTTGTGGGTAAAAACAACTTTGACCAAGCCGGCATAATACTTTATCAAAACAGCGAAAACTGGATAAAAGCATCGGTGGAGTACGGTGACGAAACAACCGGGTTTTTGGGTGCTGTTGTCACCAACAACGGCTACTCCGATTGGTCGACAACCGCCGTATCCGCCGACATTTCAACAATATGGTTTCGACTGAGCCGCCGAGATAGCGATTTTTGTGTAGAGCGCTCTTTTGACGGTGAAAAGTACGAACATATTAGAATATGTCATATGTTTGAAGTTGGCGAGGTCGTAAGCTTTGGAGTCTATGCATGCAGTCCCGAGGATGGCTCCTTTAAGGCAACATTCACCGATTTTGCAATGTCGGAATGTAAATGGGCACTGCATGAGGGTCAACCACCTGATGAGGTTATATAGCTTATTAAGTTAAAACCAACACGCTTTGACCGCATAAATTTCGCTTAACTTCGGCCGCGCCAATCGGAATTAATACAGTTTGTTTCGGTTTTGCCACCGCAATTAACATGCCACTCCCCGCAGATCAGTGGGAGTGGCTTATTATATTGCGGTCACTTATCAAAAAACTCTTGACATATACAGTTGTACGATATATAATACAACTATACAGTATTGCTATATATGAAAGGATTTGTTTTGTCACGATTAAAACACCTGCCACTGACCGAAACGGTATTTTATGTCCTGCTTGCACTAAAAAACCCGAGCCACGGCTACGCTGTCATGCAGGAGGTGGAGCGCCTGAGCGGTGGTGAGGTACGCATTGCCGCCGGCACAATGTATGGTGCTATCGACAACCTACTTAAAAAAAAGCTGATAAAAGAGGTGTCAAGCACCGATCCACGTCGTAAGATGTACACGATAACGCAAAGTGGAGATGAAGTTCTACTTGCGGACTGTGAGCGCTTGAAAATGATGATAGCAGTCGCTGATACGATTTTTAAAGAGGAGAAAACAAGTGAAAGTGTTTAAATATTTTGTCGACTTTTCAAAGGAAGAGCGTTGGTTGCAGAGCATGTTGGAAAAGGGGTACGTGCTGACAAAAAAGTCATGGTTATACGAATTTCAGCACTGTGATGACAAGACTGCCACCGTTCGTGTCGATTACCGAACATTTACAAATGACAGCGAGTTTGAGAGCTACAAGACGCTCTTTGCGGACAGCGGTTGGAAACTTCTTGCCGGCACAAAACATTCCGGCACGCAGTACTTTTTACAGCAAGGCAAAAAAAGCGACGACATCTTTTCCGACGCATACTCGCGCGCCGGCAGATATCGCCGCCTTTCAGACACGTGCTTAGCCCCACTTGTCGTGTTTTTCGGGCTGTTCGTCATTACGCTAAACTCGACAGGCGGCAACCTCGCATACTTTTTCAACCCAAAAGGTTGGTACGTCACCCCCGGTCTGTGGGAGTTAAACGGCACGGAGTTCCTTTACAGTTTTTTATTCGAGACACCGTTTGCGCTGTTACGCGGCGGCTCGTGGATTATGAGTCTTGTGATGATTGCCGTGTACGCTATTCTATACGCCAAATATGACAAAATGTATAAAAAAGCAATTAAATAACAATACGTTTATTCTAAACCTGTTGACCCAAATCCGCCGGCGCCTCTTTTGGTGACCGGCAGACTTTTTGCCTCGATAAAATCGCCGTGTACTATCGGTACAATTGCAAGTTGGGCAATACGCTGACCGTGTTCAATAATGACCGCTGTGTCGGAAGTGTTTTGCAAAGCCACCTTTAACTCGCCGCGGTAGTCGCTGTCGATAACACCCACACCGTTGGACAGGGCGATACCTTGCTTAGATGCAAGGCCACTGCGCGCAAACACCAGTGCAACGTAGTCCGAGGATGGCAGAGCGATAGCTATGCCGGTGCCGACAAGCTCTCTGCCACCGGCAGGGACGAGCACGCCGCCGGGGCAATCGGCGCAGATATCCGCCGCCGCCGCACCCTCGCTGGCATAAACCGGCAGTTTTGCCGATGCTGTCAGCTTTTTTACATGTATTTCTTTCATGTACACCTCTTTTTGTATCGTTTTTAGCAGGGGAGGGTCAGCTGCTCCTCGCCCCCCTTTTCAACACTACCTTTAATATGCTAAGCAGTCCACGAACATTCACCGCTATGAGGGCGGCGGTCAGCGCCCAACCTACAACTGCGGAACAGGGTAATTGCAACGTCACTACGGAGGCTATTACGGAAACCAACAACAAGTTGAAAACTAGCAATTTTAAACTTTTGGTATAATCAAGTTTGGCGCGCGTATCCACGACACGAATGACAAAAACCACAACATAGCTCAACGCGGTAGCGATGGCCGCGCCGTACAGCCCGAATGTCGGTATGAGCAGAAGGTTAAGTACAATATTTGTCACCGCGCCGGCAAGCATGGTTAAAAGTGTCGCGCCGCTTCGTTTTTCCACCGTGTAAATACTGCCCATAAATGACCCGAGGCAAGAAAAAACCGTTGCTATGACAAGCGCCGGTATGTACTGCCATGCTGTAAAAAACTTGTCGTCCACCAAAAAGCTCATTACAAACTTACACAACATGATAAGCCCGGCGGCGGCGACAAAACAACAACTTTGCAGCGATGTAAACACCTCGGTGAAAAAATTTTTTCGGTCTTTTGCATCCTTTTCGCCGATGGCGGACAGTTGCCATGCCTCTATGAAAATTGTGGAAAATATTGATATGACAGTCGGTATGCGGTACGCGGCGGCATATATACCGTTTTGTGATGCGCCTAAAATAGCGGTGACAAAAAACCTGTCCGACACGTTTGTTATCCACCAGAAAATCTGCGTGGGTATAAGTGGCAGTGAGTAACGCACCATGCTTTTCATCAGTTTGCCGTTTATGCTTTTAAGCGCAAAGAAGCGGTACAATTTGGCGGTCAAAAGCAAAAACACACAGGACATGCTGTCCGCAACGATGATGGCAAGCATGTAGCCTAGTATGTCAAGCTGCAAAACGAGCAGGAAAATTACGTTAAGGCTGACGGTGTAGACGGTGGAGAGCAAGCCGTCCAGTGCGTATAGCCGCGTGTGCCCCTGTGAGCGCACAAACTGCGAACAGAGCGAGCGCAGAAGTGCAAAGGTTACATATAAGAATAATATCAGCTCATAGCCGTCGATGTAGTCGATAAGGCCGGACAGAGGCATTAAAAGCGCAAAAACGCACAGACCTAGCAGTAGCACAATAGCACTGCCGGAAAACACCTGTTTTGAGTCGTAGTCCTTGTCGATACCAAAGCGGATAACGGCGTGCATAATGCCAATGGAAACCATAGGTAGCAGTAGGTTTGCAGTTTGCACCAACATGTCGACAATGCCGTAGGACTCTGTAGACAGCACGTAGGTATAAAGGGGTAACAAAAAAAACACAAGCAATTTAGAACTGAATGTGCTAAGTGAGAACAGCAGTGTGTTGGAAAGCAGTTGATTGTAACGATTTGACATGGTTGTATCAGTCCTGTTCTATGCTTTTTTGTATCTCATAACCGCGGTCGATGCAAGCATCGCACGCCTGTTTTATGATGTTTTCGATATCGGCTGCGTGGAAAACCTCCATGCTCTGCGCCGTGAGACCACCCGGGGTGCAGATAGCATCCACAAGCTCCGGTGCGGACTTGTCGGATTGCAAAAGCAATTGTGCCGAGCCGATAAACGTCTGCGCCGTGAGTTTTAGCGCCTCCTCGTAGTCGACACCACGCTGTGAGACCGCGTTTGCAATGCAGTGTATAAAATAGTAGACATATGCCGGTGAGGAGCCGTTTGCCGGAACCACCGACATAAGCTGTTGCGGTGTGACCTCGGCGGTGATACCGACGCTGTTAAACAGACTTTTAACGTAATCCATGTCACTTTGCGGTACATTATTGGTGCCGCAAAGCGCTGTTGCGCCCTTGCCGATAAGCAGAGGTGCACCTGTCATTATACCAATTACCGGCACTGTGTCCAATCTACTGCTAATGTAGTCCGGCGATATAGCCGCCGCAACGGTGATGATTACCTGCTGTGGTGCCCCCTCACATTCTGCCAGTTGAGAGAGTATGTCCTTCATGACTTGCGGCGGCGCGGCAAGCAATATGTACTTGCTGTTTTTTCGAAGCTCGGCAAAGTTGTCAGCCAGCGCATAGCCTTGATTTTGCGCATATTCACGGCGCTGTGGCGACAGCTCCGATACAAGTATATCTCCACAGCAAAGCGCACCGCCGTCAACTGCTCCTTTGACAAGCGCACTGCCCATGTGTCCTAAACCTATCACTCCAAGTTTATACATAATGTTATAATCTCCTGTTTAATTACAAATGGTTAATTTACGAATGCAACAGCAGCACATCGCCCGTTATCTAGTCGAACCACTTCGAAATTCACGCAAAGACGGCGCCGGTAAAATTACATTTTACAGTCGGGCTGTTTGGATTTTAGAGTGGTTTGTTTATAACATATAAAGTATCGACCACAGCGTGCTGAACACCAGCCCGCCAAGCAGAGCAATGCATAGCAAAATCGCTATCACCCTTTTTGTTTTGTTGCTCATTTTAATCTCCCCCATATTAAAACCGTCAGACCTGATATTTTTTTGATTACCTAATCCCCCCGACAGAGGGTAGATAATCGGGAATGTTTGCCTCAATTATGCATGTCAATTGACTCCCCTGCCACATACTTTGCAACAACAGGGCACTTTTCTGAAAGATTAATCGCGCGCGCAAGCCTGTCTTCCAGCGAGTACTCTCGGCCCTGTGTCAGGCGACTGTCGTCAAGGACGACGGCATCGAACACGTAGTTCGGCAGAAAGCTACCCACATTGCCAAAAAAGTCCTTGCCACCCAGCGTCGCCATGTACAACCCCTGCGCAACACTCAACGGTTGCTCGGTGTTGTCAACGTACAGGCTGTAAAGCTTGCTCATTTTTATTGCATCGGACAGCTGACGCAACATGCAGTAACTGTCCGCGCCACCGACATCGGTGCCAAGCCCCACTTTAAGTCCGGCGCGTAACATGCGTTGTATCGGCGCTATGCCGGACGACAGGTTTGCGTTGGACGTAGGGCAGTGCGCCACCGTTACGCATTTTTTCTTTAGTAGCACTTGTTCCTCGTCGCTGCTGAAAACGCAATGCGCCATGACGGTCGGCAGATGCTCGTTTAGCAACCCGTAGCCGTCGTAGCCTTGCGCGTAGAACTCAATGCCCTCACACAGGCGCATGACCCACTCTCCTTCGGCGGTGTTCTCGGAGAGGTGGGACTGCACGGCAAGCTTGCCCTGCGCCGCCATCTCGCCAAGTTTGTGCAACAGCTCGTCGGTGCAGGACGGAATAAAACGCGGCGTTATTATCGGTTTTGTGCGCTTGTAACCACGCCTTTCAACCTGCTGAAGCCATCGCAACGTCTGCTGTGCAGAGTGTTCCGCCGACGGTTCGCATAAAGTTTCAGGGCAGTTTCTGTCCATGTTGACCTTGCCGACGTAGGTGATAAGACCGCTCTGCTCCAGCAGGTCCGACAGCACTAGCGCCGCCTCGGTGTGCACCGTTGCAAATAGCACTGCACGGGTCGTTACACCGCGCCTTAACTCCGAAACGAAGTCACCGTACACCGACTTTGCGTAGTCTGTATCCGCAAACTTCGCCTCCTCGGCAAACGCATAGGTGTTCAGCCAGTCTATGAGTTGCATGTCCGTCGCAACACCGCGAAAAGCGTACTGCGAGGCGTGGGTGTGCATGTCGGTAAATCCGGGCAATATCAGCGCATCCCCATAGTCGACCACCTCGTTTGCGCCCTGTGGCGGTGTGTCAAATATGCCCAAACAACGATCGCCCTCCACGACAAGATAGCCGAGTTTGCAGTGCAGATTTGCCCCCTCGTCGCAGTAGCAAAAGTTGCCCTTTATCGTCAGTTTGTCCATCTAAAATATATCCTCTTCGTCGTAAAAAACACGGCTTAGCGTCAACCCTTTAGATTTTGCGGTTGGTCCGGCCTTGACTCTCTCCTTAGCTGCAATTATGTCCGGCATAGCATCCGCAGGTGTTCGCCCCGCTCCTATATCGATGAGCGTTCCGCTTATTATCCTAACCATCTTGTATAAAAACCCGTCGCCGGTTATTGCGAAGTTGACAAATTCCCCCTCGCGCCATACCGATGCCGCGTAAATTCTCCGCACGGTGTCGGATGGTATCCCCTCGGGGCTTTTGGCGCAAAACGAGCGAAAATCTTGCTTGCCGACAAGGCATTGTGCCGCAGCGTTCATGCGCTCCTCGTCCAACTTTTCGGGGTAACGCGCCGTGTACGCACGGCTGAACGGTTCCTGCACGGGGTTGTTACAGATGCGGTAGACATAACGTTTCGCGATGGCGCTGTACCGTGCGTGAAAGTCCTGCTCCACCTCGGTGGCAGATATGACACGCACATCGGGCGGCAGGTACTGATTTATCGCGACCGGCAGACGAAACACCGGTATGTCCTTTGTCGGGAAAAAATTTACTGAATACCCCTCGGCATGCACACCACTGTCGGTGCGGGAACTGCCGATAATAGGCAGCCTTTTTTCGTAAATTTTTTCTATGGCATCCTGCAACACACTGCACACGGTGACGGCATTTTTTTGCACCTGAAAGCCGTGATAGCGAGTGCCGACATAGGACACTATGAGTTGGATGTTCATGTAGCGCACCTTTTATAAACATTTAATATTAAAAGTAGCAATGGATAAGCCGGTTGGAAATTCGCCTATCATTGCCTTGTCAATCAAAACAAACAAAGTGTTTCTCTTTACTCTGCCCTAATAGGCGAGATTTGCGATCGGCAATTATGTGTCTTTTTCAAGTGAATGAACAAAGATGTAAAAAACATCACTTGCAAGTTTTTCCTCCACCCTTTATTCATGGAGGAAAGATCAAAAAAGTTTGCATGATAGAGTGTTATGGCTTACATGCATTGAAACTTAAACGTGCCGAAAGCTCAGATATGAAAAGTATCTGCACAGGAGTTGAGCGATTTTAAGTCAAAGTAGCTTAACGCACCTAGGGGAAAGCGTAAATAAACTGAGTGTAGTTTATTAAAAATTTCAACAAAACGTATTAAGTGACAGAGGTGAGATAAACAACAAGTTTATCCACCGCCTTACCTCGATGACTGACGGCATCCTTTTCGCCGTCGGACATGGCGGCAAAACTTGTGCCCTCGTACAAAAACAATGGATCGTAACCAAAACCGCCCTCGCCGAACTGCTCGGTGGCAATTTCGCCGTGGCACTCGCCTATAAAATCCTGCCGTGTGCCGTTTGGGCAGAGTAACACAAGCGCACAGGCAAAGTGTGCGGAGC
Organism: uncultured Oscillospiraceae bacterium; assembly: GCA_964369445.1. Taxonomy (GTDB): domain Bacteria; phylum Bacillota; class Clostridia; order Oscillospirales; family Ruminococcaceae; genus CAYJBH01. The sequence goes on along the minus strand of CAYJFU010000025.1, from coordinate 8,454 downwards.
GGTTTGTTTCGCCCTGCAAAGCTTGCAGTAGCTTTGCATTGTTGCTCTGTGAGGTTGCCCCCTCGCCGGAATACCGCGCCGAGTGTACCCCCGGCGCACCGCCGAGAGCATCGACACAAAGACCACTGTCGTCGGCAAGCACATAGAAATCGCCGACACTTTGCTTCACCGCAACCGCCTTTATCGCCGCGTTTTGCGCAAATGTGTCACCGTCCTCTTCGGGCGTGCTGTTAACGCCGACCTCTTGCAATCCCAGCACATCAAACCCGAGCGGTTGCAATATGCGCCGAAACTCCGTCAGTTTATGCGCGTTGTTTGTAGCAAGGATAAGACGTTTACTCATCGTCTGCCGCCATGTCGACACAATTACGACCGCCCTGCTCAATGTTACTGCGCACATACTCGCTGACTTTTTTGTGCTCGGGGTGCACCTGATATGCATCCAGTGCCGCACGGCTCTCAAACACCGACAGCAGGTACAGATCATACTCGCAACTGCCGTCACTGTTGCCGTGCAACTCAAGGCTGACAATGCCGGGAATAATGTCGTTTAAAGCATACAACTTTGCCTTGATGTTCGCCTTAATTTCAGCCTTTTGGGTATCGCTATATTCTGATTTTAGTTTCCAAGCTACGTTGTGTATATATTTGCTCATTTTATACCTCTCGTTCATCCTCTTACTTTTTTGTAAACACCTGCTGCCGCCCTTACAAGTGTGTTGCCACCGCAGGTAAACTCACCGACCGTCTGGACTACCCTGCCGGTAAATTGCTGTTTAAAACGGTAGACCCCATAAAGCGCCGGCGAATACTCCTCTGTTGGGGCTATGCCCATCATGTCGTACAGCGCACTACCGCCGTCCATCGCCCAGCCCATCATTGCCCACTGCGCGGCATAGGTTGCGAACAGCTTACGCTTGTTGTCCGACGACCCACCGTATACGTGCGACGTGCGGTTGCCGTATTGTATCGCGACCGCGCCGCAAAGCGGTTCCTGCTCCTCATCGTAGGCGACGTACATGCGCGTTTTATCTCCAAAAGCCTCACGAATACGCAAAAAGTAGTCCTTTTGCCGCGTGCCAAACCCCTTGCGTGAGCCAGTTTTGTTGTAGAGATTATAGAAATCATCAAGTTTGTCGACCCCAACCACCTCACAGCGCACCCCGCGTTTAGCGCTCGCCTTGACGTAGTAGCGTGTGTCCCTGTTAAAGGCGGCAAGCAGAGTGTCGGGTGTGTGCCCTTTTATGTCGACGACGTAGTTGTACCGCGGTTGCACCGTGTCGTCAACGCCGGCGTTTGGCTGTAGTGAGCAGCCGCCACGCTTAAAGTTTTCTATCGCTACGCTGTCGGACGGATCGACATACGGATCGAAGATAAATTCTGTGGCAAGGTGCTTTTTGGTGAGCGCAACAGCTGCGCGACACAGCTCGGCAACGACCTCGCCGTCGTGATAGTCGCAAACGGGTCCACGCGGTGCATACAGCATCGACACAGGGCCGACACTGCGACGGAGCGCGGCAAACCCACCAACTATATCGCCACCGCGCCGAACGACGACAACCGTCTGTTGCCACTCGCGCTTGACGGTAACCCAATTGACGCTCTGCATAAAGTGCCCGTTTGGGTGGCTCTGCACAAATTGTTCGTATTCGTGGTACGCCTGTTTACTGAGAATTTCGTATGTCATGTTTTCCTTATAAAAAGTTTAGTTGCTTAATTTTGTCGTTTGTTCTTACGAAATATTGCATCAATTGTGAAACGCCTGCAAAAAAATGTTAAGTTGCTCAATTTCAATGGACAAACTTATTGTTTCGTTATAGTCAGTTAGCTTAAAACCGGAGCGTCTTGTCGGCATAAACTCCGTTAAACCAACCGGCATTCTCTGTATTTTGATTTTTCAACAAAAAATCAGCAATCCGCGGACTGTTATAGGAACAGCGCAAAGTACGCGCATCTTCAGCCTTAATAGCGAAATTTTATTTACCAACCCCGCATAATTTTTAATGGGATTGACGAGATCAATAAACGGATACCATATTTTGCCCAAAAACATCTAAAAGCTGGACAGTAATCGCCAAAATGAAGATGGGCCATTTTATAACTAGCTGAACAGTGCTTCGGTGTAATCATATGCGTTGAACTCCGCGAGGTCGTCCATGCCCTCGCCCAGACCGATAAACCTGACCGGCAGACCGAGCTTTGCCTTGACCCCGAGTGCCGCACCACCCTTAGGCGTGCCGTCCAACTTTGTTATGACGACACCTGTCGCCGCCGCCGTATCACAGAACTGCTCTGCCTGAGATATAGCGTTTTGACCTGCGCCACCGTCCAAAACAAGCAACGTTTCTACGCTGGCCTCCGGCGCGGCTTTGGTCACAACGCGCCTTATCTTGGAAAGCTCTTCCATCAGGTTTTTCTTGTTGTGCAGTCGTCCTGCCGTATCACAGATGACAAGATCGGCACCACGCGCCTTTGCGCTGTAAACCGCGTCGTATATAACGGCCGCGCTGTCTGCCGTATCGCCGCCGGTCGCTACCGGCACACCTGCACGTTCCGCCCAGACGAGCAACTGCTCCTTTGCCGCCGCACGGAACGTATCACCTGCCGCAAGTAGTACACTGCGTCCCTGCTGTTTGTAAAGGTTGGCAAGCTTTGCAATGGTGGTGGTTTTGCCCACACCATTGACACCTATGACCAGTATGACCGCCGGCGATCCGGACAGGTTCATCGGCTGGGTCTCCTCTATCTGCTGTGAAATAATTTCCTTTAACGCAAACAGTGCCTGCGCGCCGGTTTTAAGCCCAGCCGACTTGACGCGCACGCGCAACAGGTCGACGTACTCCGCCGACTGCATCGCACCTGTGTCCGCAAGAATTAACTGCTCTTCCAAATCCTCGTACAGCTGTTCGTCTATCACCTTGTGCGAGACAATTTCCTCACTGTCAATGGCGGTTTTACGTGTGCCGGACAGTGCCGCCTTAAGTTTATCAAAAAAACCCATTTATTACTCCTTGTATAAATTTAGCACAATAATCAAAATTGTATAATTGTTGTGATTCGGACAAGCTATAGCCTTAGCAATGTTAAACACGTCAGTTAAAGGCGAAACGCGTATTAAATTATAGCAGATTTACTTAAAGACGTCACTAGGTTGCAAAGTATGAACTTCACCTATTAAGGGGGAGTGGCAATGCTTTCGCATTTCGATTGACACATAAAATGTGAAATTTCTACCGACGTGAAATGCTGGCTTTAAGCTGATGGATTTTATAAAAGTAAAGAGACAGCTCTATTTTTAAATGTAGTAAACATTTTTTTACTATCTATTACACACGGAACATATTGTTTTCCACTTTTAGTCATGTCCATCTAAAATATTAACAACAGATCCTTTAAAAAACATCCCCAAACAGCGCTGCGGTGTTGCTTAAAAGTTGTTGCTCCAGTGCATTTATCTCCTCACCGCGCAGGGTGGCTATCTCCGCGACGGTGTACTTCATCATGCCGGAGTGGCACTGCTTTCCGCGGTGCGGCACCGGTGCAAGATAGGGGCAGTCCGTCTCGATAAGCAGCCTATCGTGTGGGACAGCCGCCGCGACCTCTTTGACCGTCTTTGCGTTTTTAAAGGTGACAACGCCACCAAGCCCGATGTAGCCACCCAGTTTTGTCACCTCGTGCATATACTCGACACTGCCGGAATAACAATGCATTACAAATCGCGGACGGTACTGTTTTAGTATGTCCAGTGTGTCAGCGTGTGCCTCGCGGTTGTGGATAAGCACCGGTAGGTCAAACTGTGCGGCAAGCTCCAGTTGTGCGCAAAATAACTCCTTTTGCTGTCCTCTGTCCATGTCGTAGTAGTAATCAAGACCGCACTCGCCGAGGGCTATGGTGCCGTCTTTTTTTAGATAGTTTGGCATGATATCACGTACCGTTGCCAGTAGCTCAGGCAGACTGTGCCGCTGTAACGCCTCGGGATGCAATCCGTACGCACTGTATAATTTATCATAAGTTTGACTAAGCGTATAACTGTTATCGAAGTCTTTCGGTTCGGCACAGCAGTCGATGATGCCGCAGATGTTCTCGGAAAAAAGCCGCGTTAACAGCTCGTCAATGATGCCGTTATAGGCATCGCAGTTGTAGTGTGCGTGGGTATCAATCAGCATTGTCAAGTAGCTCCGCTCTTATTGTTTTTATCCTTTGGTCAGCGACTTCCGTCACGGTGTATTTAAAGTAACCGTCCTCGACACTGCGTCCGGCCTCAGGGATTTCGCCCGTCTGTTCCAGTATAAACACCGCGCCGGTGATGTCCTGTTTATCTTTGGGCACCTTGATGTCGACAAGGTCGTAAAGGTCGCTCAGCAGTGTGTCACCGGACATGCTGTAGCCACCCGACACATCAAGAATACTGCCGGTCACCTCGTCGTATTCATCCCATATCTCGCCGATAAGCTCCTCGACGATATCCTCCATCGTCACGATACCCTCGGTACCGCCGAAACTATCCACAACGATGGCCATCAGCGTTTTTTGCTTATCCATCAAACGAAGCAGTTGCATAAGAGACATGCCCGGCGGCACATACAGCGGTTTTTGCATTAACTCTTCAACGTTGGGGTGCTCCTGCATCAGCAGTGCGGCAAAAAAATCTTTTTGGCGCAGTATGCCGACAATATTGTCGATGGAATCGCGGTAGATTGGCAGTCGTGAAAACTGCTCCTTTATAAATATTTCCTTAATTTCCTCCGTCGTCGCGTTTATCGGCATGGCGGTCACGTCGACACGGTGGGTGATGATGTCGCCTGCATCGCGGTCGGAAAATTGCAGTGCGGACTTCATCAGCTCGGTGTGTTCCTCTTCAATAACACCGTCGTCCTCGATTTCATCAAGCACAACCTTTAATTCCTGCTCTGTCATGGTCTTTTTTTGAGCCTCTTTGCCACCCCGCACAAGTTTTGAGGCGCCGTCACGCAGTTTGCGAATTAGGAAAATCAATGGCTTTAACACTATCTTAATCGGCACCAAAAACGTGCTTGAAATTTTCAAAAAAACTTCCGCCGACTCGTTTGCAAAGCTTTTCGGCATAACTTCGCCAAAAACAATAACAAGGCTCGTCACGACGACGGTTGCATAACCTACGCCGGTCGGGCCGAATAAATCCGTAAATATTAACGTGGTGAGCGATGCAGAGGTGATGTTGACGATGTTGTTGCATATCAACAGGCAGACAAGCGTGCCGTCGTAGTCCTCTATAAGTTTAAGCGCCCTTGCCGCGGCGGCGTTGCCGTCCTCCTCCTCGACCTTCAAACGGATGCGTGACGCGGCGGTCAGCGCCGTTTCGCTCGCCGAGAAAAACGCGGAAAGCGCCAGTAGTACGAATAATATAATTATTAATGCTGTATTGATTTTTAACCTCCGTGATGTTTATCTATTGAGTGTGCAGAAAAGTCGGCTACATAAAAGGATTCGACATAATTTCCATCGCATGTCACAAAATTATCGTTACTACACAAAGTATTGCCTGCGGTGCTTGTTTAATCTGACAAAAATTTTGCTCTCGCTTTTGCAAATACTTTGTTTTCCAACACACTCCTATGTTCATTTTTATTTATTGCCCTCATCCACAGGCAGGGGGGAGTAAACAAAAATAATTGAAAGGTTACCCGTCCGAAGCTTTTTTGCGTTTTATCACCTTTAGGCGAGAGAATTCCTCCCTCTCGCGCTCTTCCAGAACACCCTGTATGTAGCGTATGTTTGCGTCAAACTTCGGTATCATGATGTTGTCGAGCATGTTGGCGCGACGTTTGGTCTTTTTTATCGCCACCGCAAGGCGGTAAACGCTGTTGTCGATACCGGCAAGCTTTGCCGACAGCTTTTTTACCTTGTCAAAGCACCTGAACGCATCGTCAAGCTCGGGGCCTGTGCCGTGGAAACCGTATGTCGGTATCGCCGGCTTGTCCTCGCTCCACGTTGAGGGCAGATCCACACCCATTATACTATGTGTGCGATGTCGAAACCCATCGTCTATTGACGGCGAATCGGAAAAAATATGCGATATGCCGTGCATGACGTTTGCCCTTTGCAGGGCGGCATATGCCTGCACAAATGTCTCTTGAATTTCCCTTTCAATGGCGGCGACCTCTTCGATGCGCTTCATCATTTCGCGCATCAAAACATTGCGCTTGCGGTCAAGCAGGTCAAAGCCGAGCTTTGCAAGCGCTATGTTCTTTTTGAGCATCATCAAGTTGCCCTTGGTTGGAAAGATATCGTCAGCCATTTTTCACCGGTTTATAGTATTTATTAAGTAGTTTTTCGTCCACCCTTGCAAGCTCCGAGCGCGGCAACAGCGACAACAGTTCCCACGCAAGATCAAGCGTCTGTTCAATGGTGCGGTCTTCATGTGCGCCCTGACCGATAAAGTTCTGCTCAAAGGACTGACCAAACGCAAGGTAGCGCTTGTCGGTGTCGGAAAGCTCCTCCTCGCCGATGACCGAGGCAAGTCCTCTGGCGTCGCTGACCTTTGCGTAGCTTGCAAAAAGCTGATTGGACACATCAGGGTGATCCGCGCGTGTGAAACCCTCGCCGATGCCGTCTTTCATAAGGCGCGACAGTGACGGCAGTACCGATATGGGTGGATATATGCCGGTCTGAGCCAGATACCTGTCCAACACGATCTGCCCCTCGGTGATGTAGCCGGTGAGGTCGGGGATCGGGTGGGTTATGTCGTCGTTTGGCATGGTAAGTATCGGAAGTTGCGTGACACTGCCCTCGCAACCCTTAATACAGCCTGCTCTTTCGTACAGCGATGCAAGGGCGGAGTACAGATATCCGGGATACCCTTTTCGTCCGGGGATTTCGCCCTTACTGCTGGAAAATTCACGCAGTGCCTCGCAGTAACTGGTTATGTCGGTCAGCACGACGAGTATGTGCATACCCAGCTCAAACGCAAAGTACTCGGCGGCGGTCAGTGCACAGCGCGGTGTCAAAATACGCTCGATGATGGGGTCGCTACTCAGGTTCATAAACATGGTGACGCGCGACAGCACACCGCTCTCTTCAAAACTGCGGCGGAAGTACTCCGCAACGTCGTTGGTGACACCCATCGCGCCGAACACGACGGCAAACTCACTGCCCTGCTCGTTTGCGATGCGTGCCTGACGAACTATCTGCGCCGCGAGCGCGTTGTGGTTCATGCCACTGCCGGAAAAAATCGGCAGTTT
>CAYJFU010000025.1:0-1224 GCA_964369445.1 uncultured Oscillospiraceae bacterium | reverse complement strand
CCTGTCGTTATCGTGTTGTTGGGATATGCCCGACTTACAGGGTTTATCGGACTTCCGTTGATATCGGCACGATTGCCGCTGTACACGGGGCCAAGACCGTCGATGGGCTGTCCGGCGCCGTTAAAAATCCTGCCGACCATCTCCGGCGCAAGGGGGAGTTCCAAGGGCTTTGCGGTAAAAAGCACCCTTGTGTCGCCAAGGCTTAACCCCTGTGTGCCGTGGAAAACCTGCACGACGGCGCGCTCGCCCTCAAGAGCGACCACACGTCCCAAACGCAGGTCGTCCTCGCCGACCTTTATCTGCACAAGCTCCTCATAAGAGGCATCCTTTACACCGTCAAGTACCAGTATAGGCCCCTCAAGCTCGTTTACACCTAAATATTCCTGCATGTTTTACCTCACCGCCGTTTTTAGATTTGCCGCTATGTCGTCGATGTCCTCTATATAGTTTTCTATCATCTCGATGTGGTCGTTGGGTATGTCGTACTTAATGCGTGTCAGCTTTTCAAATATACCACTCGCTTTAAGTTCCGAAAAGGGGATACCCTGCGACACCAGTTCCGTTGCGCTGTCGTACAGATACATGATAACCTTCATCATAAGGCGCTGTTTTGTCAGCGGCACGTAGGTGTCGTCCTTGTGAAATGCGTTTTGCTGTAAAAAGCCTGTCCTTATGACGGCGGCAACCTCCATAGTGACCTTTTGTCCGTCCGGCAGAACGTCACTGCCGATAAGTTTAACAATCTCGGCAAGGCGGCTCTCCTCATTGAGCAGTGCAACTGTTCGCGTGCGCAGGTCGTTAAAGTCATCACCGACCTCGCTGTTGTAGTAGTCGTTTAAGTCCTCGTGATACTCGCTGTAGGACTGGTTCCAGTTTATTGCCGGATAGTGGCGCGCATATGCAAGCGCCTTGTCAAGGGCAAGAAAACAGCGCACAAAGCGTTTTGTGTTCTGCGTGACCGGCTCGGAAAAGTCACTGCCCTGCGGCGACACCGCACCGATGATGGTTATGCTTCCCTCGCTGTCGTTCAGGTTGTTGCAGCAGCCGGCACGCTCGTAAAAACCGGCAAGACGTGATGGCAGATAGGCAGGGTAACCCTCCTCCGCCGGCATCTCCTCCAGACGGCCGGAAATCTCACGCAGTGCCTCTGCCCAGCGGCTTGTCGAGTCCGCCATCATGGCGACGTTGTAGCCCATGTCGCGGTAGTATTCCGCAAGTGTTATG
>CAYJFU010000024.1:25797-28936 GCA_964369445.1 uncultured Oscillospiraceae bacterium | reverse complement strand
CGGCAGACCTTTTAGCATGGTTAGCAACGACATGAGGTCACCGAAAACTCGTCCGCTTTTGCCGCGCACAAGCTCCGCCACATCGGGATTTTTCTTTTGTGGCATGATGGAAGAGCCGGTGGAAAAACTGTCACTCAGCTCGATAAAACGGTACTCGTAACTGCACCAGAGGATAACCTCCTCCGAAAAGCGTGACAGGTGCACCATTATAAGTGACATGGCGGCGCACAGCTCTACGCAGTAGTCGCGATCCGACACGCCGTCAAGGCTGTTGCCGCACGGTGCGTCAAACCCGAGCAGTTTTGCGGTCATGACGCGGTCGATGCCGTATGTAGTTCCGGCAAGTGCACCGCTTCCGAGCGGACACTCCTCCATGCGCTGTGCCGCATCGCGCAGACGTGCGAGGTCGCGCAAAAACATGTAGCAATAGGCGCACAGATGGTGCGCAAATGTTATCGGTTGCGCGCGCTGAAGATGGGTGTAACCCGGCATAACCGTCTCGATATGTTCGGAGGCAAGGTCGCACAGCGCCTGTATAAGCACGCATAGCTCACGCTGTATGGCTTTGACCGACGCGCGCGTGTAAAGGCGCAGATCCGTCGCAACCTGATCGTTACGGCTTCGTGCCGTGTGCAATCGCTTACCGGCATCGCCGATACGCTCGGTCAGCTCCGCCTCGATAAACATGTGTATGTCCTCGGCATCGCCCTCAAAGGTCAGCGCACCGCTCTCGATGTCGCAAAGTATGCCCTGCAACCCCTGCATTATACTGCTAAAGTCGTCGGGTGAGATGATACCGTAACTACTCAGCATCTGTGCGTGGGCAAGCGAACCCTCAATGTCCTGCGCAAACATACGGCAGTCAAACGGTAAAGAGGAGTTGAAGTCGTTTAAGCGCTTATCCACATCGCCGCCGGTGCGGCCTGCCCACATTTTCATATATGTTCCTTATTGTTTAAGCTAATGGTCTCTAGGTTTAAAGCGCTCAAGAGTTGCCCGATAAATTTTCGCTTATGTAGGGAAAACATGGGCGTGCGCGCTGTTGCTCTAACCATCTTCCGGATTGTTGTTTTTGCCGATGGCGATACCAAGACATACTTTGTGTATTTCGACCTACGCAAGCACAGTTTTGTGAAATTCATACGGTCAACATACACCGGTTTCTAATTAACCGACTCTATTTGTTGCCCCTACGTGCATCCAGTCTTGCCTTGACCTGTAACGGCAGACCGAACAGGTTGATAAACCCTTGTGAATCCATCTGATCGTAGACATTGTCCTCACCAAAGGTGACAACCTCCTCATCGTAGAGGGTGTACGGGCTTGTCACGCCGCCGAGGGTGATGTTGCCTTTGTAAAGTTTAAGCGTAACCTCGCCGGTCACCGTCTCCTGTGTCTTGTCGACAAAAGCGCTTATCGCCTCACGTAAGGGGGTGAACCACTGGCCGTCGTACACGATTTCCGAGAACTTTTGCGCAACAAGCATTTTGTAGTGCTGTGTTGCCTTGTCAAGGCAGAGTGTCTCGAGCGCCTCGTGTGCGCGGTAGAGCAGACTTCCGCCCGGTGTCTCGTACACGCCGCGCGACTTCATGCCGACAAGGCGGTTTTCCACGATGTCCTCGATGCCGCAACCGTTCGCGCCACCCAGCTCGTTCAGCTTTTCGACAAGCTCCACAGCGCCGAGTTTCTCGCCGTCCACCGTGACGGGTATACCCTTTTCAAAGCCGATTTTGACATATGTCGCCTTGTCCGGTGCACGCTGTGGCGATACGCCCATCTCGAGGATTTTATCCAGCATCGGCTCGTTTGCCGGATCTTCAAGGTCAAGTCCCTCGTGCGAGAGATGCCACAGGTTTTTGTCCTTGGAGTAGTTGGTTTCCCTGTTTATTTTAAGCGGAATGTTGTGTTTTTCGGCGTAGGCTATCTCGTCGTCGCGGCTTTTAAACTCCCATGTGCGCCACGGTGCGATAATGCCCATTTCCGGTGCAAACGCTTTAATGGTCAGCTCAAAACGCACCTGATCGTTGCCTTTGCCGGTACAGCCGTGCGCTATGGCATCCGCGCCCTCTTGCAACGCTATTTCGACAATGCGCTTTGCGATAATGGGACGTGCAAAGGCGGTGCCGAGCAGATAGCGACCTTCATAAAGTGCGCCGGCTTTAAGTGTCGGGTAGATGTAATCCTCGACAAACGCTTTTTTCAGGTCTTCTATATATAGTTTAGATGCACCGGTTGCTATAGCCTTTTCTTCAAGCCCCTCAAGTTCGGTACCCTGTCCGACATCGCCGGAAACTGCAATAACCTCACAGTTGTCATAATTTTCTTTTAGCCACGGAATAATGACCGATGTATCCAGTCCGCCGGAATAGGCGAGAACAACTTTTTTAAATTTGCTCATATTAAAACTCCTTTATTTGACACACTTACCATCGCCCTTAATTATAGCACATTAAGATTGTTAATACAATAAAAAAACCGAGAAAATGGTGCACAAACAGTGATGAAACAACGATAAATTGATTTTTTACTGCCGGGGATAAGAAAACCATACAAAAAAACAGGATTGCATCGCAGTGCAACCCTGTTTGTGCTTACGTTAATATGACCCTATTGTAAACTATCGACCTTGTCGGCAGTTTATCTTTATTTGCTTACCTGCTTTACAAGCGCGGTAAAGGAAGCGGGGTCATTGACAGCAAGCTCGGATAACATCTTGCGATTAAGCTCTATGCCCGCCTTTTTTAAGCAGTTCATGAATGTCGAGTAGTTTACACCCTCGGCACGGCAGGCAGCAGAAATTCGGGTAATCCAAAGACGTCGGAAATCCCTCTTTTTATGCTTACGGCCGATGAAAGCATAGTTACCGCTTTTCATAACCTGCTGTTTAGCCATTTTAAAATGTTTGCTCTTGCTACCAAAATAGCCCTTTGCGAGCTTTAAGATTTTATTTCTGCGCTTGCGCGTCATTGTTGCGCCTTTAATTCTAGCCATGATTTAGCACTCCTTTTTAATATAACCTGTTGACGAACAATACGCATTAAGCGTAAGGGATCATCTTTTTGATGTTTGCCTCGTTTGTTGTGTCAGCGTAGCCACCCTTGCGCAGGTTGCGCTTACGTTTTGTAGACATCTTTGTGAG
>CAYJFU010000024.1:25441-25787 GCA_964369445.1 uncultured Oscillospiraceae bacterium | reverse complement strand
TTTACCGCGTTTTACTTTACCTTTTTTTGTCAAAGAGAAGCGCTTTTTTGCGCCGGAATGTGTCTTGATTTTTGGCATAATCTGCTCCTTGTCTTTTATATAACTATTTTTTAACCTTTTTGTCGGGAGGTATTCTTTGCAGAATCATTGTCATACTGCGACCCTCGAGTTTGGGATCCTTTTCGGGCTGAGCACAGTCGGCAAGCTCTCTTGCAAAGCGGCGCATAACCTCTGCACCGAGATTGGAGTGAGCCATCTCACGACCGCGAAAACGTATAGAGCACTTGACCTTATCGCCTGCCGCCAAAAACTTGCGTGCATGACCGAGCTTTGTGTTAAAGTCACC
>CAYJFU010000024.1:8139-25431 GCA_964369445.1 uncultured Oscillospiraceae bacterium | reverse complement strand
AAACTTGCCGTAATCCATTATCTTGCACACCGGCGGATTTGCGGCTGGCGCAATCTTGACAAGATCGAGATTCTTGGACTGTGCGCGAGTGTAAGCGTCTGTGGCACTCATTATACCGAGCTGACTTCCGTCAAAATCAATGACCCTTATTTCTTTGTCACGGATTTTGTCGTTAAGCTCCACGTCTTTTTTAGCAGTTGCGATGAGAAAACACCCCCTATCAAAACAAAAAAACAACCGTAAAAACAGTTGCACAACATTAAAACGCCAAAGGCATCTTTAGTATTGACCCGTCGCACAGCTAGCGAGCAAGGTGAGTGTGCACTGCACATCTGCTTTGTTTTTACAGAGGATATTATAGCATGTTATTTGCTACGTGTCAAGGTATTTTGTGCATATATTTACGATGAGTAATTTTTTTGCGACGAGCAGCGCCGATTAATTTTTTCGGACTGCTTCCCACAGCAGGCAGGGGCAGTCCGAAATGTTGTTAAATTAAGAGGTATCCTTAAATATAAACTCCGGTTTGCGATGCAATAGCCGCCGCTGGGGAAGTGGGTACAGGTAAGGGTACAGGAGTGGGTACAGGAGGTTGAACCGATGGCAATTCGGTTTCCGTGTTTTCTATGAAAATGCAAAATATCCAAAACCGTCGGTGGTTAAGACATTGCCGTCCTCAAAAAACTGTATCGGTCCGCCGTCTTGTAGAAAAGAACCTGACTATGGTTTGTAAAGCACCGCGTAACCAGGCATCTGTCTCTGAATGGTGTAGGGTGCAGACAGTCCGTATTGCGGCAACATGTTGTTATCTGTAACCCAAATCTTGTTATCAGTCCATATGCTTGAATTCCACACCTGCGCAAGGGTGCAGGGTATGTTGTTTGCTGTCATATACTCTTGGAATGTATGCCAAGGCAATGAGCCCTCACCGTAAGTGCATCGCTTAGATACCTTGCAAAGCTTTGCCAATGCTCGCTTGTGTTGTCATAATTTGTAGTGGCGTACAGTGCTTGGTTGTCAGGTAGTGCATTTGTGACGATTAATGTAATGGGGTTGCCTGTCGGTGGCGCGGCAAATATTACATTATAAAAAGTACACAGCAACATGACATCAACAATTAATACCGCACCTTTCCTTTTCCTTTACGCACGTCCTTTAATATTATTCGCAAAACTATCAAATACTGTAACATAGGCCGGCCGAGTATTCAATATGCAAAGACGGTGCAGCTTGTATTTTTATACCTACATCTACAAAAACACGAACTGCACCAGTAACATGTAGATCACCGTGCCGCCCACAATAGAAATGAGCGAGTTGTGCTTGAGTTTGTGGAGTATCACCACCGATGCGACGGCTATGACCTCCGGTACGCCACGGTTGCCGTCAAAAATCGAGACGGTGCGCAGGCAGTAGACGATGAGCATACCCATTATGGAATAAGGCAGAACCTTGCCCAGATACATTATTGTTGCAGGTGTGTGCTTGCGAAAAACCATAAACGGCAAAAATCTTGTCAGTGCGGTCACCAGCGCTATGATTGCAATAAGCAGGACGGTTTGTGTTGTTGCCATCGGTTAAGCCCCCTTGTTGACGATGTTGCGTTGCAAAAACAGACCTATCACAATGCCTATCATTGCCGGTATTAAAAAGTTGTCAGCGCCGAACAGCAAAAGGCTTACTGCTGAAACCCCGATACCTGTCATTGCCGGCAGATGCTGTTTTGTACGCTCCCACTGTTCGACAAAAACCGTGACAAACAGTGCAGTCATGGCGAACTCTATGCCGGCAGTGTTAAAACTGAAAGCGGTGCCGATAAAACCACCGAGTGCACTGCCGAGCACCCAATATGACTGGTTGAGTAGTGATAGGTAAAAGCAGTAACGTTTAAAATTGACCCCGTTTGGCAGGTCGGTGTGGCAAACCTGCGAAAAGGTCTCGTCGGTCAAGGAAAATATTAAGTAAGGCTTAAATCGTCCCGTTCCCCTGTAGCGCTCCAGCATGCCTATGCCGTAAAATATGTGTCGTATGTTTATCATCAGCGTCATAGCAGCGGTCACTATTACACTTGCACCGCCACTTATGAGATCGACAGCGACATATTGCATCGAGCCGGCGTAGACACATACGCTCATCAGTATTACCCAAAAAAGGCTGTAGCCTTTGTCAACAAAAAGCATGCCAAAGCCGGCACCGAGCACCACATAACCTGCCATAACCGGGAGCGATGCCTTGAACGCGTGTAAAAATGTTGTTTTTTTCTCGCTTGTCATCAGATTGTAATATCCTTTAATTGTTACAAGATTGTGTCATAATTATTGCGCAATACAGTAGAGCATTAAAATTTGCCTTTACCATTGTAATTGTTTAAACACAAAAAATCAAGTTAAAATTGTTTTTTTTACTCGCAACATCAATTATTAAGGCATTTTGCAACTCTTTAAAATAATTACTCAAAAATCAATACTTTGTCATATTTGCTGTCATAATATTGTAAAGTATAAAAAAACTAATAAAAAATTTATTTTGGGTTAAATTCCGTCAATAAACATTAGAAAATCACAAAAAAATCAAAACAAAACGTATGCAATAGTGAAAAAAGCAATAATTGGAACCTAATTATTGTGGATATATAGTGATAAATTGTCAATTAACACAACATGTAGATGTTGTTTGATAAATATTCATAATTAAGTATTTTTTCAATTAAAAAATCAACTTAACTTATTTTCCTGTCAATTGGCAAATATGACAAAAAACCCCCCGCATATTTATGCACAATTCTTATTGACTTATTGGGTAAAAATAGATAGAATGTTTGTACAGATAATACATCGAGTTAATTAATGGTGAGGTGCTCTTATCAAAACTGAAAAAATTGTTAGAGTAGGTATAGTCGGTACAGGTATCATTGCACATGCACACGCAAAAGGTATAGAGCTATCCGACAATGCAAAACTTACAGCGGTCTGCAATACAACTATAGAAAAAGCTGAAAAGTTTGTGGAAAAAGTGGTTCCAGACGCAGAGCAAAGACAGCAAGTTAGCATCTATACCGATTATAAAGATATGTTCACCTCGGGCGATGTAGACGCTGTAGTAGTATGCACACCGGTCGTATCCCACAAAGATATCGTATTGAGTGCCCTTGAAAATAACCTACATATATTATGCGAAAAGCCGATGGCAATGACCTCTGCCGAAGCAAATGAAATGAACGCGGCAGCAGAAAAGACAAACAGTGTTGCAAGTATAGGATTTGCGTTTAGGCACATACCGGCTATACAATATATAAAAACGTTAATTGATGACGGTACACTTGGCGACATTCGCCATTTCAGAGGCTATTTTTACGCCAACCGTCTTGCCCCAAAAGACCACCCGATAGAGTGGCGACACCGAGTAAAGCAGGCCGGAAGCGGTGTTGTAGGCGATCTTGCAACCCACGTGTACGACATGTTTTGCTACATAGCAAGAGAGCGCATGGGCGACGTCATACAGGTCAGCGCAAACGGCGACATAATAATACCTAAAAGACAAAATGCCGAGCAAAAATCTGAAGATGTCACCACCGAAGAGACACTGTCCGTCTGGATGAAAACGGCAAACAAAGGCGAAATATCCATCGAGGGTAGCAGATACGCACCGTTTGAGTTTGGGTTTAGCATAGCAGGTTCTAAAGGTTCGGTAAAATACACAAACTACCGCTACAATGAGATAGAGCTACTGACATACGAGGTCGAGGGCGTTTACAGCCAAAACAATGCTCAGGTTTACAAGGCCACACCGATACCGCAAGAGTTTTTGCAAGGCGTGTCCGATGACAGATTTGTAAGGCAGGTACAGGCGTTTATTGCCGATATCGTAAACGGCAATCAGTCGGAAGCAACATTTGCCCACGGGCTTGAAAACCAGCTGATGCTTGATATCATCTCCAAAAGTCTCACCAAAGGCGAGCGCGTCGACATTTAAGTCAACATGGGCTGCCGAATTGACAGCTACCGTAAGGGATTACATGCCACATTTGGCAGATTCGCCGCTACCTCACCTTCGTTGACCTCACGGTCTCTCCTTTATAAAAAGTGTTTCGAAATTGTTTGTCGATGATATTCGCTGCACATGCTACTGAGTATCGCTTTTAAAAGGAATGGCGATGGTATAATATCGAAAAAGGCACAACGGTGCTTTTTGAATAAGGCAACCTCTAAATGTTCGGTCACGATTTCAAGTCGTAGAATTTTTTGTCAAATTGCTCAAAAAACAAATCGAATACTTCATTTATTCGTGAGTGCTTTTGGGTGAAACTACGAAAAAGTCAATAACAAGAAGACGTGAATGAATTTTGAAGGTGCCAATAATAACAGGAGGTATACATGAAAAAACTACTAGCATTACTATTAGCACTTACTATGGTATTTGTCCTCGTTGCCTGTTCTGCTCCGGCAGAAGAAGCAGCACCTGCTGAGGACGCACCGGCAGCTGATGCTGAAGCACCCGCAGAAGAAGATGCAGCAGAAGCTACAGGCGAACCCGTTGAGGTTTCCTACTGGGTAGGTTCCGACCTTACAGGCGGTGTTGCCGAACTTAAAAACGTTTATGAAGAAGCTAACCCCAATGTTACCATCAACATTCAAGAGTTCCCCGGTAACACAGACGATCGTAAAAAGAGCCTTATCACCGCCTTCTCTGCCGGTGACACAGAGCCGGACGTTTTCACAATGGATATCGTTTGGACAGGTCAGTTTGCAGCAGCCAACTGGTTGATGGACGTTACATCGCACATCAATCCTGATGACTACCTTGCAGGCCCGCTCAGCGCTGTTTACACAGGTGATGTAGCTTACGCTTTCCCGAACTACACAGACGCCGGCCTTCTCTACTACCGCTCTGACCTCATCCCTGAGGAAGAAGTTCCGACAACATGGGACGAGCTTGATGCAGTTATCGAGCAATACCAAGGCGATCTGACATACGGTTACCTCTATCAGGCAAAACAGTCTGAAGCTGTTGTTTGTAATGCTCTTGAGTTCATCAAACAAAACGGCGGTAACGACGTTGTAAACAACGAAGTTGTTATCAACAGCCCCGAAGCTATCGAAGGTCTTGAGTACATGCTCAGCATGATCGACAACGGCGTTGTTCCGGAAGGCGTTTTGACAGCTGTACCGGATGACAACCTCGCTATCTTCCAGCAGGGCGATGCACTGTTCATGAGAAACTGGACATATGCATATGCTCGCACACAGCTTGACGAGTCCCTTGTTAAAGGCAACGTTGGTGTTGCAGCTCTACCGGTAGGCCCGAACGGCGACAGCCCGAGCGGCACACTTGGTGGTTGGAACCACGCTGTATCCGTCTACACCGATCAGCCTGACGCTGCTGCAGCATTCGCAGCATGGGCAAGTGGTGCAGAAGGTCAAAAGATCTCCACAATCATGAACTCCACACTTCCGACATGGGCAGCTCTTTATGAAGATGCTGACGCTATCGCTGCAAACCCGCTTATCGGACTTGCAAGTGAGGCTCTTGACACATCCAGCCCCCGTCCGCTCGTAGCTGACTATCCGTCAATGTCTACAGCGATGCAGGTTGACCTCCACAAAATCCTTACTAAGGAAGTTACTGTTGAGGAAGGCGTTGCACTGATGGCTGAGAATATGCAAGCTACAATCGACGCAGCTGCATAAGCACCCCCCTATAGCAATTGTTTTATAGCGGCAGACATAGCCTTGTTTGCCGCTATAAAAAAACAAAAATAAATAACTCGATTAATTAATTGGTTAGCATTTAAGTATAAACTTAAGGGTAGGTATTACGTATGAAGCATAAAAAGATGCGCGAGAAAACGGCCGATAATATTCTCGGCTACGCCTTGATTGCACCGGCACTGATTTTGGTTACACTGATTGGTATCATACCGATTTTCAATACATTTTTATATAGTCTTCAAGATTACAAGCTGGTTGACCTTGCAAACCGTAAGTTTGTCGGTCTCGAAAACTACATATTTATGTTTACAGAAAATGATTATTTCTTTGAAAGTCTTACTAACACACTTGTGTTCACATTTTTCAACGTTATCGGCGCTGTTGTTATCGGTTACATAGGTGCACTGCTGATGCATAAAGCAACACGCGGTGTTACACTTGTCAGGGCGGCAATACTTATTCCGTGGGCTATCCCCGGCGTTATTGTTGCAACTATGTTTAAGTTTATATTTAACGACCAACTCGGCGTTTTGAATCAAATTTTAATGACGGTTGGACTTATAGACTCAAATATCACATGGCTTGCCGACGGCACAATGGCTATGGCGGCTGTTATTATCACCGACATATGGAAACAGTTTCCGTTTGTCGCACTCATGTTACTTGCAGGCTTGCAGACCATCCCCGGAGAACTTTACGAGGCCGCTCAGGTGGACGGCGCCGGCAAGGTAAAACAGTTCTTCTCCATAACACTTCCCTCGATACGCCCTGTTCTGCTTGTTGTTCTGCTGTTTAGGACAATGGCCGCTCTGCGTATATTCGACATCGTGTTCTCAATGACAGGCGGTGGTCCGGCTAACGCCACAACAACACTGCTGTTACAGTCTTACAACTACTACTTCCGCGACCTCGATTACGGTCTTGGTTCGGCTATGGCAACTATCATCTTCTTGATTATCATGGCCATGAGTATCCTGTATATTAAAGTGTTCCGTTCGGACGAGGATTAGGAGGAGATATGAAAACAAGTTTACCTGTAAGGATTATTGCAACAACATTATCTTTAATTTTTGTTATAATAGTTGTTTTTCCATTTTACTGGCAGATCATCACATCTGTTAAAACACCGGCCGGTCTCAATCTTATCCCAACCGAGCTTTGGCCATCGGAATTCGGACTGCAATTTTATTATAACGTATTTACTCTGCACGATTTCCACGTATATCTTTTCAACAGTATTATCGTTGCCTCCTGCACAATGGTGCTGTCGCTATGTGTGGCGCTTCCTGCTGCATACGCTTTCACACGTGTTAGATTTAAGTTCCGCAAAACGTGGAAAAACTTCATGCTGATGGCTAACATGTTCCCCATCATCGCTGTTGTTACACCGTTGTTTGTTGCTTTTAAAGCAATGGGTCTTATCAATACACACCTCGGTCTTATCATCCCCAGCATCGTTATCACACTACCGCTTTCCATCTGGACAATGGTTGCGTTTATGCAACAGATCCCATACGACCTCGAGCAGGCCGCACAGATAGACGGTGCAAACAGATTTCAAGCTGTTATCCGCGTTGTTATGCCGCTTATGGCACCGGGTCTGTTCTCGACAGCAATCATCGCGTTTATCACCGCATGGAACGAGCTTATGTTCGCCCTCGTTTTTGTAACACGTAACGAATACCGCACCGTGCCGGTAGGTATATCGCTGTTTGCCGGTGAGTACACAGTCCCGTGGGGCGATATGGCGGCGGCATCCATCGTTGCCACACTGCCCATCGTTATCGTCGTTATGATATGCCAAAAACAAATCGTTGCCGGACTTACAGCCGGTGCTGTTAAAGGTTAATAGGAGATTTTTACATGAGTACAGTAAGAATAGGTATGATTGGTACCGGCAACATTGCCCTGTACCACGGCGCAGGCATAAAAAAAAGTATGGCTGACTGCGCCATAACCGCACTTTGTGACATCGATCAAGAAAAGATGCAAAAGTACAATGCCGCCTTTAAGCTTGATGCAAAGATGTTCACCGACTACAAAGAGCTTATCGACTCTGGCCTTGTAGATATGGTTACAATTGCGACAGACAACGCCACCCACAAAGAGATAACCATCTACGCCGCAAAAAAGGGTCTGCCGGTGCTGTGCGAAAAGCCGCTCGGACTTGATGCCGCTGAGGTTAAAGAGA
Source organism: uncultured Oscillospiraceae bacterium (assembly GCA_964369445.1). GTDB lineage: Bacteria > Bacillota > Clostridia > Oscillospirales > Ruminococcaceae > CAYJBH01. Next base: position 17,532 of record CAYJFU010000024.1, on the reverse strand, counting down.
TGGCACAGGCTTGCGAAGATGCAGGTATATTAAACCTGACAGGTTTCACCTATCGTCGCATACCGGCGATGATAAAGATAAAAGAGTTGATGCAAAAGGGCACACTCGGACGTGTTTATCACTACAAAGCAAGATTCTATGCTGACAGAATGGCAGCTGTTGACAGCCCTCTTGAGTGGCGCCACCTTGAAGAAAAGGCAGGCAGCGGCGTTTTGGGCGACCTTTCCAGCCACACGCTTGACATGGCTCTCTACCTGCTTGAAGATCAGGCAAAGGAGATTAAGAGCGTCTACTCCAACGCAGGCATAATGGTACCACAGCGCAAAGACCCCAAAACAGGCGAAATGGTAACCGTAACGACCGACGACTATTGCAACATATTTGCCACCTTTGAGGACGGCACTGATGTTGTTATGGAAAATTCCCGTCATGCACCGTTTGACATGGAGATACATATAAGCGGCGAAAAGGGCGCAGTAAAGTACAACCTCAACCGCCACGACGAGTTTGAGCTTATGCTGTATGATTCACCGGCGGACTTTTTCAAGAAGTACAAAACCGTACCGGTTGCAACACCCGGCACACCGATAGCGCCCGAGCCAAACGACAGAATGGAACGTCAGTACAAGTACTTTGTCGAGTGCATACAGAAAAAAGAAGAGGCACACCCGACAATCCGCGAGACAGTTTACATTCAAGAAGTGCTCGACGCAATGAAAAAATCCTACAAAGAGAAAAAACCGTTGGAACTGTAAAGCACAAAAGGTATGTTATAGGTAAACAATTGTAACAGCTTAGCGAAACATTTCCGTTTACTTCCCCTCGCCGTCGGTGGGGGGAAGTAAACGAAAAAAATATTTGCCGGTCTAAGTTGTTTGATTGGTGCTATAAGCTTAATGAGGAGCATTCGTTATATGAACATAGGTATTGTAACTAACAGCCTTGCAAAAGAAGGAATGTCAGATTTGCGCGACATAGCGCAGTGGGCGGTAGACAACGGTCTCAGCGAAATTGAAGTGGGTGGTTCTATACCACTTGACGCGCAGATGTTTGAGGATGTTTTGGCGCGCGACGACATAAAAAACGCCCCAAGAATCGTTTCCGCAACCCCTTTCAACCCGGTTCACATGGTTAAAATTTGAAAAAAAAAGTACAAGAAACCCGTAAAATGGCAGGCAAGTACAACATTCCGAAGTTTATTACTTCAACGGGTATTGACCGCGGTGTAGACGATATTGACCCACGTGGTGGGCCGCTTGATGGTATCAGAAAACGCCCGATACACAGCCTTGACAGAGGTGTTGACTTTATAAAGGAGTGTCTTGACATTTCCGCAGCGGCAGGCACAAAAATATGCCTTGAAACCTGTCCTTTGATGGGAAACATCGCCATATCGCCGATACTTATCGAGGCGCTGTTTAACAAAATTGACGACGAGCGCCTTGGTGTAGCGTACGACCCTTCGCACTTTGTGTGGGAATTCATCGACTACTACGGATTTATAAAGGAACTGGGCATCAAAAAAATCTTCCACGTACACGGCAAAGATGCCGAGGTAGATATGCAACAGCTACGCCGCAGTGGCATCCTTACCGACAACTCATGGTGGCGGTACAGGATACCGGGACTTGGCGAAATTGACTGGAATAGGATTGTGTCCTGCCTGTACGAAATAGGTTACGACGGCACAATATCCATCGAGCATGAAGACCCTGTGTGGGAGGGATCGCTTGAAAAGGTTCAAAAGGGAATTTTAGTGGCAAAACGCACATTAGAACGTGCAATTGATATGGAAAATTTCTAAAAGGTATGTTATAATAAAAGAAGCGTACCTTTACAAATTAAGAATTATAAAAGGAGAGGACAAAATGAATATTGGCGTATTTACAAACAGCCTCGTACAAGAGGGTATGACCGACCTGCGTGACATAGCAGCATGGGCTGTTGAGCACGGCTTTACCGAGCTTGAAGTCGGTGCAAGCGTTAAGCTTGACGAGCAGATGTTTGAAGATGTGTTGGCACGCGGTGACATAAAAATCGGCGCTATGACTATATGTCGCAACCCGCTTCTGCCCGGCGAAGAGGGCGAAGTTATGAAACAGGGCATGATAGAGCGCCTTAAATGGGCAGGAAAATATAACATTCCGAAGTTTGTTGCCTCGACAGGTATCGACCGCGGCTGGGAGTGGGATACATATTTCGACTTTTACGACGGAATCAGAAAAAAACCCATCCGCTCGATGGATAAAGCGGTTGACTTTTTGAAGGAGTGCCTTGATGTTTCCGCCGAAGCCGGCACAAAGATTTGCCTTGAAACCTGCCCGTCGATGGGTAACATCGCAATAAGCCCTTACCTCATAGAAGAGTTGTTTGGCAGACTGGACGACGATCGTCTGGGCGTAGCGTTTGACCCCTCGCACTTTGTGTGGGAGTTTATGGACTACTACGGCGCCATTAAAGATATCGGCGTTAAAAAGATATTCCACGTACACGGTAAGGATGCTGAGATAGATCAGCAGGTTCTGCGCCGCAGAGGTATCCTGAGCGACTACACATGGTGGAGATACAGAATCCCGGGACTTGGTGAGATAAACTGGAACACACTGGTTTCCAACCTGTACGAGGTAGGCTATGAGGGCGTTATATCCATCGAGCACGAAGATCCGGTATGGGAAGGCTCGCTTGACAAGGTCAAAAAGGGTATACTCGTTGGTAAGCGCACAGTAGAGCGCGCCCTTAATATGGAAGAGTATTAAATCGGAGTAATAATCTGCAATGAACAGTGCTTTACGCAATAACATACAATTTAGTTTATTGCAGGGTTTTTATTGGTCGTCGGTTTGTGTATCGTCATCCTACTATGTCACCTATTTTTCATATATGGGTTACGACGACCTTACAATTGGTATCATGTCGGCGCTGATGATGGGTGGGGCGTTTATCGCTCAACCCATTGTCGGCAGAATTTGCAGCAAACTTCCCCGCATAAAACCGGTGCTTATTGTGATGATAATAATAGCGGCGGCCGCAAACTTGTTGCTGATATCGGGCGAGCAAAGCTTTACGCAGACGCTTGTAGCCACGGTAACGGTATCGGCATGTATACGGCTTTTGACCAGTGTGATCGACGCATGGATAATGCGCAACAGCATGACCGGCGTAAAGATTGACTTTGGTTTCACAAGGGGCATGGGTTCGCTTTTTTACGCGATAGCCGCAATAATCGTCGGGCGACTGATAGCCGAATTTGATGTGACGATTATCACATACGGCTTTGTCCTAACGTGTGCTCTTATGATAGGCGTCATTGCTTGGATAAAAGAACAGCCTGCACCACCGAATGCTGTAGCAAGCAAACATGATCGTGACATGCACAGTCTATTTACAAACAGAAGCTATGTTGTATTGCTTGTCGGCCTTTTTCTTGCCAATCTGGGCGCTATGTCGACCTTTAACTACATGGCAAGGCTGTTTCAGGAGATAGGCGCAGACGACAGCATGTTTGGGCTTGCGCTGTTTGTGACGGCGGTGAGCGAACTGCCTGTGATGTTTGTGGCATCGCGAATCGGAAAACGTTTCAGTCCACGGTTGATGCTGCTTATCGCGTTTATAGGATACTTTTTAAAGATAGGATTATCTGCTGTTGCGCCGACACCGGGATTGCTTGTGCTGGCTCAGGCGATGCAGGCGATAGCCGGTGGACTGCACTTTGCATTTGCAATACAGTATCTTGCAACAATTGTAAAACCGTCACAGATATTCACAGCACAGGCAACCGTTAACGCTGTGACTATAAGTGTGTCGGGTATACTGGGCAGTCTTTTGGCCGGATACCTTTCGACGCTGTTTGGGGTGCGCAGCATGTACGCCTTGGCCTTGATACCTATAGTTTTAGGGTTTTTGCTGTACCTTTCGGATTTTATCACCTCAAAGCACACACCGGTAAAGCAAGAGACATTTTAAGCCTGCTAGCTTCAAATAAAAAATTATGCTTTGCTGTACAGACCACACCAAAGAACAGGGATAAACGAACATTTTTAGTTTATTAGTGATTATATAAAAAGGAGGGCATTATGCGCGGTGTAAATATGACCGATGTTAAGCGGTCTAATCGTAACGCAATATTAAGGCTACTCCAACAGGAAAAAGAAATTTCACGCAAACAGCTTGCAGCAAGATTAAACCTGACAAGTGCCGCTATCACGATGATTGTAAATGACATGATAGAGCAGGGCATTGTCGACGTCGGACGCACTATAACCGATTCCGGAAGTGTGGGTAGAAAAGAGATGTTGTTACTTTTGCGCGATGATCTTGTGGGGGCCGGAATATACCTCGGTAATGACGATATTATATTCTCCGCCGTCAACCTAATGGGCAAAAAGGTGATGGAACACACCATACCTTTAAAACAACCTATTGATGACCATATAGCATTTTTGCACAGCATGTCCAACATACTGCAAAGCGAACTCAAAAAGGCAAATATCTCGGCGCAAAAGGTCGTCGGTCTCGGGGTTACAATTCGTGGCTACGTAAACTCTACCACCGGTAGAAGTGAAAACAGTCTTGGGCTGTTTAAAGTGCCGATTGATATAAAGGACGTTTTAGAGGATTATCTTCCTTACGAGGTGCATGTCGAAAACAATGTTCGAGGTATGGCACTTGCACAAAATTACCTTGATAAAAGCGCCGCCGCGGAAAATGTTATATTTATACGTTGCAAATATGGTATAGGTGGTGCTATACTTACTAATAACCGCCTGTATTACGGCTCAGACTTTCACGCAGGTGAACTGGGGCACGTTAAAATAGTGGGTCAGAGCAGAGTGTGCCGTTGCGGAAGAGTAGGTTGTCTTGAAACCTTTGCGTCGGTTAACGGTATGATTACATTGGCAAAAGAACTTTACAGCGAAAAGCTGACACCGGAACTTTACGCTTCGACGAATGGTGACAGTGAAAACATAACGCTCAAAAACATATTTGAAGCATGTGAGCGTGGCGACCACCGCCTTGCAAGACAGATATTGAGTGGGATAGAAGCGTTTGCGCAGACTATTATAACCTGTCTTAGCATAATAGACGCTAAAAAAGTTATACTTTACGGCGACGTGTTTGAACATACCTATTATTCTGCCAAATTGTTTCAAGCTTTTAAAAATAGCGACGACGGCGAGGAGATGTGCAAGAGAGTTTCTATAAGCAAATATAACGGAAACCTTGAACAACTGTCCGCACCGATACACGCGGTAAACCACTACATTTTGCGTGGTGGAGCGTAAAACATTTTTACAAACAGGAGAAAATATGATTACTTTAGAGCAATTACGCGAAAAAAACAGCATCGCCATTCACACGGTGGATGAGCCGCTTTTTGCGCAGTACGGCGAAGTGCTTTCACTGGACAGTGATGCAGTTGTCGAGGCGCTTAAAGGCACACCGATGCCTCCGGAGCGCAACCTGTACGTTGCATCGGATGAAAATATGGAAAAACTGGACGCGACAAAGCAGATGACTTGGGACATATACGGCGGACTTCCGGCGCAGCTCGGCTACTGCAACGGCTACAACGTTGCACTTGGTGCAATGGAGTGGCACGACTGCAGTGAAGTTGATATTGCCGGCACACCGCTTGTGCTGTTACTTGCAAAGTACAGCGACATAAAGGACGACGTACTCGATAGCAAAGATGTCGTAGCGTTTTACCTTCCGACCGGCACAGCGGTACGACTTTTCCCGCAGGTACTGCACTTTGCACCGTGTTCCGTTGCGGATGATGGTTTTAAATGTGCCATAGGTCTTTCCAAAGGCACAAACGGCGACCTTTCGCCGGAACTTGTCAAACAGCACTCCCCGCTCAAAGCGCTTAACAAGTGGATGCTGGCACACCCCGAAAGAGCTGACCTGATTGCAGGCGGCGCAAAAGAGGGTATCGTCGGAGAAAACTACATAATAAAGCACTAAGCGATTTTTCGCTTATGATGTTGCCTTTGCCTATCTCTCATAGGAGGTGGGTGGATAGTGCAAAGACAAACTTACCATAGCCAAAGCCTTGTAATCCGAACCGTTTTTGATTTAGCCAAAAGCCTCTGAACCTTACGCCCACGATTTTTGTGTCAGGCGAGGCAGACGATTGAGTAATACTTGCCGTATTACGAGTGAGGATAACCAAGCATGGCGCAAAAATTGTACGCGTAAGGCGTGTTCGGATTATAAAGTTTTGGCTAACCACACGGAGGAATTAAATGAAAATAAAGCAGACATGGCCGCTTTTCTTGCTGGCAATAATTTGGGGCGGATACTATGTTGCCACACAAAAATCGGTCGAGTTTATGTCGTCATTTACCGTCGGCATTGTTATTCGCTTTATTACAATGATACTGCTGACCGCAATGTTGCTCTGGAAAAAGCAACTGTCTTCATTACTTAAAGTCAAAGGTGCGGTGGGAAGATTATTACTTATTGGTCTTATGGGCTTTTCGCTCGACCTTACCGCCTTTATCGGTCTTACACTCTCACCAGCAGGTCCCGGCACAGCACTGCTCAAAACCGACATACTTTTTGTCAATCTTATCAGCCTTTTCATCTATCGGCAAAAGTTCACAAAGAAGGAATGGCTGTTTACCTTTGTCATGCTTGGCGGCATACTGCTCGTCATGAATCTTGACTTTGTCAACATGGAGTACGGCACCGGTGGCGAGATATTCTTTATACTCAGCGCGCTTTTTGTGTCGATAAACGCCTTTATTATCAAGAGCGTTCAGCGTGACGAAAAGGTGGAAGTTTCCAACGATGTCATAGCGTTTTATAACAACTTTGTGACGATGATATTGTTCACCATAACTGCGCTTGCCCTTGGCACTTTCAACCAGATAACCATGTTCGGCACAAATATGTTTGTTACCGTAGCGCTACTGCTTGCAGGTCTTGGGCAGACGCTTGTGTATGTCGTCTACTACTACGATTTGGCGCGTTTCCCCGTCTGGCTTGTCAAGGTCATATTGCTGTTTATGCCGATAGTGTCGTCTATACTGGGCTTTATACTGTTTGACGACAGGCTTGTACCGATACAGATGATTGGTATCGCGGTGGTTATAGTCGGCGCAACAGGCGTTCTACTGGAACAGCGCGGGAAAAGCATGGACAGCGTAACTAAGGCAATGTAGCCATAACATTAACCAAAAATCAGGAGGTAAAAATCAATGAGAGAATTTCGTTTCAGTATGCCGGTTACCGTAAAGTTCGGTGTCGGCGCGGCAAAGGACATGAACAGCCTTATAAAAGGTGACAGCGTGCTTATCGTGTGCGATCCGTTCCTTGAAAAGAGCGGCGTTGCAAAGAGCATAGGCGACACCCTTACAGGCAAAAAGGTAGCTTACTACAGCGAGATAGAGCCAAACCCATCAACAACAAGCGTTGATGCCTGTGCCGATGCGGCAAGAAAGGCAAGCGCCACAACCATAATAGGTCTTGGCGGCGGCAGTGCAATGGACGTTGCAAAGGTTGCTGCATGTCTGACCACCAACGAGGGTAGCATCTACGACTACTATGCCGGCGGCACCAAAACTTTCGGCGATTGCGATACAGCGGTTATACTTATCCCGACCACAGCCGGCACAGGCAGTGAAGTGACAAACGTCGGTGTTTACACCGACCCCAAAGCCGGCAGAAAGATGCCGTTTGTCACCGACAAGTTCTGGGCTGACGTTGCACTTATCGACCCCGAGCTGACATACTCACTGCCGGCACCTGTGACGGCAAGCACCGGCATGGACGCGTTCTGCCACGCTATTGAAGCTTATTGGAATAAAGAAAGTCAGCCGATGTGTGACTACCTTGCACTTGGCGCAATCGAGAAAATTTTCAAATACATAAAAAGAGCTTATGACAATCCGCAGGACAGCGAGGCACGCTCTGAGATGATCGTTGCGGCACTGCTTGCCGGTGTTGCTTTCAGTCAGACACGCACAACAGGTATACACGCCTGCTCTTTCCCACTCACCACCGAGTTCCACGCTAGCCACGGTACAGCCTGCTCCATAACCTTGCCGGCATTTATCCGTGTCAGCGGCGAAAAAGCAGAGGACAAGATGTTAAAGCTTGCAAACTATGTCGGCTATAGCACAATTGCAGAGCTTGCCGATGCAGTCGAGGCGCTAATGGTCAGCATGGATATGCCGGTAAGGCTCAGCCAGCTGGGTGTTAAAGAAAGCGACATACCCCACATCGCCGAAGTTGGCTTGACAGCGGCAATCATACAGCTTACACCGGCCGAAATGAATCAGCAGACAGTGGAAGCACTGTTGCGTTCAATTCTGTAAAACAGTCGACTATAATCGGTTAAGTTGAAAAGCAACACGTTTTGCTGACAAAAATTTTGCCTACCGTCCAGCCTTTGAACAGTCCTCTTGATTGAAAAGGAAAAGCGTGTGGCGTGCGAACACTTTGCTTAGATAGGCGAAATTACTATAAGGCACCACTGTGGAGCGCTTTAACTTAATTGACTATACGACATTAAGAAAGGAGAATAAAATTGACTGAAAAGAAAGCTACAATGCTAAAAAAACAGGCGCTTGAAATTCGCAAGAGCACATTAAAGTGCATAGGCACACTGGGTGTCGGGCACATCGGCGGCAGTCTTACTATCGCAGAGGTACTGTCGGTGCTGTACTTTGATGCAATGAACATCGACCCCAAAGACCCGCAAAAGGCGGACAGAGACAGGTTTGTACTGTCCAAAGGTCACGGTGGTCCCGCTGTCTACTCGACACTTGCACTGCGTGGATACTTTGAAGAGGACCTACTCTTAACACTTAACAAACCCAACACCATTCTGCCCAGCCACTGCGACATGCAAAAAACCGTCGGCGTTGACATGACAACAGGTAGTCTCGGACAAGGTTTTTCCGCCGCTGTAGGTATGGCTGTTGCCGGCAAACTTGACAAAAACCCTGCAAACATCTACGCCATCATCGGCGACGGTGAGTCACAGGAAGGTCAAATCTGGGAGGCAGCAATGCTCGCAGGTGCAAAGCATCTTGGCAACCTTATAGCATTTACCGACTACAACAAGTTCCAGATAGACGGCACGGTAGAGCAGGTCAATGGGCTGTATCCGCTTGACAAAAAGTGGGAATCATTCGGTTGGCATGTACAGGTTGTCGACGGACATGATGTCTGCGCTATTTCACACGCTATTGACAACGCCAAAAAGATCGGTGAAGCACCGTCGATGATAATCCTTGACACCATCAAGGGCAAAGGCGCATACTTCTGCGAAAACGAAATAACATCACACAACATGCCGATAACGGAAGATATGTGGAAAAAGGCTGTAGAGATGCTGGAAGAGGAGGGAATATAATGGAACTTGAGACAAGATGGCTTAGAGAA
>CAYJFU010000024.1:0-8129 GCA_964369445.1 uncultured Oscillospiraceae bacterium | reverse complement strand
ACTACGTCGACGAGCTTATAGAAGCCGCAAAAAAAGACGAGAGAATCGTTATTGTTGAAGCTGACCTTATGCGTGCCGCCGGTACACTCAGGTTTGCAGCCGAGTTCCCCGAGCGCTCCATCAACTGTGGTGTCGCCGAGGCAAGCATGATAGGCACTGCCGCCGGTATGGCGGTAATGGGCAAAGTCCCCTTTACACACACATTCACACCGTTCTCGACACGTCGCGTTGCGGATCAGGTAACACTGTCCGTTGCATACGCCGGTGTAAAGAATGTCAAAATAATGGGCAGTGATCCCGGTGTTACCGCCGAGCTTAACGGTGGCACACATATGAGCATGGAAGATGTTGCTATCATGCGTAACATTCCCGGAATGACCATCGTTGAGCCTACCGACTCAGCACAGTTGCACGCGGCTTTCCCCAAAATTTTAGCACATGAAGGCCCTGTCTACATTCGCTTGCTCCGTCGCGCGGCTGTTAAGCTGTTTGATGACGGCTGTGAGTTCGAGCTGGGCAAAGGCATCGTGATGAAAGAGGGCAAGGACGTAACGGTGCTTGCAAGCGGCATTATGACAGCTGAGGCAGTTATGGCAGCAGAGGAACTCAAAAAAGAGGGTATCGAAGCTGAGATTATCAACATACACACCATCAAACCGTTTGATGAGGAGCTTTTGCTCAAAAGCGCCGCAAAGACAGGTGCTGTTGTCACAGCAGAAAACCACAACTATCTTAACGGTCTGGGTAGCGCCGCGGCAGAGTGCCTGTGCGAAAACATGCCGACACCACTTGTGCGCGTAGGTGTCAAGGATCACTTTGGCGAGGTTGGCTCCACCGACTTCCTCAAAGAGAAATACGGCTTGACCTGCAAAGACATTGTTGCGGCTGCAAAAAAAGCAATATCAATGAAAAAGTAAGGCTTTATCAACTTAATGTAATCCCGGTCTTTCCTCCCCTTTGCAGGGGAGTAGGAAAGGTCGGAAAGAAAAAGTTTAACTTATTGCACCCCAACAAAACTAACGACTACCTTGGCGGTAATTTTGCCGCATTTATGTGTCAAAGAACTATTTTTGCTGCACAAAGCATTAAAAAGAACCTTTTCTTTGAGCTACAGACAAAATCACTCGTCAATCTTTTGTCCACGATTTAATGGGGACGCAATAACAACGCAAAAATTAAAAAGGGGATTAGAAAAATGAAAAGCATCATCATTGGCTCGGACAAATCCGGCTTTCCTTGCAAAGAGGCAATCAAAGCGTATCTTATCGAACAAGGTTACGAAGTGACCGACTGCGGCACACAGAATATGGACGAGCCTATGCCATATTTCAAGGTTGCACCCATCGCCGCAAAGGCAATACAGGACGGCAAGTTTGAAAAGGGCATACTCATCTGCGGTACAGGCGCAGGCATGGCTGTTGTAGCCAACAAATACAAAGGCGTTTACGCCGTTGCTTGTGAGAGCGTCTACACTGCTGAAAAATGCCGCGCCATCAACTGTGCAAACATCATGACACTTGGCGGTTGGATTGCAGGTCCGGAAATGGCCGTTGCAATGGCAGAAAAATTCTTGACCACCAACTTCACCGATAATCTTGAAGATTGGCGCAAAGAGTTCCTAAAAAATGCCGATGTCGAGGTTAAAAAGTTAGAAGCCGCTCAGTACGAATAAGCTTTCGGCTTTTTGGTGGCGGGTAGCTTTCCTATCCCTCCACCAAAGTCCCCTTTGCATTATAACACTCTTAAGTTTTATTGACGTCATGCCGGCGGCTAAATTACGCCTTGCAGCTTTTTTCTCACTTGGAATACACAAGGTGTTCTCACTGCAAAACAAAATTTGCTCTCACCGTTATCCGTCAATAAAAAGAGAACTCGCCATTTCCAAATTAATTTTATTGATTAATTTAATAAAACATATGATTGTTTAAACAAACAAGTAAAAGTGTCACCTTTAAAGTGACAAATTAATAAGGAGATTAACATGAAATATTTTCTTGACAGCGCAAAACTCGACGAGATAAGCTTCGCTTATGACAACTACTGCATCGACGGTGTTACAACCAACCCCCGTCACATCAAACTGTCCGGCAAACCCTTTATGCAGTGCGTTAAAGATATCGCCGCATGGCTTAAAGAAAAGGGTCTTGAGGGCAAGGATTTCCCCATTTCCTTTGAGATCAACCCCCACCTCGACAAGTGGGAAGATATGGTTGCCGCCGGTAAAGAGGTTGCATCTTACAGCCAGAACTACGTCATCAAAATCCCTTGCTGTGAGCAAGGTCTTATCGCCGCCAAAAAACTGGAAGAGGCAGGCATACGCACTAACGTAACACTCGTGTTCAGTGCTTCGCAGGCTCTGCCGGTTGCAAAACTCGGCGCAAAGTTTGTATCCCCGTTTGTCGGTTGGAAAGAGAACAGCGGCGACAGCGGCGCTTACATCTTCGACATCATCGACATCTACAACAACTTCGGTTACGAGACAGAAATCATCGTTGCCGCTGTACGTAACGGCAAGCAGATTGCTGAGTACGCACAGGCAGGTGCCGATATCGTAACTTGTGGTTTACAGGTTTACCAGGATAGCTTTGAGCATCCGTTCACCGGCTACGGCCTCGGCGTTTTCCGTGATGCTTGGGACGGCACAGCTAAAGAATAGTAAGCTATTATTTTACTTCGAAAACCATGCAGTGCGATTATCAATACATCGCATGACCCTGTCAGTGTCCATCAGAATATACAACAAATTCCGAGGGCATTGGAGTTGTTAAATGAAAGTCTACTGACGTCGACGCTGTGCGGATTTTGAAACGACCGGTTAATAAAACAGATGCACTATGGAGGCGGGCTTAACCGTCCGCTCTTTGGCGCATCACACAAAATTATAGTCGTTTTTCAAGTTGAATGACTATATTATGGGTTATATGAAATGACACACTTTGTGTGTCCTGAAACGTGGCACGATTTACTGAAAAACGCAGTGGCGGTTTTCAAATTAAATGATTATAAGAGGTGTAAAACATGAGCGAGTATAAAGGTGTACTGCACGAGACAGCAGTGCGTTTTCCGAACACAGATATCTGGATGGACTCCTGCGGCGAAGAGGAGCTGAAATACGGCGTAGAGCGCGGCATAACCGGCGCTACAAGCAACCCCATCATCGTGGGCGCTGTCGTTAAAAGCGAGCTGTCCTACTGGGAGCCGAAAATCCGTGAGCTTGTTGCTCAAAACCCGACAGCAACAGAGGACGAAATAACATGGATGCTTTTGTACGAAGTAGGCCGTGAGCGCAGTAAAATATTGATGGATGTTTATAACAAATTTGACGGCAAAAAAGGCCGCTTGTCGATACAGACAAACGCAAAGTACTACAGAAGCTGTGAAAAGATGGTCGAGCAGGCTATGATTCTCAACGAGCTGGGCGAAAATATGCAGGTTAAAATGCCGGCTTCCAAAGCAGGCATCGAGGCGATGGAAGAGGTTACATACCGTGGTGTTTCCATCAACGCTACCGTTTCCTTTACCGTTGCACAGGCAGTAGCCGTTGCCGAGGCGGTGGAGCGTGGCTTAAAGCGCAGAAAAGCCGAAGGTCTTGATTGCAGCAAAATGGCACCAGTTTGCACACTGATGATAGGTCGTACCGACGACTGGATGAAAGCATCCTGTGCACAAAAAGGTCTTGGCGTAAAGCCGGAAATGCTGGAGTGGGCAGGTGTTGCCGTCATTAAAGAGGCATACCGCATCTACAACGAGCGCGGCTACACAACACGTCTTTTGAGCGCTGCCAACAGAAACGTTTACCACTGGTCGGAGCTTGTGGGTGGCGATCTTTGCCAGACTATCAACTACAGCTGGCACAAGGTGCTCAACGACGGTTGCACCATGCCGGTTGAGGACAGAATGGCTATACCGGTTGCTGAAGAATACATGACCGAGCTGTTAAAGTTCGAAGAGTTCCAAAAGTCCTTTAAAGAGGACGGCATGAAACCCGAGGAGTTTGTAAATTACGGCGGATTTAAAAGCACCATTGCAACCTTCCTTGGCGGTTACGACGACCTTGTAAAGGTTATCCGCGGTTTTATGGTTTAATTAACGGAGAGAAAAAATGAGTAAATTTCAGGTAGCATATATTCCGATAGGTGTACCCACCTTTCATCTGGAGAGCGCTCAAGTTGAGTTTGATAACAGCATAGCAATGCTCAAAGATATCAGCGCCGACTGCGTTTTCCCCGACAAAATGCTTTTAAGCCTGCCGGACTTAACCGCATTTTTAGAGACAATTAATCCCGACCTCATCGTGTTGCAAAACAACACATTTGCAAATGCGGCATACGCAAGTGAAGTGCTTAAACGCTTCACTTGCCCCGTACTGCTGTGGACACTTCGCGAGCCGGTTATCGACGGTGGACGCTTGCGCCTTAACAGCCTGACAGGTGCGTACTCGGCCGCAAATGCCATACGCGAGTTCCGCAGTGAAAGCACCACATTCCCGTACATATTCGGTGCACCGACCGAGGACGAGGTTAAAGGTTACGTAAAAAGCGTCATAACCGCCGCAAAAATCAAAAAGGAAATGCGCAGTTTAAAACTTGCAAGCATCGGTCACACACCGCAGGGCTTCGGCTTTGGACGTGCAATGGACGCCGACATAATGAAACACTTCGGCGTGACACTGCTGTCGTTAGAGGCGCGTGAGCTTATCAACCGCGCAAAAGGCTACAGCAAAGATGACTGCAAAGCAGAGCTTGACATCGCCCTCGCCTCGACATGCGGTCTGAGCGACACACCGGCGCAAAACCTTGAGGACTTTACCAAGCTGTTTAAGGCCTACAAGGATTATGTGACCGAAGAGGGCATCGGCGCTGTATCTTCGCGCTGCTGGCCGGACTTTTTCACCGATTTCGGTACACCGGTTTGCACCGTGCTCGGTATGCTCAACGACATGGGCGTTGTCGCCTCCTGTGAGAGTGATACCTACGGCGCGCTGTCGATGTTTATCGGTGCAAAGATGACGGATAAAGCTGTATTCTTCGGCGATCCGGTGTCGATGGACGAAAAAGAGGGTAGCTTAACATTCTGGCACTGCGGTACCGCCTCGACAACGCTTGCACGCAAGGACACCGGCGCACAGGTCGGCGTACACTGCAACCGCAAGATAGGCCCGACACTCGAGTTTGGCTGTGAGGCAACCGACAAGGCAACAATATTCCGTATCGGCAAGGATGCACATGGCAAGTTCCGCTTCTTTGTATCACCATGTAGCGTAATGGACAAGCCCAAGCAGTTCAGCGGATGTTCACTGGTTGTTAAGACCGAGACCGCCGCAAAGGAAGTGTTGTACAAGTCCGTTACTGACGGCTGGGAGCCGCACTTTGTAGTGGTTTACGGCGATGTTAAACAGGAACTTATCGAGCTTGGAAACATGCTTGACATTGAAGTTTTGACATACTAATAATTCGTTGATAAGTGTCACTCGGTGAGCCAAACACCGAGTGACACTTATCAAAAAACCGGTCTGTTTCAGGCAATTTTATAGAGTGCGTCCGACTGTTATAATCTTTTTTAAGGTTATGTTAAAAGATGCGCAGGTAAGTATGTTGATGGCCAAAGGGTTGCTTTTAAAATCCACATGATTTTTAATGACAAAGAGGTGTGAAAATGGATAACATTTACGGCATAGAATGGGAAAGAATTAAAAACCAATTTGACTTATGGTGGCAACAAAAAAACGAACACCGCCCGCTTATAAATATCAAAGCGCCCAAGGTAAAGGGTATGGGGGCTACCGGTGGCGACAGATGGGTGGAATCATCCTCGGGCACCGGTTCGCACAGTGCGGCTACGGAGGATAGAGCGGACTACACGAACTATTGGACAAAATTTGAGGAGCTCACACAGCGCAACGAGGGCATTTATGCCAACACGACATTTTTGGCAGAGACGTATCCGCGCCTGTTTGCAAGTCTGGGTGTCACCAGTCACGCGGTATTTTTGGGCGGTAAACCGGAGTTCCAAAAGGAAACCATCTGGTGTGATCACATCTACGACGAGCCGGAGGATATCACATTAAAGCTTGACCCCAACAACGAATGGTACCGCTGGAGCCTCGACATGACACGTCGCATAAAAGAGCACGCAGGTGACGCATACCGTATCGGTATACCCGACCTGTGCGAGCACTATGACGTACTGGCATCGCTGTTTGCAACGCAGGATCTGCTGTTCCACATGATGGACTACGAAGACGAGATAAAAGAGCTTGCACGCCAGACACAACAGCACTGGTACACCACCTACAACGCTCATTACGACATCGTAAAAGAGCCTGACGGCTATGTCAACTATGGTCCATTCGGAATATTCGGTAAAGGCAAGATTGCAAAGCTTCAGTGCGACATGTCTGCAATGATAGGAAAGGATATGTTTGATGATTTTGTACTGCCTCTGTTAAAAGAGCAGACGGAGTATCTTGACAACTGCGTTTATCATCTTGATGGTCCCGATGCGATAAAGCATCTCGACTCGGTGCTGACAATGCCAAAGCTCAGCGCATTGCAGTGGACACCCGGAGCCGGAAACAAGGACGGCGGCGATGAGGAGTGGGATTTCATCTACGAAAAAGCACTTAACGCAGGCAAGAGTATCTACGCGCTGGTAGGCCCGCAAAACATTAAGCGTTTTGTTAAAAAGTTCGGCTACAAAGGCGTATTTATTATCACAAGCGCCGAGGACACCGAGCACGCAAAGGAGATTTTATCATCGGTAAAGTGTAATTAGTTTCCAAAATCAACAATTTAAGGCAATATTCTGTTTACACTCCCTCGCCGACAGCGGGGGAGTGTAAACGAGAAAACACTCGTCAGCTTAAGTTGGGGCATGGAATTAGTACCCGGCGCCCTTGCGAGAATAGTTGCTGCCTGCACAAAAAGTTCATGTGTAATACAATCTATCGGGAAACTGATTTTGATAGCGAAAAACCTAGCACATGCTATACGAATAACGACTGACACAGGCGCAAAAAGGCAAAATTTAAAATGCACGGATACGTTGGTTGTTAGTTTAACCGGATTAGTGGCTGGTTGAGATAAGATGATTGAATTATATTTTTATCTGTGTTAGGCAAAATTTTTGGTGGCTGTGGGGTTATTGTAGTTTGACAACAATTGTGAGATATGATATAATCTACAGGCAGTTAAATGTTTGCAAATGGATGGGTGGCAAATATTAACTGTTGCCTTTTGGAGAAGTATCGAAGTGGTCATAACGAGCTTGACTCGAAATTCATCTGCAGACTCAGCAACCACCCATAATAAACGTTGATATCAAGCCGTTTTTTGTATATTACAATTTAATTATTACCAAATTCCCACGCAAAGTTCCCACATTTTTCTGATGGACTTTCGTGGAATATATAACCTGGAGAAGTATCGAAGTGGTCATAACGAGAACGACTCGAAATCGTTTGATCGGGTAATTCCGGTCCGTGGGTTCGAATCCCACCTTCTCCGCCAAAGCCTGTAAACCATTGTGTTTACAGGCTTTTTTATGCTTTTCTAAACATTTAAAAGGGACTCAAGCGCTTGTGCTGATGATACTTTGCTGTCGGCTTGCAAATGTGCGTAGATATTGGCCGTTGTCCCATAATCGGAGTGCCCAAGCCATTCTTGAATCTGCTTCATTGACACATCGACAGATAACATTGCAGATGCACAACTGTGTCGCAAATCATGATAGCGGACCGGCCGTAAATTGTTTTTTATTAAAAAATCTTTAAAAGTTTGTGTAATATAGTCCGGATTTATAATGTCGCCAACCGTATTAACACATATATAATCAACATATTTACGATTATAACTGTTACCGCACAAAATTTTATTTGCCTCTTGCTTTTCCTTTAACTCTAATAGCTTGTCCCGAACAAAAGGCATTAGCGGTAATGTGCGTCTACTGCTTTTGGTTTTTGTGGTGTCGCTGAAAATCAACTCACGCTTGCTATCTACAGTTGCTGTGGTGACGGTGTGATTTATTGTTAAGGTGTTGTTTTCCCAGTTGATTGCACTCCACCTCATGCCAATTGCTTCGCTCCGTCTCATTCCATAAAATAGGCCCAAAAGTACCGGAATTTCATAAAT
>CAYJFU010000023.1:7208-31211 GCA_964369445.1 uncultured Oscillospiraceae bacterium | reverse complement strand
CCGACGACAAAGACACGATAATGCGCAAATTTAAGCGCGCTGTCACCGACTCCAGCGGCAGTGTGACACTTCGTGAAGACGGGGCCGGTGTCGCCAACCTCATGACTATTTACAGTGCCGTCACCGGCAAGAGTTTTGAGGATATAGAGCGAGAGTTTGACGGACAGGGTTACGGCACATTTAAAGTTGCCGTCGGCGAGGTGGTATGCGATGCCTTGCACTCTATACAGGCGGAATACAAGCGACTTATGGATGATCCTGCGACTTTAGAGAACATACTTGCTGACGGTGCACGCCGAGCGACAGAGGTGTGCGAGCCGGTGCGAGACAGACTGTATAAAACCATAGGGCTTAAATAATTGCTCCGTTCACAAAGTGCAGTGCATTTTTGACGATGCTTTTGCGGTGTTACTGCGCTAAAGTCAGTCAAACTGAAAGCCAAAATGTTTTGTCGGCTTATATTTCGGTGTCCTGATAGGCAAAATTTTTACCTTGCAATAATGTGTCATCAGTCATTTTTGTTGACTGTCGCAGAACCCGTTTTAAATACTAAATCATTAAAAAGTTTTTTTGAACTACAGACAAAATTACTCGACAGTCAATATGCGGTTTTTAATTGTCGAAGCAAAGGCAAATAACGTCACAACACAGATATTTGCCTCAATGGAACTAAAACTGTAAATTGTATTGAAAAACGGTGTAGAAATATGTTAAAATAAGGTTTGGATAATGGAGTTGACAGGTTTCTTCGTATAATCTGCCAAAAAAAGGCGGGGAGAATATACAGGACACTTTTACATCAACGCTGTATTCTTACTTTATAAAAATGAAGCGTGAAAGGTAGGTGCAATTATGAAAAAAGTTGCAATTTTAATGGGGAGTGACAGCGATTTTCCTATTGTAAAGGCGGCGGCGGCCGTACTTAAAAAACTGGATATTGAGTTTGAAATGCATGTCATGTCGGCGCATAGAACGCCTGAAGAGGCCACAGCCTTTTCCAAAGCTGCGCGCGACAACGACTTTGCGGCGGTCATAGCGGCGGCAGGCAAAGCGGCACACCTTGCAGGTGCAGTGGCGGCTAACACGACGTTGCCCGTTATCGGTATACCCGTGACCTCGGGCGGTCTTGGCGGTCTTGATGCACTGCTGTCGACGGTGCAGATGCCACCCGGTATGCCGGTTGCGACGGTTGCTGTCGACGGTGCGCACAATGCAGGACTGCTTGCGGCGCAGATTATAGCGGTGACAGAACCTCAGGTCGCGGCAAAACTCGCAAAGATGCGCAGTGACAATGCCGAAAAGATCAAGGTTGCAGATGCGGCACTTGCCGAAAAACTGAAAGAGCTGTAAAATAGCTTTAAGTTAGAATCAATATGTTTTTAACTTTGAGCTTTGTCTGATTTCTTTGCACATATATGCATAAAACTACTTTGTAACCTATTGTATGGCACACTTTGTGTGTCATACATCGCGATACGGCTTGTTGAAAGGCGCAGTAGCTTTTTATAAGTTAAAGGATCATAAATCTAAAAAGGAACACTTTACATGAGAAAACTCGGAGAAGAATGTGGCGTTTTCGGCATTTACGACTATGACAACGACTGTGATGTTGCCATGTGTGCATATTATGCGCTGTTTGCACTACAGCACAGAGGTCAAGAAAGTTGCGGTATAGCCGTCAACGAGGACGGTCTTATACGCTGTCACCGTGAGAGCGGCCTTGTCAACGATGTGTTTGACAAGGACACGCTGGCAACACTGCAAAACGGTCGCATAGCAATCGGGCATGTGCGCTACGGTGTGCACACCCACAACCCACAACTGGAATGTCAGCCGGTCACGGTCAACCACGTGTGTGGAAGTATGGCTATTGCAAACAATGGCGTGCTAACCAACGCGCTGGAATTGCGCGAAGAACTGGAGAACGGAGGCGCTATTTTCGCCGGGTTTTCTGACGCTGAGATACTGGCTCACCTTATAACAAAACACCGACTTCAAAGCGGTTCTGTCGAACAGGCGGTCGCGAGGACGATGGGGCAGTTAAAGGGCGCTTTTTCCACCCTTATCATGACCTCAACAAAGCTTATTGCCGCAAGGGACAAGCAGGGTTTTCACCCATTGTCCATCGGCAGAATAGGCGGCAGTTACGTGTTTGCATCCGAGACGTGCGCTCTTGACACTATAGGCGCGGAGTTTGTGCGTGATGTCCGACCCGGCGAGATTGTCATCGCCGATAAAAACGGATTGCGTTCCGACGACAGCGGATGTCCACCCGACGACAAAACCTCCACATGTGTTTTTGAGTATATATACTTTGCGCGCCCCGATTCCGTCGTTGACGGTGTCAGCGTGCATATGGCGCGCCGTAAAGCAGGCGAACTGCTTGCAAAGCAACACCCGGTCGAGGCGGATGTCGTTATAGGTGTGCCGGACTCAGGACTTGATGCCGCCATAGGCTATGCCGAGGGTTCGGGGATACCTTATGGCATCGGTCTTATAAAAAACAAATACATCGGCAGAACATTTATAAAACCGCAACAGCATCAGCGTGAAAACAGCGTACGCATCAAGCTTAATGCCGTGCCGTCGGTTGTAGCGGGCAAGCGCGTCATCATGGTGGACGATTCCATCGTGCGCGGTACAACTTGTGCCCACATTGTCAAACTGTTGCGCGATTGTGGTGCTAAAGAGGTCCACATGCGCTCCTCTGCACCCAAGTTCCTCTATCCGTGCTACTACGGTACTGACATTGACTCACCGGACAAGCTTATTGCCGTGCGCCACACCACTGATGAGATGGCAGAGATAATTGGTGTTGACACACTGGACTTTTTAGCACCTAAATCGGTGCACGATATAGCCGAGGGTCTGCGCTACAGCGTGTGTGATGCCTGCTTTACCGGCAACTATCCATGTGAGACACCGAATACCGACCGAAAACCAAAGCATCTTGTACGACTGAGCGAAAGGGATAAAGGCAAGGAGGAAAAGGCGTGAGAGAGAGTTATGCATCCGCAGGTGTCAACGTAGAGGCAGGTTATCGAGCTGTCGAGCTTATGAAAAAACATGTGGCAAGCACCAAAACTGACGGTGTGCTGTCGGGACTTGGAGGTTTCGGTGGTCTGTTTGCACCCAACCTCACCGGCATGAAACAGCCGGTTCTCGTGTCCGGCACCGACGGTGTGGGCACAAAGTTAAAGCTTGCATTTTTGCTTGATAAACACGACACAGTTGGCATTGACTGCGTTGCGATGTGTGTCAACGATATACTCTGTTGCGGTGCACGACCGCTGTTTTTCCTTGACTATATCGCCGTTGCCTCGCTCAAACCCGAGCAGGCGGAGCAGATTGTCAAGGGCATATCCAAAGGGTGTCGCGAGGCAGGTGCCGCACTTATGGGTGGCGAAACTGCCGAGATGCCCGGATTTTACGAAGAGGGCGAGTACGATGTGGCAGGTTTTGCGGTCGGCATTGTTGACAAAGACAAAATGCTGTCCTCCAAAAGTATAAAAAAGGGTGATGTGCTCATTGCACTGCCGTCCTCAGGTCTACACTCCAACGGTTTTTCACTGGCGCGCAAGGTGTTTGATGTTGAAAACACCGACCTGTCGCGCCCTGTAAAAGGTTACAAAAAATCACTCGGCGAGGTGCTTTTAACACCGACAAAAATCTATGTCAAAGCGGTGAGCGCCCTGTTTGACGAGGGTGTCGACATACACGGCATCAGCCACATAACCGGTGGCGGTTTTCACGAAAACATACCGCGTATTCTGCCGAAAACTAAAGACGCTGTCATCGATAAAAGTGCGGTGAAAACCCCACCGATTTTCGGTGAAATTGCAAAATGCGGCGGTATAGATTACGAGGAACTTTACGGCATATTCAACATGGGTGTCGGCATGGTTATCGCCGTATCCAAAGCCGACGCGTCAAGGACGCTGGATATACTGAAGTCAAAACGCGAACGCGCCTACATAATAGGCGAAGTCACAAAAGGTAGCGGTAAGGCGGTGCTCCGATGAGTGTCAAGACAGCGGTGCTGTGTTCCGGTGGCGGTACAAACCTTGCCGCACTTATAAAGGCACGCGACGCTGGCGACATGCCGAGCTGTGACATATGCCTTGTGCTGTGCGACAGACCGGGCGCTTATGCCGCAACTATAGCGGAGCAGGCGGGTATCGTCGCGGTGACGCTCGACCGTAAGGCACCCGATTTTGAACAGCGAATGCTCGAAGTGTTAAGGCAGTACTCCATTGAATTTATCGTGCTTGCAGGGTTTTTGTCGATACTTAAAGCTTCCTTTATAAAACACTACCGCAACAGGATTATAAACGTCCATCCGTCGCTTATACCCTCCTTTTGCGGTAAGGGTTACTACGGTTTAAGGGTGCATGAGGCAGCACTTAAAAAAGGAGTTAAGGTGAGCGGTGCGACCGTGCACTTTGTCAATGCCACCCCCGACGGTGGCAAAATCATCATGCAAAAGGCGGTGAGCGTCCGCACAGGCGACACCCCAAAAAAGTTACAATTGCGCATTATGAAACAGGCAGAGTGGGTGTTGCTACCCAAGGCGGCACAGCTCATCTGCTGTGAAATATCGGAGGAAAAAGATGCAAAGCGTATATGATTACTTAAAAGAGCGCAACTATCCGGGGCGCGGAATACTCGTCGGCATGTCCGATGACGGAAAAAAGGTGTTTAGCGCCTACTTTATTATGGGGCGCAGTGAAAACAGCCGCAACAGGGTGTTTTTATTGGATGGTGACAGGCTGTATACCGAAGCGTTCGACCCCTCTAAAATGGAGGATCCATCGCTGATAATTTACAACTGCACCTGCCGTTTAGGCAACAAGTTTCTTGTGTCCAACGGGGACCAGACCGACACGCTGTATGACACGGTGCTCGCCGGTGGCAGTTTTGATGAGGGCATGAAAAAGCGCCGTTATGAGCCGGATTTCCCAAACTTCACGCCGCGCATTGCCGCTATGATCAAGACCTCCGACGGGCTTGGCTATTCTCTTGGCATATGCAGGGCCGATGAGGACGGCACAAAACAGCCCGGGGATGTGCGCTGTTTCTTTGAGTACCCCTCAACCGCCGGCAAAGGTCACCTAATACATACCTACCGCGGCGAGGAGGATGGCAGACTCCTGCCGTTTGTCGGAGAACCGATAGAGGTGTGCTTTGACGACATAACCGCTCAAAAGTTATGGGAAAGCCTTGATGAGCAAAACCGCGTTGCGCTTGCCCTCACGACGTTTGATGTCCTGACCGGTGAGAGCGAACATGTAATTATCAACCGACACACACAGGGGGAATAATGGCACAGGAATTGATATTAAAATACGGTTGCAACCCCAACCAAAAGCCGTCAAGTGTTTTTATGAAGGAGGGCGAACTTCCTTTTAAGGCGCTGTGTGGCAATCCGGGGTACATAAATCTGCTGGATGCGCTCAACGCGTGGCAGTTGGTGTGTGAGCTTAAAGCCGCCACCGGTATAGCCGCCGCCGCCAGCTTTAAGCATGTAAGTCCGGCAGGTGCGGCGATAGGTCTGCCGCTGTCCGACATTGAAAAACAGATGTTTTTTGTCGGCGAAAACTACGAGGAAACTCAGCAAGCCGCCGCATATGCGCGTGCGCGCGGAACGGACAGGCTTTGTTCTTTCGGTGACTTTGTCGCGCTGTCCGACACATGCGACAAGTCCACTGCTCTGCTTTTAAAGCAAGAGGTCTCGGACGGCGTTATCGCCCCATCCTACACAGATGAGGCACTTGAAATACTTAAAACCAAGCGCAACGGCTCTTATAACGTCATCGAGATAGACCCGAACTACAAGCCTGCCCCAGTCGAGGAAAGGGATGTTTTCGGTGTGACATTTAAGCAGGGACGCAACGAAATTCAGCTCACCGAGGAGATACTCAGCAACGTCGTTACCGCACAAAAGGACATTCCGCAAAGCGCCAAAAACGACCTGCTTATCGCCATGATAACGCTGAAATATACACAGTCCAACTCGGTTTGTTACGCTTACGGCGGTCAGACAACAGGTGTCGGTGCCGGTCAACAGTCGCGCATACATTGCACACGACTTGCCGGCGAAAAGTCCGACCTGTTTTTCCTGCGCCGTCACCCCAAAACGCTCGGACTGCAATTTTTACCGAATGTTCCGCGCGCGGTGCGTGACAACGCAGTTGACCACTTTGTCAATCGCCGCGAAGATGACTTGTTAAACGACTGGGAAAATGTTTTTGCAGAAAAGCCTGAGATGCTCAGCTCAAAGGAATGCCGCGACTATCTTGACAACCTAAAGGGTGTGTCACTTGCCAGCGATGCGTTTTTCCCGTTTGGCGATAACGTGCGACGCGCGGCGGCAAGCGGTGTCAGCTACATCATACAGGCGGGCGGTTCGGTGCGTGACGATGAGGTTATCGCAACCGCCGACACTCTGGGCATCGCCATGGCGATGTGCGGTATAAGACTTTTCCATCACTAATATAAAGGACCTTAAAACATTTGTTGACAATTTCCGGTTCTTATTTTTCGTCATGTGCTTCAAAAAAATCATAAAACACAAATATGCTATCAGTTTTTTGACAATCTGACAAAAAATTCTGCTACTTGAAATCGTTTCCAAAATATTTAGAGGTTGACATAAAAGGTTTCTAAGGGGATATTATGACTGTTATGCTCGTGGGCGGCGGTGGCAGAGAGGCCGCAATAGCCTATTACATCAAAAAAAACAGCAAGGTAAAAAAGCTGTACTGCCTGCCGGGTAATGCCGGCACAGCCATGCACGGCGAGAATGTCGATATCAGCACAACCGACATCGACGGCATTGTGGATTTTGCAGTACAAAACGGTGTGGAATATGCCATCGTCGCGCCGGACGATCCGCTTGTCATGGGCGCTGTGGACAGGTTGCAACAAAAAGGTGTGCGCTGTTTCGGACCCTCTGCCGCCGCCGCCATTGTGGAGGGCAGCAAGGCATTTTCCAAAGCGTTTATGGAACGCCACAACATACCGACTGCACGCTTTCGCGTGTTTGAAAGTGCACAGGATGCGATAGATGATATCAGAAAAACCGGCACATACCCGACCGTTATAAAAGCGGACGGGCTTGCCCTTGGCAAGGGTGTTATCATCGCTAAAGATGAGCAGGAGGCAACGCAGGCAATCAACAGCATAATGAACGACCGCATATTCGGTGAGAGCGGTGCACGTGTCGTGGTGGAGGAGTTTTTAACCGGTCCCGAGATATCGGTGCTGTGTCTGACCGACGGCAAGACGATAGTTCCGCTTCCCTCAGCGATGGACTACAAACGCATCGGTGACGGCAACACCGGCGGCAACACCGGCGGCATGGGTACCATTGCGCCCAACCCACACTATACCGAACAGCTTGCACAGCGCTGTATGCGTGAAATTTTTGAACCTACAATCAAGGGTTTGATACATGAGGGCAGGACATTTAAAGGTTGCCTTTATTTCGGACTTATGCTGACGGCAAAAGGTCCGAAAGTCATTGAGTACAACTGCCGTTTCGGCGATCCTGAAACACAGGTGGTACTGCCACTGCTCGATTTTGACCTATTCGATGCATTTTTGGCGGTGACGGACGGCAAACTCTCGCGCGGAAATTACAAATTTAAAGACGGCAACGTATGCTGTGTTGTGCTCGCAAGTGGCGGTTACCCCGGAAAATACGCCACCGGCTGTCCCATAACGGACGACGGCGCCTCGGACATGCAGGACGTGCAGGTTTTTTATGCCGGTGCAAAACATGGCAGTGAACAACTGCTCACATCGGGTGGCAGGGTGCTGGGTGTCTCGGCACACGGCAACAGCGCGCATGAGGCGCGAGAAAAAGCATACAAGGCATCGGAACTTATAAAGTTTGACGGCGTTTACAAGCGCACGGATATTGGTAAAACAAATTAGTGGAGCACACAAAAAACATTAGTCTGCCCCCTTATCGGTGAAAAAGGTATCAAAAAGGAGAAAAGCGTGGTATATTGTCTATATTCCGAAAAACGAGACGGACACAAACAGCAAGAGGACGTCCTACTCGGTGAGATAAAGGAGTTTTTGCGTATCGAGGGCGCAAGCGGTATAAGGGTGCTTAACCGTTACCTTGTCGAGGGACTTTCGCGTGAGCAGTTTTTGCGTATATCGCAGAGCGTGCTCAGCGATGCTGTGACCGACATAACAAGCGAGCAACTTCCCGTCTTTAGCGGTACTGTTATCGCGGCGGAGTTTTTACCGGGGCAGTTTGACCAGCGTGCCGACAGCGCCTCGCAGTGCATACAGCTTGTTCT
Source organism: uncultured Oscillospiraceae bacterium (assembly GCA_964369445.1). Classification (GTDB taxonomy): domain Bacteria; phylum Bacillota; class Clostridia; order Oscillospirales; family Ruminococcaceae; genus CAYJBH01. The sequence goes on along the minus strand of CAYJFU010000023.1, from coordinate 22,896 downwards.
GGGTGGCAAACGTCCGACGGTGAGCAGTGCAAAGATATATAATATCGATGGCACACTGTCGGACAGTGACGTTGAGCGTCTCAAAGCGCACCTTATCAATCCTGTCGAGAGCCGTGAGGCGACACTTGACATTCCGACAACTCTTGCCATGCCGGCAAATGATATCGAAGCAACACCTGTTATTGAGGGTTTTTGCGACCTTGCACCGACAGGCGACGCGGAATTTATCAAACAATACGGACTTTCGATGGACGAGGCGGACGTTGAGTTTTGCAAGCAGTACTTTAAAGAGCGCGGCAGCGACCCCACGCTGACGGAACTGCGCGTTATTGACACCTACTGGTCGGATCACTGTCGTCACACAACCTTTAACACCGAGCTTTCGGACATTGCCACCGAGGACACTCATGTGTCGGATGCACTGCTTATGTACGAGCAACTGCGCGAGGAACTGGGCAGATCGGATCGTCCGCGCACGCTGATGGACATGGGCACAATAGCGGCGAAAAAGCTAAAAAAGGACGGACTACTACCGCTCATCGATGAGTCGGATGAGATTAACGCCTGCACCGTCAAAACAGATATTGACGGCGAGCCTTACCTAATCCTTTTTAAAAATGAGACACACAACCACCCCACCGAGATAGAGCCTTTTGGCGGTGCGGCGACCTGCATCGGCGGTGCTATTCGAGATCCGCTTTCGGGGCGCGCGTATGTCTATCAAGCTATGCGTGTGACCGGCGCCGGCGACCCGACACAGCCGGTCGAAAACACCATGAAAGGCAAACTGCCACAGCGCCGTATCTGTGAGCTTGCCGCGCACGGTTACAGCTCCTACGGCAACCAGATAGGACTTGCAACCGGCCTTGTCGACGAGATTTACCACCCCGGATATGCCGCAAAGCGCATGGAAATAGGTGCGGTTGTCGGCGCAGTGCCACAGAGCAGAGTGCGTCGTGAGCAACCGAGTGACGGTGATGTCGTCGTCCTGCTCGGCGGTAGGACAGGGCGCGACGGTTGTGGCGGTGCCACAGGTTCTTCAAAGTCGCACAACCTACAGTCACTGGATAGCTGTGGCGCAGAGGTGCAAAAGGGCAACGCACCGGAGGAGCGCAAACTGCAACGACTTTTTGCACGTCCCGAAGTGACATGTCTCATTAAAAAATGTAACGATTTCGGCGCAGGCGGTGTTGCCGTTGCTGTCGGCGAACTTGCCGACGGGCTCACCATCGACCTCAGCGCGGTACCGCTCAAATACGAGGGACTTTCCGCGACCGAGACGGCGATAAGCGAGTCGCAGGAGCGCATGGCTATCGTCGTACAGAGTGAGCACGCGCAGGAGGTCATCGACCTTGCAAGGCTGGAAAATGTCGAGGCGACCGTCATAGCGACGGTGACCGCCGAACCGACGCTTGTCATGAACTATAACGGTCAGACAGTGCTGAAACTCGACAGGGAGTTCCTTGACACAAACGGCGCAAAACGCAGTATAAAGGTACAGGTGGCACACGCGGTGCAAAGAGAACTGCCCAAGGTAAAAGATTTTTTCAGCGGACTTAAAAACGTCCTGACCGACCTTAACGGTTGCGGCAAAAAGGGACTTTGCGAGATGTTCGACAGTACCATCGGTGCTAAAAGCGCGCTGATGCCTTTCGGCGGCAAACACCAAAGCACCCCCACCGATGTCATGGCGGCGCTGGTGGCGGACAGCGACACAGCCACCGTCATGAGTTACGGCTTTGACCCATACAGATCGGAGTGCGACCCCTTTGTCGGCGCTTACAATGCCGTTACCGCCTCGCTGTGCAAGCTGGCGGCGGCAGGTGCATGGTCGAGCGAGTGTTACCTGACGTTTCAGGAGTACTTTGAGCGACCCGGTGCTGACCCCGTAAGGTGGGGCAAGCCGACAGCGGCACTGCTGGGAGCACTCAAAGCGCAGCTGGATTATGGCGTTGCGGCGATAGGCGGCAAGGACAGCATGAGCGGCAGTTTTGAAAAGCTTGACGTGCCGCCGACACTCGTGTCCTTTGCGCTGTCGGTATGTGACGGCAAAACGCTTGTGTCGCCGGAATTTAAAAACACAGACAGCGACATACTGCTACTGTGCCCGGCATACGACGAAAACGGTATGCCAAACGCCGAAGATGTGCTTACAAACATGGCGATTGTTCAGTCGCTTGCGGACAAAGGCACTTTAATCTCCTGCAAGACACCGGGCTTTGGTGGCATTGCACGCGCGCTTGCGCTGATGGCGATGGGCAACAACATCGGTTTTGACATAACGTCGGACACCGCGCTTTTTGAGGAGCGCGAGGGACGATTTATAATGGAGGTCGCAAGCGGAACAGTGGTTGAAGGTGCGACTAAACTCGGGCGCACACTGCCAAGCTTTGTAGCGACGGTAAACGGTGACACACAGGCACTTGAGCAATATGTTACCGCTTACAACGAGGTGCTCAGCCACGTTTACCCGATACAGGCGCGTCACGATGCGCCGTCCGTTGCGGTAAAGCCGGTGCAAAAGGACTACGCACCGCCGCGTGTGAGCGTTGCCGGCAAACCGAAATTTTTAATACCGACATTCCCCGGCACCAACTGTGAACTGGACACCGCGGCGGCTATTGAGCGTGCCGGCGGCGTTGCCGAGGTGTTTGTACTTAAAAACCTCACCCCTGACGACGTTGAGCAGTCGGCAAAGAGATGTAAAGAACTGCTTGCTACGGCAAACGTTCTTGTACTGCCGGGCGGTTTTTCCGGGGGCGACGAACCGGACGGTTCCGGCAAATTTATAACTTCATTTTTCCGCAACGAGGCGCTACGTGAGGGCATACATGACCTGTTGCACCGTCGTGATGGATTGGCACTGGGCATATGCAACGGCTTTCAGGCGCTGATAAAGTTGGGGCTTGTGCCACATGGCAGCATCACCGAGCGCGCACCGCAGGACATGACACTTGCGCACAACATCATCGGACGACACCAGTCCGGCATGGTGCGTACCGTTGTCAGCCAGATAAACACACCATGGCTATCCAAATGCAAAGTCGGTGAGGTTTACACCGTGCCCATCTCCCACGGCGAGGGTCGTTTTTGCGCCACACAGGCGCAGTTCGACGCCCTTGCAAGTGGCGGTCAGGTTGCGACACAGTATGTCGACCTTGACGGCAACCCAACACAGGATATCGCTTTCAACCCCAACGGCAGCTTTGGTGCAGTGGAGGGTATCACCTCCGAATGTGGTAGGGTGTACGGCAAAATGGGTCACAGCGAGCGTGCTCTCAGCGGTCTTTATAAAAACATACCCGATATCAATATAATGCCACTTTTTGAGGGCGCTGTTGGTTATTTTGTGGTATAATGAATACTTATTTTTGTATATTTTTGTTCTTATGATGTTGTATTCGAGGTTTGCTCTTTTCTATTTGGGCTTATGTTTAACCACCAACCTCCAAATTAACACCAATAACAACACATAGATTAAATAAATGGTATATGTTAAATAATTGCTCCATGGGAAAGATGCCTGTGGATTAAACACAGCGTAAAGGATAAATGCAATAGCAATAATGCTAAGCAAACATCCGGATGTTAAGTAAATTTTGAATTTTGACATACGATTGCCCTCTTTTAAACAAATACAGCGAACACGCTTAAGCATTCATTATCTTGAATACCAGCATAAACTGCCCATTAATATAATAACATGAATTTTTGTATATTACTACAGGGTGGATAGATTAACTGCAACACAATATATGGATGTGACTTTATTTTGTTCTCGTTACTGCTACGCAAAACTTTAAGTAATTCACTTTTATAAATCCATAAGCAAAATGTGAGATGTTGCGTTTTGCTTTTTGGTTTTGTTGTAGAACTACTGTTATCTTATCACAAAATGAACATTTCATCGTAAAGTATCCCAATAGTATTGTCAACTAAAAAAAATTACAAGTTGACAATACGCCCTGCATATGCTATAATCAGACACGTCGGAGGATAAAATGTCTAAAGAAAAACTGCTTCAAATGCTCAGCGATGCCGCACCGGACTTCCTTTCCGGCGAGGAACTGGCAGGCAAACTCGGCATCACTCGCTCAGCGGTGTGGAAATATATTGATACACTGCGCCGTGGCGGACATGACATTCAGGCGGTCACCAACAAGGGATATCGCCTTGCCAATGCGACCGATGTGCTCTCCAAAGAAGGCGTGCAGCGTTATTTACAAAGTGATGTCTTTACACTTTACCTGCACGAAAGTGTCGGCTCGACAAACGACGAGTTGCGTCAACTGGTACACCTGCCCGAAGGGGTTGTCGTTGCGGCAAAACAGCAGACAAAGGGAAGCGGGCGGCTTGGCAGGACATTTCATTCCCCGGTGGATACCGGCATATATTTCAGCCTGCTGTTAAAACCGCAGTTAGCGGCGGACAAGGCGGTGTTTATAACGTCGATGGCGGCAGTTGCGGTTTGCCGGGCTATAGAGGAGCTGACAGATAATAAAACCGGAATCAAATGGGTCAATGATATTTTTATTGGTGGAAAAAAGGTCTGCGGAATACTGACACAGGCATCTTTCAGCCTCGAGAACAGTTTTGCAGAGTATGTTATACTTGGTATCGGTATTAATGTTTATCTCCCTAAAAGTGGATTTGAAAAGGATATTGAAAAAACTGCCGGTGCTGTTTCCGATGTCATAGTTCCGGAACTTAAAAACCGTTTGCTTGCTACGGTGTTAAACAAATTTTGGAGTCTTTACACTGATTTTGACACAAAAAACGTCGCTGAAAGTTACCGCGCAAAAAGCCTTGTTGTCGGCAAAGACATTACGCTACACACCCCCACCACGACACGCAGTGCCACTGCACTTGACATCGACGACAACTGTAACCTCATAGTGAGACTGGAGGACGGTTCCACCGAAACCATATCCTACGGCGAAATAAGCATAAAAGTCACTTAACCCCACGTTTCCGCTTATCCTCGCCTGTGTCAATCGGAATAAACAAAGTTTATTCGGTTTTGTCAAAGCACCGCTAAAGGATCAGCGCATAGCACGTGTCTCCTCTGTTTTAAAAAAATTCTGCTCGTCTCTACACTGTTACTTAAAGTCGGGCACCTATTTGAAGGAGAATTAAAATGACTAAAAGTAAGATTTCAATAAAACATCTGACCCTCATGGGGTTGTTCACAGCGCTTATTGCCGTGGGTGCATTTATAAAAGTCCCCATCTCGTTTGTTCCCGTAACATTGCAGACATTTTTTGTGTCGCTTGCCGGTCTCATGCTCGGCAAAAAATACGGAGCACTCACACTTATCTGCTACACCGTTTTGGGTCTCATCGGTCTGCCGATATTCACTTCCGGCGGCGGCATAGGATACATTTTTGTACCGACTTTCGGCTATGTTCTCGGCTTTATCGTCGGTGCTTTTGCCACCGGTGCACTTGTGCAAAACGCAAAACCCTCGTTTTGGCGCTACTTTTTAGCAAGCCTTGTGGGTCTTTTCTGCGTGTACGCCATCGGACTTGTCTATCTGTACGCCATGCGTAATTTTTACCTCGGTGAGCCAATGGGTGTTTACACGCTACTGTTAAACGGATTTTTATTGACGGTGCCGGGCGATATCGTATTCAGCGCCGTTGCAGCCTTTGTTGCGCTTCGTTTGACCCCTGTTATCAACAGAGTTGCTTGACAGATATGCCAAACTTTACCGTAAAGCAAAACGAAATATCACTTTACAACTTTGTTTGCGAGGTGTGTTTCTCTATGCCTTACGGTAGATTTGCACGGCATCTAAAGCAAAAAAATATTAAGGTGAACGGTGTGCACCCAAAAATGCCCTGCACCTTGCAAAAAGGCGATGAAGTTGCGCTTTACTTTTCTGTAGAAACCCCCATACTCAACACCGTTTACAACGACGAACATCTAATTGTCGTCAACAAACCGCGCGGTATGCCCTCAAACGGCGAGCACCACGTCACTGCCGAAAAGTGCGTCACCACGGCACACCCCCACGCGCGGCTGTGCCATCGGCTGGATACCGGTACAAGCGGTCTGTTAATGTTTGCACAAAGCGACGCGGCTTACGACTATATTCTAAACAGGCAGACGGACGGCGGCTATCGCAAGGTGTATCTTGCCGTTGTTTCGGGTCGACCGGCATCAGCCGCAGAACTTATACATTATGCCAAAAAGGACGCGAAAAACGCGGTTGTATCCGTGTTCGACAAACCACGAGACGGTGCTAAGCAGTGCGTTTTGCGTTATAAGCTTTTGCAACAAAGCAACGCGTTGTCGCTGCTTGAAGTGCATCTGCTCACCGGGCGCACTCACCAAATCCGCGCACAACTCAGCGCTGTCGGACTGCCGATACTGGGCGACGATAAGTACGGTGACAGGTCGTTAAACCGCCATCATCGGCAGCGTATGCCGGCGCTCTCGGCGCACACCTTGAGCTTTAAAAATGACGCAGATTTCCCTTTTTGCGGCAGGACGATCTGTTGCGAAGTCGAGCCGTATATGTTGTCACTTACAGATAGCAGGAGTGGCTGATGCTGTAGATTAGCCTAGCTGCATAACCTCTCGGTCGATGGTATGTAGGATACAACACTTGTAAATCAGCTGGCTAGACAGTGTTGCGGAGTTGATATTCGAAGGTTGGGATGGTTTTTGTACTCCACAGAAAAAATGATACACATCTTTAAGAAATGTGAATTTTGATGACGAGTAAGCACGGAAAATCGGAAAATCGACCAGCTGAACACTTTTGTTAACACCATAGTCAAGCCTATACAGTCCGGCTGTTAAACATCGTCAATCTGCGCCTGAATCAATATCAATGCACAAAGCATGTTTCGGTTTTGCGTTTGGGAAAATAACTGTACCGTGGAATGTTGGCTGTACAGCACGTAGCATGTGTATCCCACGCACTTATGGCCATATTTTTTACACGACATTCAAAGCTGTTTAAACATGTTTAATAATTTCTTTCAGCTGTTCCGGCGTTATAAATGAGGGCAACAACGCTTTTAAAGCACTCTGAGACATGCGCGAGGGCAGGCCGAGACGTTTTTGCAAATCACGGCGCAACTGTGCCGAGTTGGGTGCACCGCACAACCCCAGACTGTAAAACAGTGCCGTGTCAAACACCGCCCTTTCGCCGCTTGCCGAATTTGCGACGGTACTGATTGCTGACAATATAACATCACGCTCCATGCCCTCGACGCCGATTAACATCTCGGACGACGGCGTGGTTTTTCTTTTTTCTTTGCCGGATATTTCCGGTATGTATGCATGTCGAACCTGTTCCGGGCGGACAAGTTGTGATACAAACCCGCGTATTTTAAAACCGGCACGGTCGCTGTCGGTTATGACAATTATTCCCTGTGCATGCGCCAGTTTTTTTATAAGTGCCTGTTGCTCCTTATCTTTGAATATGGTAAAACCATGGGTGCAGATGATGGCGGTATCAAACAGTGTCGACAGCAAATCCCTGTCGTAACGCCCCTCCGTCACTATCGCCTGTTGTAAGTGTATTTTTTCCATTCTATTGCTCCCCCAATTAAATCGTGGACAAAAGATTAACGGAAAATTTTGTCCGTAGTTCAAGGAAAGGGCTCTTTTTTATGCTCCCTGTATTGAAAACGGTTCTTTGACCCGAAACGCGGCAAAATTGCCGCCACGATTTTCACTATTTTTAGAGAGCAATATTTACTCTGCAATAATCTTCGTCAACGCAAAACAGTACCGCTCCAGCAACAAACCTCTGTCAAGTGAGGAGGATTTTAGTTGCCTGTCCGCTTGATACAGAGTGTTCATGATAAGCGACAACTTTTTGCCGCCGACAAACCTTGTCATTTCGTCCGCCTTTTTCAAGCGGTAGTTTGAACCTTTGTAGCCGAAATCTTTAAATACCTCTGTATAACCCTTACCGGCACGTTTGCCAAGCGATACGCGGTGTATGTCGATAAAGGATGCTGTAAGCGCCGCCAATATTGCAATGGGTTCTTCACCGTTTTGCAGTAAAATGTCAAGTCGTTTAAAAAATTCCCCATTTTTGCCGTTCAGCAGTAGTGAGAGCAGTGAAAACACATCGGCACTTAAAACGGTACTGCTTATGTCGGTTACATGGTGGACGGTAATGTCAGCATATCCGCTCAGTGCCGCGCACTTGCTGACTTCCAGCTCCAACAGCAGCACGTCCTTTGAAAACTTTTCTCCCAGTAAACGCACGGCGTCCGGAGCGACTGTACAGCCGCTTTGCTGTGCAAGCTCTGTGATAAACTTATCCAGCTTCTCACCGACAAGAGGAATGAGGTTTTGCTGCGCCCCATTTTGCTCGAAAAATTCACGTAGGAGCACAGCTTGCTTACCGTCCTTTGCAAACCTGTCACCGAAATGTGCAAACACACTGACAAAATCGTCACCACCGAGCGAAAACAACTCCGTCAGGTGTTCAAAGTCCTCTGGATTTAACTTCGCCACGTCGGAAAGCCGCAAAATAACATGCCGCGTACAGCTTGCAAAACCGACTGTACTAAGTGCGTCGGTAATCGCGTTTATATCCAGCGTCGCCTGCTCAAATAACAACAGTTCCTCACAGCTGTGCACCGATATAACCTCCTGCTCCGCCTGACGTAGCAGCGATAAGTCCTCCGAGGTCAGCAACATAAGCTTTTTGTATTTTGTTTTCGGTATAAGCTTAAACATTTTTCTCCTTTGGATATGATGTGATCCGAGGTGTTTCAATAAAGTGTATTTACCATAATTGATGTATACGGTCTAATACTGAAAACCGGATTGTCGTCCGGTGACAACAGATGACTTGCGCTGCAATCAATGCAGGCATCGTGTTTTCTTGCGAATAGCATGTCGGTGTCTATGCCGTGCAGCTGCGATGTGCCGGAAACTACAAGCGACTGCTCACCAAACTGTGATATGTCGGTGGTACCACTTGCCGTCGCTATGTTAAACCCACCTACCGATAGTATTGCCGCGTTGCCATCGGATTGACGGCTGAGATGTAGCGGATATTTGTCCAGCAGATACAGCCGGTCATTATAGTAACCTGAATCGTAAAAGCTGTAAGCATCTTCTGCCGTTAATGTCAAGGAGCTGTCATCTGAGTGAGTTATATCAACTATCTGTTCGATGTTGCGTATGTTTCTGTTCTGAAGATAATCGGTGACAGCAAGGTTATTGGATTTGGTACCGCGATATATTACTGCCGCTTCAAAGCCTTGTGTAACGACGATTACAGGGTTTTTAGTATCACCTATTACAGCAACTTGCACCGTGCCGACATTTACAACAATGTATACGGCAATACCGCACACCGCTATAAACGTCCCTGCCGCAACAGCAGCTTTTCCGGGGAATTTAAGGTGCACTATAAATCCACCGGCAAATGCCGCAAGCAACAGCACAAGCGGGAACATACCGTAAAAGTTAACAAACTGCCACGGCAGATCCGCCACAAAGCGCGCGACGGCAATGAGCAAGTCGATAAAGAATTCAGCGACGGTGAGCACCGTGGCTGTCAGAGAGGCAAACGGCAAAACGCTTGTCAAAAGTCCTATGAGCACAAGCGCGATTATCGGAGTGGCGAGAAAAAAGCTAGCGACATTTGCCGGTATGGCAAGCAGTGAAAATCCGCCCCCGAGTGCGGCAAAAATAGGCATGGTGGCTACGGTGGCACACAGCGTTGTCAGTGCCGCCCCGACAATCCCACTTATATGTAGTTTTTTGAGCTTTTTGCCTATTGGAAAGGTTTCGTTGCCGTACAGTATGCCGAACGTGGCAGTAAAGGACAGCAAAAGCGAAAGGTCAACGCTGACATATGGGTTGGATATTATCAAACATAAAACCGCAACTGACAGCGAGGTGTACGCATCCTGCCTGCGACCTACAAGCTGTGCCAGACACAGCAAAATAACCACAAATGCCGCGCGCACTATAGACAATTTCATGCCGCAAAGAAGCGTGTAAAGCACTACAACCAATATTATGGCAGGGTAGATGATAAATCGGTTTTTAAAAAAGTGTTTTAACAAAATCAGCAGCATATCGCTGAGTATCGACAGGTGCAAACCGGATACAACCAGTATGTGCGACAGTCCGGCAAGGCGAAAGTCAAAGTATAAGTCCCACGGCATCGCCTCTCTGTCGCCGTACACCATCGCGGCGGCAACACCGAGTGCTTCTGCGCTCAAATATGGACTTAACCTTTCGGTCAGTGCACGCCTTGCGCCTGAAAACAGGTAGGATATCCCCACCCCTGAGCGCTGTACCGTGACGTCGGAATTAAGTGTTGAGGTAAAAAACACACCGTCTGAGTAGTTATGATCATCGCTACTGTCGGTCAAAAGCACGTCACAGGTGATAACATCGCCTATCTGTCCACCGCCAAAGCTGCCTACAGTCAGCTTGGCGCGTGGGGGCAGATCGGTCGCCTCGGTGACCTCCACTGTTGCGACACTTTCGCCGTAGACGGTGCCGCTGACATCGGTGATGACGCCGGTGATACGTTGCTGAGTGCTGTAATCGCCGAGCATTACCACATCAAATATCGTTATGTAAAAGAGCGCAAATACAGCACCGCACGCCATGACAAGCGTTGTCAAAGGCATTGCGGTGCGCTTTTTGTAATATAATGCGGCTGATATTGCAAGACAAACAACGGCAAAAAAGCCGACTAAAACTCTCTGCCCCGTCGTAACGACAAACAACAAAGTAAACAGGGCAGTATAACCGAAAAATGTCAGCGGTCGCCGCATGGTTTTTTAGCTTTCAAACAGAGGAAGCTCGTTTAAAAACAGTAGGTCGTCACGCTGTGCGGCAACGCCCTCCGCAAGCACGGCCGCGCGACAGACGATGTTGCCTTTTGCCAACTCCACTATTTTTTCCATAGCGAGTAGTGATCCGCCGGTGCTGATTACATCGTCAGCGATAAGTACTTTTTTACCTGTCATGAGGTTAATTTCATCGATATCCATGACCAGTTGTTGGTCACGGTTGGTGGTTATGCTGCGAACCTCGACGACCTTGGGGTCGGACATGTACAGTTTAGAGCCTTTGCGCGCCACAAGATATGGCTTGCCGGACTGCCGTGCCATCTCGTAAACAAGAGGGATGCCTTTAGCTTCGGCTGTGAACAGTATGTCAAACTCCGGTGCTTTTGACAGGATTTCTGTGGCGCATACCTTTGTAAGCTCTACATCATTGAACATTACAAAAGCTGCAATTGACATTTTGTCTTCCACTTTGCATAGTGGCAACCGACGTACAAGACCGGCAATGGTCAATTCGTAAAAATCTTTCAACTTTAAACCTCCGTGAAAAATATTGCAAGTTAATTTTTGTTGTTTGAGTAATGTTGTTATCGCTAAAGTTCCGGCCAGGACAGCTGTTTGCCACCCAAAATATGCAGGTGCAGATGCCCTACCGATTGACCTCCGTTTTCACCCTTATTGGTGACTACTCTGTATCCCTTTTCGAGGCCTTGTTCGGTTGTGACTGTTTTGACGACCAAAAACAGATGCGCGGCAAGCTGAGGTTTGTCGCTTAGCTCTTCACAATTTAACAAGTGCTCCTTAGATATAAGCAACAGATGTACCGGCGCCATAGGTGACAGGTCTTTTATTACAAAACAATGCTCGTCCTCATAAAGCTTTGTTGATGTAATTACATTGTCACGGATTTTACAGAATATGCAGTCCATAATACTCCTTTACAGATTACAATGTGAGCACAAAACGCACTTGTGATTAACAGCTAAAGACTAATGATTTTTTCAATAATGTTCGTTGAAAAGTTTAAACCCATCAAGTTATTGCACTATATATATCAAACTGCCCAAGCATTATTCAACTTTAGTCTTTAGTTTCACTTATTTTCAGATCGCTTACAGCTCGCCTACAATGCCCGGCAACTGCTCAATGACGTCCTTTACTACCTCAGCGCTACGTAAACCACCCATTGCAAAGTCCGGTTTGCCGCCGCCGTTGCCACCAAACTGTTTTGCAACCGCTTTGATAAGTGCTCCGGCGCCTTTACCTGCCGACACTGCCGCTGAGCCGCATGATGCCGCCATAGCTATTTTGTCACCACTTTGACCAATCAACAGCACTATAGAGTTATCGTCCTTTAACTTTGCGGCACACTCACGCAGGGTGTTGCCGTCGGTATCCTTTAACAGTCCGCACAACAGTGTAAATTCACCGACGGTGCGTGCGCTGTTTTTTATAGCATCCAGCTGACTGTCCGCCTGTGACGATTTCATGGCAGCTATCACTGCGTCTTTTTCCTTATTCTCGGAGATAAGTGCCGTAAGTTTTTGCGGCAAATCACCGAAACTGTTGAGTTTGAGCAGTGCAGCGCTGTTGTTCAGTAGCTCTTCACGCTGTGTCAGCAACTGCAACACACCAAGACCGGTGGTGCCCTCTATTCTGCGAACACCTGCCGCCACCGAACTTTCCGAGAGGATTTTAAATGCGCCTATCTGGGATGTATTGGACACATGGCAACCACCACAGAACTCCGTCGAATAGTCTGCGCAGGTCACAACACGCACCACGTCACCGTACTTTTCACCGAACAGCGCCTGTGCACCGAGCTTTTTAGCCTGTTCTATCGGCATTTCCTGTGCTACTACTTCGAGATTTTCAAATATCTGCTCATTGACAGCCTGCTCAACGAGCGCAATCTCCTGCGGCGTCATCGGCGAGAAGTGGGTGAAGTCAAAGCGCACCCTAGTCGGGCTGACGTAAGAACCGGCCTGATGCACGTGATCGCCGAGCGCGGCAATAAGTGCCTGCTGTAAAAGGTGTGCCGACGTGTGGTTACGAGTAATCGCCTTGCGCCGCTTTTTGTCCACCGATGCAGTTACGATATCGCCGCGATTTATCATGCCGCTTGCCAGTTTACCACGGTGTAAAAACACTCCGCCGGCAAGCTTTGTGGTGTCGGCAACCTCAATCAGGCCTCCGTCAAACTCAATAACACCGGCGTCTCCGACCTGGCCACCACTTTCGGCGTAAAAGGGTGTGCTATCCAGCACGACGGCAATGTCGTTACAGTCATCCTGCTCGCTCAGTGCCACGGCGAGCACCTCAGCTTTACCGCAAAGACTGGCATAGCCGACAAAGTTTGTCGCCGGTAGGTTGAGGTCGGCAAAAAGCTCTCCTGTCCAACTTGCATCGCCCATGCCTGCACGCGCCGAACGCGCAGTGTCCTTTTGCTTTTGTAATAGCTCTGCAAAGCCGTCGCGGTCAACCTCCATGCCCTGCTCCGACAGTATCTCCACCGTCAAATCCAGGGGGAAACCAAATGTATCACTCAGTTTAAATGCCACATCTCCGGACAGGGTGTTCTTGCCGCCTGCTTTGTGCTTTGCTATCTCCTCCGTAAGCAGTGTGTAACCGCTGTCGATGGTCTTTGCAAAGCGCTCCTCTTCTATGGCGATTACCTTTTTTATATAATCCTTATTCTCGTGCAGTTCGGGATAACTTGTACGGTTAAGTTCAATAACTGTCTCGCTCAAACCTGCAAGAAATGCGCCTTTAATTCCGAGCAAGCGACCATGTCTTGCCGCACGTCGCAACAGACGGCGCAACACGTATCCCCTACCCTCGTTGCTTGGCATAACGCCGTCGCCGACCAAAAACACCGTACTGCGGATATGGTCGGTTATGACGCGAACCGATATGTCGTTTTTATCATCAGTTTTGTATTTGTAGCCGGACAGCTTTTCCGTCTCGGTTATTATGGAACGCAAAGTGTCGGTCTCAAACAGGTTATCAACACCCTGCATTATGCATGCAAGACGCTCAAGTCCCATGCCTGTGTCGATGTTTCCGTGCTCCATCTTTTCGTAGTTTCCGTTGCCGTCGGATATAAACTGCGTGAACACAAGGTTCCACACCTCAATAAACCTGTCACAATCACATCCGACTTTACAGTCAGGTTTGCCGCAACCGTGATCTAAACCTCTATCAAAATAAATTTCACTACACGGGCCGCACGGACCTGCACCTATCTCCCAAAAGTTGTCCTCTTTGCCAAAGCGTACCATGTGACTTTCCGGCACACCGATGTCCTTTGTCCAGATGTCGTATGCCTCGTCGTCCTGCTCGTAGACGGAAAAGTAAAGTCGTTCAAGCGGTATATCCAGCACCTCGGTAAAAAACTCGTAGGCATAGGCTGTGGCTTCTTTTTTAAAGTAGGCAGCGAAGGAAAAGTTTCCGAGCATCTCAAAAAAAGTTCCGTGACGCGCCGTTATGCCTACCCTTTCTATATCGGGTGTGCGTATACACTTTTGACATGACGTCGCTGTATTGCCCGGCACCGTCTCCTGCTGTAAAAAATATTTTTTCAGCGGCGCCATGCCGGAATTGATAAGCAAAAGACTTTTGTCCTCCTGCGGCACCAGTGGAAAGCTGTTAAAGCGGTAGTGGCCTTTTTGCTCAAAAAAAGTTAAAAATTTCTCTCGTAACTCGTTTAATCCCGTCCATTGCATAATCGCACAAAATTCCTTTAATTGTTATTTTTCTCAACATTTTAATTATATTACCGTTTTAGCGGTTTGTCAATGGTGGGGTGAGCAAAGCGGCATGAATCATGCCGGAAACCAGAAGAGGATTTACGAAATCACTCGTAAACCCTCTTGCTGTCAAAAATATCATTGATATAGACGTAAAAACGCCTATGTGGGTTATTCGGTTTTGGCAGAAACAGTCCTTCAAAGCGTACACACCCATTTTTAGGCTAAGCGCTGTGGTGACAACGGCAAGAACCGGAGTTGCGGTAGTAGAAACGGAGCCGGAACCAGAGCTATTTATAGACGGATTAGCATACAGTGCAAACGGAGAGAGGCTCGTTACCTCGATGGTTGCAACAACATCTACATTCCGTTAACTTTAAACAACACCTTACCTATTCGTCCCGTTATATCCCTCGTCCTTCATGCAAAGGTGCACGGCGCCCGTCTTAAATGCAAGCGGCAATGCAAGAATGTTCGGCTTATCGCCCACAAACTTTTTCTTTGCATCCTCAAGAGCCTCCTCAAAGGTGGCGCGTGTTTTAAGACCCATGCCGCGAGCAATGCCCGGCTCTCTTGCACCGACAATGTAGATGGCACTGGTGTTCATTTCAGCAATGTGACCGCAGCTCATCATTGAAAAGCCGTGGAACGGGTGAAATGCGTTACAGTAACGATATTTTCTGATATACTCCTCGTTGGTGGCAAAATACTGGCCGTAGCGGTTCATGTCGGGCAGGACGTTCATGTAGTCGTGCTGGAACATCTCATACAGCTCGCGCAGGTAGGGCCAGCGCTCGTCGTGGAAGTAGCCATCACAGATAGTCGAGGCGATAAACACACACCTGTCGCTCATAATGCGGCGGTGGCGGATAACCTGTGCCGAAAGTGCCTGCATCATCTGAATTGGGTTGGTGCCCATTCCGTTGCCGTAGTGGAAGTTCGTGGGCATACCGAACACTATAACGTCGTACTTTTTCTCCGCAAACGGCACGTATGTACGCTTGTCTGCCTCTTTCCAAGCCACCTTTTGCATCTCTGCCGCGTAACCGCTGTAAACGGCTATCTGGCGCGATGAGCTGTCAAGTATTGCATCACAGCAGAAAAACTTTTTGCCCATGCACTGCTCCATGTGCATACCCTGCTCATCAA
>CAYJFU010000023.1:0-7198 GCA_964369445.1 uncultured Oscillospiraceae bacterium | reverse complement strand
TTGTTGCGCATTTCACTTGTCTGTGACACCGGTGTAAAGTCCTCGCGGTGCATGACGTCCGGCACGTGGTGTGCAGCGATGCTCTCCCAGTGGGTTATGCCACAGGTGCAGTGCTTATAACCGCCGGAGTAACCGCCGTAAGGGTTGCCGGAGGTGTGACCTATCAATATGGCGATATCGCTATCGTAGACGGTTTTATTGAGTATGACATGATCGCCTTGCTCGGTGCGACCAAGGTCGACAAGGTCGTTCCAATCCTCGCTGTCGTGGCTGGTTATCTGCCCTGTGCGATAAAACTCAAAGAAAAGTTCATCGCCGAGTATCTGGTGCATCTCCTGTACCGTGGCGCGTGGGTGCAGACCATTTGAAAATATAAGTACTATGTCCTTTTTCTCAACACCGGCACTGTAAAGTTCGTCAAGGCAAGCGCGTATCGCCACCTTGCGGTGGCTTGTCGGCTGACAGCCGCCTTTGACGATATCCGGCACGACGATGGCGACCTTACTCCCCTTCTTTGCAAGCTTTGTGAGTGTCGGCATACCTATAGGGTTGCGGATACTCTCCATTGTGACGTTATAAAGCGTTTCCCAGTCCTGCGGTAGCGGCTCGGGGTCCTCTACTGTGACGCCGGGGATAAATACATCGGTGTAATCAGGTAGGTTGGCGGCCATTGTGCCCTCGCCGTATTCAAAATTCAATTTCATTAGTTTATCTCTCCTTTTTGTTGTTTATGCCTTAACCACACTTCAAAAGGATGGTGCGGCAAATATTGTAATTAACTTGAAAAACGACAAAGCATCCGCCGAGTTTAAATTTTACCCATTGAGGTGGAGGACCTCGATACTCTTTGTATGCACCAATTATC
The DNA here is from genome assembly GCA_964369445.1 of uncultured Oscillospiraceae bacterium. Lineage (GTDB taxonomy): Bacteria > Bacillota > Clostridia > Oscillospirales > Ruminococcaceae > CAYJBH01. The sequence goes on along the minus strand of CAYJFU010000023.1, from coordinate 6,333 downwards.
GGCAAGGAGGCTTGGTTTTCAAGTTAATGGACGATGATAATCGTACCGGCGCAGTTGTTTTTTAATTCTGCGTGCGGTACAATTTTTTCATTAAATGATTCCAGTGCAATGCCCGCTTGAAATTAAATAACCGTCTACTTTCGTTTGCTGTTTGTGTAATGCTTTTCAAAAACCTTAAACAGAGCGCTTGTGTCCTCACTGCCAAGACCCTGTGCGTGGGCAAGTTCGTGGAAAAGCAGTGCGTGCCCTGCCATGACGGAGGGTGCGTCCGCCTCCTTTGCCATCTGCTGTGCGAGTGAAATATCCTTTATCAGCAGGTCGACGGTGAATGACGGGTGGGTGTAATCCTCGGCGACGATGTTTTTGCCAACCTCCTTGAATAGTCCGCTCACGGTGGCGGCACTGCTGGAGGCTATCGTGTTGTAGAAAATTTCGCGCTCGATACCGACACAGTCACATATGGCAAACACCTCACTGCTTATAGCGTTTATACAGCCGAACATCAACTGATTTAACAGCTTTATTGCATTGCCGTTACCGGCACGTCCCACCGACACAATTGTTGCGGCGAAATGAGATAACACAGGCTTTACATATTCCATTGCCTCGGCATCTCCACCTGTGGGCAGTAGCCATTTGCCGGTTGTCGACGGCCGTCCCAGTATCGGGCAGTCCAGCACGGCCACACCCTTTTCCGAGGCGCGCTCGCTTATTTCAAGCGAGTTGCCCGGCGTGCTCGTGCTTGTGTCGACGACAACTTGACCATCACGCAGTGCTTCAAAAAGACCGTCCTCACCGTAAAATACTTCGTTTATCTGCACAGGGCCCGGCAAGCTGATAATCACCATGTCGGATTTTTGTGCAACCTGTGCCGGTGTTTTGTAAATTATCGCGCCAAGTTTTTTCGCGGCATCAGCACCAACAGGAAACTTGTCATAACCATTGACAGCGTAACCGCCCGCAATGAGCTTTTCCACCATCTGACGACCCATAGTACCACAACCGATAAGACCAACTGTTTTAATGTCTGTTTTAGGATTGCTCCACGCCATGTTATCACCTCTAAAAAATAAGTTTCTTTTTATGACTTTATTTTAACATGCTCTTTCGGATAAATAAACATCAATTTACGCAAACGTTATACTTGCTGTTGACATAGCGTTTGACACGTGTTAAACTTTATAAAAAACGGAGAAATATTTTGACATTAAAAGAGGTAGCCAAAATAGCAGGTGTGTCGGTTTCCACCGTTTCGAGGGTAATAAACAGCACCGATAATAACTTTGCCAGCGTTCAGGTTCGCAACAGGGTATGGGAAGCGGTGCAGAAAACTGGTTATGTAGCAGACCAAAATGCTCGTGCGCTGAGAGCCAAAGGATTGGCAGAGCAGAGCACGCCAAAAAATATAGCCTGCTTTTTAGAGCTGACGCGCCGCGATGACGAAAACCCGTTTTTTGCCGAAATGGTGCGCGCATTTGAACAGCAGGCACTTAAAATGGGATGTCATGTTCCGCATGTGTTTTCATTTTTCGACCCTGACAACGAGGCGATAATGCGTCGTATGCTGGACATAAATGCACAGGGTGCAGTCGTCATGGGCAGGTTTGACAAAGTGCCTATTGTACACAGCCTTAAAAAGCATTACAAGCACATTGTTTTTATCGGGTTAAACGAGGTGAGTGACGAATACGACAGGATACTGTGCAGTGGTTATGAGGCCGGACTGTCGGCGGTGGAACATTTGTTTTCGCTTGGACATCGCGAGATAGCGTTTGTCGGCGAAACAAAAAAAGAGCCGCGTTACGATGCGTATTGCGATTACCTTTCGACACACGGTATAGCAACAAACGAGCGTTTAATCGGCAGCTGTGACAAAAACGGCAGTGAGGGCTTCGAGGCACTGTCACGTGTGATGAAAAGCGCGGCTCCCACAGCGGTACTTTGTGCCAACGACATAACCGCTATAGCTGTACTGGACTATTGCAGGGCGCACAACATAAAAGTGCCAAAAGACCTATCGGTAATAAGTGTCGACGACGTACAAAAAGCAGCCACTGTATCGCCGATGCTCACCACCGTAAGACTGCCCAAAGATGAGATGGGGCGCTACGGTGCCAAGATACTGATAGAGCGCATAAACAAGGAACACACCGTGCCAATGAAGATAATCTTTCCACATCGCCTTATTCAGCGCGAGACAACGGCTGTATTGCGGAACATCTGAGCAAATTTGAAATTCCAACAGCAAAAATCTTAATATATTACATTGTTTTAACAAAAAAGCTTTGCTATAATGGTTGTATATCGTTCCGAGGTAATTATGGATTTTAATAAGCTTTGTATGTCCTGCATGTCCGAAAGTTTAGCCGCAGACGGCGTTTGTTCGGTGTGCGGTTTTGACGAAAAGTGTTATACCGGCTCGGCGCACCATCTGCCACTTAAAACGATATTAGCCGCTAAAATACTTATTGGAACAGTCATCGGCGAGGGCGGTTTTGGCATCACTTACGTGGGTTTTGACCTAAACCTACAACAAAAGATTGCTATTAAAGAGTATTACCCGAGTGGGTTTGCCACACGTGAGAACACTTCAACCGGCAAAGTTGCCCCCTGTTACGGACAACGTGGCGAGATGTTTATTGACGGAAAAAACAAGTTCATCGACGAAGCACGCCGACTTGCACGATTTAACTACCTACCGGGAATAGTATCGGTGCGGGATTTTATACAGGAAAATGACACCGCTTACATTGTCATGGAATTTATCGACGGCGTTACTCTAAAACAGTTTTTGTCCGATAACGGCGGGCAAATACCCTCAGAGCAGCTGTTTAGAATGATGAAACCGATTGTGGAATCACTGTCGGTCATACACGCAGAGGGAATAATACACCGCGATATCAGTCCCGACAACATTATGATCACCTTTTGCGGAAAGATGAAGCTTATCGACTTCGGTGCAGCAAGGGATTACGGAAATGACGCAAACAAAAGCATGTCGGTGTTGTTAAAGCCGGGCTACGCACCTATCGAGCAATACAGCTCTAAAGGACGTCAGGGGCCGTGGACGGATGTTTATGCATTTTGTGCTACTATGTACAAGGCAATAACAGGTACAACCCCCGAGGACTCCGGTGACAGGGCATATGACGACAACCTCAAAAAGCCCTCGGAACTGGGTGTTGCTATCGACCCTTTTAAAGAGGCGGTACTTTTAAAAGGTATGGCATTTGCGGTGCAAGACCGCTATCAGTCACTGGTGGAGCTGGTGGAAGAGCTTTACCGTGTCACCGACGAAACGTCACAGCCGTCAGTCGGCACACAACAACCGGAAATCCCCGAAGAACCAAGCGCACCGCAGGAGCAACCTCCAACACCGATAAAGGAGAATTTCGGTGCGGTATTAAAAAAGCAACGCAGATGGCTTGTGCTTGCCGGTGTTGCCTGCCTGATGTTAGTAATTTATGTGACTACACTGCCAAAAGAGGAGCAAAGTTTTTCCGACAACATCGTGGCGGCGATGGACGATATAGAGGTTCACCCCCCCATTGAAAGCGCCGCGCCATCCTCATCTCAGTTGCCACAACATCCGCCCGAAAGCTCTTCATCACAGCCGCCCCCGGTATCGTCCTCCTCCAAGCCGGAGTCGGCATCGGAATCTGAGCCTGAACCGGAGCCGGAGCAACCTCCCGAACCCGAGCCGGAGCAGCCGGTAACGGAAAGCCTATTTGTCTATGACAACATGGAGCTTTTGACGCTTGACGATGCGTTGATGCTGAACAGTGTCGCCGAGGTTTTTTCATACGCACACAATAAAGGCATTTATATTTTGACCCTCAACGATTACAACGACGTAGAGGGTGCCACCGATATCTACGAGGCCGCCACGTTTTTTTATGACAACAACAACCTTGGTCTTGGTGAAAACCGCGAGGGGGTAATGCTGCTGCTAAGCGTGGGCACATCAGAATATCAGTTTATAATGCACGGTCCACAGTCAAAAGAGATATTTGATTCCCAGACATTACAAGCGGTTGAGGGTGCTGTTTTGGAACCGCTTATCAATGGCGACTGGTATGGTGCGTTTAATATGTATATTGAGATGGCGAGCGGATATATGATGGGTAGCATGTAGGCGTTTTGTAAAAAACAACAAGTAAAAAAACCTTTGCATCACTGCAAAGGTTTTTTGGTGGGCCTTCGGGGACTTGAACCCAGGACCGACCGGTTATGAGCCGGTTGCTCTAACCAACTGAGCTAAAGGCCCATTATTTATCGACCGACAATTGCCGGTCGATATAATGGTTACGCTTTGGTGACCCATAGGAGAATCGAACTCCTGTTTGCGGCGTGAGAGGCCGCCGTCTTAACCGCTTGACCAATGGGCCGGATTTTAGCGCTTTTATATGCTACCATATCGTAGCGCATTTGTCAATAGCTTTTTCGGTTTTTGTTTAGGCGATAAGTTTTTTTGTTGTTGTCCATCTGCACTATTCGTCTTTTTGTACATATTTCTCTGCGAAAATATTTGCGTTTCATAATTATATATGATAAAATAAACAATATAGTAACTTCAGGTTATTGTGCCCAAATTGAATCGGTGGACAAAGAATCCCTGCCAAGATTTTCCGCTGTTTAGTTGGGGGGCAATACATTAATTTTTTTGAGGCGCAACGTGAATGTAAATAATCTTTGTATGAGTTGTATGAGGGAAAAAGCCGATAAGCTCGGTTTGTGCCCACACTGCGGATTTGACGAAAGTCGGCACGAGGTCGCACTGCATCATCTGCCTTTACGAACGATACTTGCCGCTAAAATGCTTGTGGGCAAGGTGCTCGGTGAGGGTGGGTTTGGCATAACGTATATCGGCTATGACCTTAACCTTAACCTCCCCGTTGCGATAAAGGAATTTTACCCCTCCGGCTTTGTGACACGTGAGAGCAGTGTTACGATGTCGGTGACATCGTTTCAGGGCAAACGTGGTGAATTTTTTACGCACGGCAAGGAAAAGTTTGTCGACGAGGCGCGCCGCCTTGCAAGGTTTAGAAATCTGCCGGGCATTGTGGCGGTCAACGATTTTATACTGGAAAATGATACCGCATACATAGTAATGGAATATATCGACGGCGAGACGCTAAAAGCACACCTTACCAATTCCGGCGGAAGTATGCCCTCAGAAGAGGTATTTGCGGTCATGCGCCCGATTATGGAGTCGCTGGAAAAAATGCACCGTGAGGAGATTATTCACCGCGACATCAGCCCCGATAACATTATGATATCGCGCACCGGCGAGGTTCGACTCATCGACTTTGGTGCGGCGCGCGATTACGCCACAGATAGCAACAAAAGCCTTTCTATACTGCTTAAGCCCGGTTATGCGCCGATAGAGCAATACAGCTCACGTGGGGCGCAAGGGCCGTGGACGGATGTTTATGCCATATGCGCCACCATGTACAAGGTTATAACAGGGCAGACACCCTTGGAGTCCAGCGACAGGATTTCCGAGGACGGCCTTAAATCCCCCTCTGAGCTTGGTGCTAAAATTGACCCATCAAAAGAGCGTGCCATAATGAAAGGCATGGAGTTTTTGGGGAAAAACCGATATCAGACGATAGGCGAGCTTATAGATGCGCTCTATTACGGTGCGCCGCAAAGCACTGCCCACGCTACTGCCACCCCTGCGCCACAAAATCCGCCACAACCGAAAGTTGTGACACCGCAGACGGTTAAACCTGATGTGGCAAGACCGGTGCATAAAAAAAGCCCTTCGTCCGGCAAAAAAGGCATGATCATCGCCATAGTGGCGGTTGCGGCTTTGTTTTTGATTGCGATAGTATCTTTGCCGTCGCTTATCGGCGGTAAAACACAGATAGACATCGCCGACAGCACTGGTGAGCCTGCACAAACCGAAGCTGATACAACCCCTGCGTTTGCCGCAGAGCAATCTCCAAATGAGCCGGAACCGACCGCTGACCTACCGACCGGCAACTATACATTATCACTTTATACACGAGAAAACTTTACTGATGAAGAACTTGCTGAACTGGTACAGCAGTATACACACGAAAGTGCGAACGTCACCATTGAACCAACTTTTATCCCTGCCGCAGAATATAACAACAAGCTAAGTTTGGCTTTGGCATCGGGAGAGCCGATGGACATAATACTTACAGAAGCGCATGACATGTATAGGTTGATATCCTCCGGATACGCCATGCCGCTTAACGACCTGTTCACAGAAGAGTATTTTAGCGACTTCTCGCCGACGCTGTTAAAGGCCTTCACCGACACGGACGGCAGTTTATATGCTGCACCACTCTATTACTACATGAG
>CAYJFU010000022.1:5558-32992 GCA_964369445.1 uncultured Oscillospiraceae bacterium | reverse complement strand
GTCGTTTGTCATATTTTCCGACAAGACGTTGCAGGATATGTGTGCAAAACTGCCCCAAAACGAGACGGAATTTTTAAAAGTGTCGGGTGTCGGCTCGGAAAAAGCAAAACGTTATGCCGATGACTTTTTGCCGATTATAAAGGAGTACAGTCTAGACTAGCACGTCAGCCTTTTACAGCACCCGCTGTCATACCGCCTATAATCTTTTTTTGGAAAACAGCATATATGATAAGTACCGGAATAGCGCTTATGCACAGTCCAGCACACGCCTGTGCATAGTTTGAATAGTACATGTTGTTGACAATACGGTATATTGCAACAGGTAAAGTGAGATTCTCCGGTGAGTTGATAACTATCATCGCAAGTGGAAATTCATTCCACACATACATAAACTGTATGACAAGGGCAGTGGAAAGCCCCGGCATAACAAGCGGAAGCGCAATGCGTAGAAAAATCATCCAATCGTTGTAGCCATCAACCTCAGCAGCCTCATACAACTCGTTTGGGAGAGTCCTAAAAAACGCTTGCAGAAGGAATATAGTAAACGGTAAGCCCGAAGCCGCGTAGACAAGTGACAGACCAAAGATGCTGTCGACGAGGTTTAGCGAAACCATAATAAGGTAAACCGCTATCAGCATAATTTGTGCGGATAGCATCTGCCCAACCATAAAGTAGGCAAGAAGCGGTTTTGACGCTTTAAACCTATATCGGGCAAAAGAAAAAGCTGTCATCGAGGCGCTAAAAACCATAATTACTAACGAAAGAGCGGATAGAATTCCACTATTTATAAAATATCGCCCAAAGTCACCCTCTTCAAGGGCGGCGGAATAGTTTTCAAGCGTAAATTCCGACGGAAATCCAAATCGGTTGACGGTAAAGTCTGAATTTGTCTTAAAGGAAGACATTATCATCCAAAACAACGGGTAAAGCGCTAAAATTAAAAGCACTATCATAAATACCCAAAATATTATTTTAGAAAACCTGAATGTCGGTTTGTTTTTCATAATTGCCCCCATCAGTCTACGTTGGACTTCATGCTATACCTGAAGTATATAATCGAGATAACCAATACAATCAGTATATTTACTGTTGACAGCGCAGTTGCATAACCCAGCCTGAAATCTTTAAGGGCCACATCATAAACATATGTTGCCATTACAGCGGTCGAGTTTGCAGGCCCTCCTTTTGTTGCAACAAAAACAAGGTCAAACACCCTAAATCCATCGATAACGACAAGCGCAATTACAATAGTAATTATTGGCTTTAAAAGTGGTATCGTAACGTGACGTATACTTTGAAAAAGGTTACAACCGTCTATCAGCGCCGCCTCTTCGTAATCTTTTGATATTCCTTGCAGCCCCGAGAGCATTATTATCATAAAAAACGGCAACGTTTTCCAGAAACCCATAAAAAACAGTGCTGTCATAGCAGTGTCGGTGTTACCCAAAAAGTCCGTTTGCAAAGCTTCAAGCCCGATAAACCCCAAAAATGTGTTTATCATTCCGTCATCTATACTGTAAACCCATCTAAAAAGAATTGCAACCAACATTAAAGTCAAAGTGGACGGTGCAAAAAGTGCTACCCTAAAAAAGCCTTTAGTGCGCCGCAAACCTTTTTCTACACAAAGTGCAATTATAAGCGCCGATGCAGGGATAAATATTATGCTTAACACAGTATAATAAATATTGTTGCCCAGTGCTTTTAAAAACACCTCATCATCCAAAATGTTTATGTAATTTCTAATACCAACCCAGTTGATGTCAGGTATTTGCTGTATACCGTTCCATGTAGAAAAGCTGATAACAAAGTTCAAGAGTATAGGTAACATCCAGAATACACTGTACACCAATAATGACGGGATGTTAAAAAGGGTAAAGTTTATCGCCTGTTGCCTTTTGCGCAGGTTACGCATATCCACCTCCACGGTATGTGAGTCAAACAACCTGACCGGTCCGAGGCGGACTCGAACCGGACATCCATAAGATGTTAACAGCGTTGTTTTAGTATAGGGTAATCAGCATACCCCAGTTAGTATCAACCCAAGTTGAAACAAGCAGATTGTGAGTAATTTTTGCTTTATTAAGAAAAATTAATACAGTCTCTTGATAAAATGTGCATACCGATGCCCCCTTAAAGCAGGAAACCCAACATTGGCGTATTGAACACCGGTGCAGACACTATATAACGTCAATTAACTTGAGGATTGCTCGGTAGAAATTTCGCCTATCAGTACAGAGGATACGCGCACTAAGTGTCGTTCCTTTAGCAAGCCACCGGATCAAAACACACTTGTGCATTGTTATTGATGCGGGCGAAGATAGGCGAAATTTTTGCCGTCATTATGTGCTGGTTTTTAGGTTAGCCGGCTGTAATTTAAGCCGCATCTTCCAACACTTGATCCATCGCTTTTTGTGCGCTTTCAAGAGCCGCTGCTCCATCACCGCTGCCGTCTATCATGGCTTGTATGCCGGCAACAAATGCTGTCAAAACTGAGCCGGGAACCATGTCTATAAGATAAAATGTGTCGGTGTTAAGGTCGGGAAGTTGATGCTCAACAACGGTTAATATTGCCGGACTTTGGATGTTGGCATTGGCACTGACAATTGTTGTAATTCTTCCGGCTTCTGCCGCGCTGCTGTTAGAAACCTCTTCACCAAAGATATAAAAGAGAAAATCCTTTGCCTCTTCTATATGTTGACTGCTTGTCGGGATAACCCAGTTTGCACCGTATGTGCAGGAAGTCTGTGCTACAGGGTCATCTGCAAAGGCGATGCCCTCCATTATGCCGTACTCAAAACCTTCTACCTCTTCTTGCAAAGCCTGTAGTACCGGGTCATATGCTGTGTGCATAGAGTACATTGCCGCGCTACCTGTGGAAAGCTCTCTTTCGCAGTCCTGCTCTGTATATGTAAGACTGCTCTTGTCGATAACACCCTCATCTATCATATATTGAAGCGTGTCCATTGCCTCAACCATCGGAGCGTCGGTAAACTTTGCCGCGCCTGTGTTTATATCAAGTAAATAGTCAAGGCCTGTGTACTGCACCTGAATCTTTGCAAGTATATCTACAATATTGTTGCCACCACCGGGTACAACCATCGGTTTGATACCGGCCGCTATAAGTGCATCACTGACCGCCACAAGTTCTTCCATATTTGTCGGTTCGTTTAAACCCAGCTCTTCAAAAACACCTTTGTTGTAGTAGATTACGCTGGTATTGACATAGTCCGCAACGCCGTATGCGCTTGCCCCTTCATTTGCTGCTTCGGGCAGTGTCGAAACCCAGCCTCGAACACCGTTTATAAGTGTGTCCCCTGTCCAACCGTGCTCTTCGTACTCAGCTGTCAGGTCAACAACAAGTCCTTCGGCTGCAAACTCGTTAAAGTATGTTTTCCAAGTTTGAGCTATATCGGGCGCATTGCCTGCTAAAAACTCAGCACGGAGTTTTGTCATATCAGGTTGACTATACTCCATTTCCACCTTAATACCGGCATTTTGTTCTTCATAAGTAGCTATTGCCGCAGGCCAGTTAGGCAGGTTATCTTCGCCCCAACCGGTGCGCACTTTTATGGTTATATCCTCGCCGGTAGGTGCTTCTTCTGTGGCTGACTCCTGTGCAGCGGGTGCTGCCTCATCGGCAGGTGCTGTCTCTGTTGTTGATGGTTCGCCGGCGCAACTTGCCAATAACGCTGAAAGTAACATAGCTGCGGAAAAAAGTGAAATAAGCCTCTTTTTCATAATCTCCTCCAAAAATGTTTGTGGTTTTGTCTAGCCGAATGATCAATTGTCAAAACCGCTTTGTTTTATTAAACCCTTAATAGCTTTTGAAGCGTCGACAAGTTCAAAATGCACATTAAGTTTTAATACATCTATATATGTACAAATATTAGCGTAATTGTATGAGAATTTTATATTCATAGCCTTTACATTAACGTTATTATAAGTCGCAATTAATAGATTTGTCAATACATAATTAATAATTTTATAAAATTTGACAAAAATCAATGCTGTATTATGTGATTTGTTATAAATTTCTGTTCAAGTATTGACTTGCACCGTTATTTAAGTATATAATTGACAAAACACCATTTGATTAATTGTTTAATTTTTTGTTTTTATCGCAATATATTTGCATTTTTTAAGTTTTAAGCTCAATTTAAAATTAACGTTAATGTTAATTTTAATCAAACTAAATTTGTCAACATATGCTAAAGAGGTGATAACTTGTCGACTAAAAAACGTGTTACTTTAAAAGACATTGCAAACAAAACTGGATTTACTATAAATACCGTTTCTCATGCGCTCAAAGACATGGATGATATTTCCGACACAACAAAAGCTAAAATAAGAAAAGCCGCAAAGGAACTAAACTATGTTGAGGATGTGGCGGCAAGGGCACTGCGCTCCGGTAAAACACAGACAATTGCAGTGATAGTAGGTGATATTTCCAACCCCTTTTTTAGCAATCTTGTCAAAGGGATAGAGCACGAGGCAAAAAAGTACGGTTACAGCCTTATTATATTTAGTAGTAGCGAAAACAATGAGTGGGAAAAAAGCGCTATAATGGCGGCCTACAGTCAAAGAGTTGACGGTATATTTATATGTCCGGTACAAGAAAACCTCGACAATTTTGAACTGTTAAAAAGCATTGGAATACCGTTTGTCTTGGTGGGCCGACACTTTAAAGGGCAGGAGGCAAACGCTGTAGTATGGGACGACCGCAAAGGCGGTGAGATAGCCACAAAACATCTTATAGACGCCGGGCACATGAATATACTGTACATTGGCGGCTCCGAACAAACTTCCAGCGGTAAAGAAAGGTTGCAAGGTTATCGTGATGCACATGTAAAGGCCGGCATACCAATAAAGGAAAGCCTTATTCATATGACCGACATAACGGTCGGCAAAAACTGTACCAGCATAAAAAAAATTCTTGCAGACACCTCACCTTTTACGTCGATAGTTGTGTTTAGCGACCTTATCGCTTACGAGGTTATGAGCATTATTTATCGGGAGCAAAACCGTATTATTGACAGCAACACACTCGTCGGGTTTGACTGTATACAGCGCAAATTGATGTTGCCGTTTGGATTTTTAAGTGTCGACTGTGTAGGGGATGAACCTAAAACCTGTGTGGAACTAATGCTTAAATTAATCCGAAAGGAGCAACAGACAGCAAACGAGTTTATCGTGTTGGATGTTGAACTTATAAATCCACATCAATAACATTCGGAGGATATTATGAACGGTGCTAAGGGCCAATGGGTAGACAACAACAAAAAAAATGCGGTAAAGGATAAAGTTTTCTCACCGCTTTACGGTGTCAAGTTGCAAAACGGACTTTTTAAACAGGTGTTTGACAACAACATTGAGTATCTTAAAAGAATCGACCTTAACTCGGCGCTGTATTGGTTTCGTAAGCGTGCCGGCAAGGCAGCCCCCGGCGAGCCATACCGTGGTCATTTCGAGGATAACATAAAAGGACAGACAGCCGGTCAGCTTTTAATGGGTGCGGGCAATGTTTTGCGCTGGACCGAAAGTGCCGAGCTACGTGATATTGTTAACACCGTTGTCGATGAGATTAAAGCCTGTAGCGATGATGATGGATACCTCATGGCTGTGCCAAAGGAACAGTTTGGCACACTTGAATACCCTCATTATGTTCGCATATGGTTGACATACGGATTATATGCGGCGGCTCTTGGCGGCAACCCTGATGCGCTTAATATGTTGCGCCGTTGGCAAGATTGGTTTAACGAATGTGACGACCTTCCCATTATAAAATACCTTACATTGGCTTTTCAAGGCGTAGTTTGTAGTCCGTTTGTTTACAACACTCCTATCGGTGACTACAAAGACATTCAGAGCACCATCGACTACTACGAGGAGGACTGGCGGCTGGGGCAGTTTATCATGCGCGAGCCGGAAGCCATTCAAACCAGAAAGCAACCGGGTGAAGAACCGCACCCGCACGGCACCGAGCTTGAATCCTTTGAGGGTTATCTTGACCTGTATCGCGCTACCGGCAAGCACTATTACCTGCGTGCGGTCATGAACGCATACGACATGTATCGTCGCGATTGGCAACACGTCGGCGGTGGCATCGTTATGTGTGAGTTCTTAGAGGCAAACCCAGGCTGCAACTGGCTTTCACCACCACGACCGTATAACGAGCTTTGTTGTTCGTCCTTTTGGATATTGTTAAATCAGCGCCTGCACCGACTTTACCCCGATAACGAGGACTATGTCAACGAGATGGAAAAATCTCTTTACAACATCGCTATCGCCAACCAAGATGGAAACGAGGGCATAAGATACTTTGCGTGGATAGATAAAGCAAAGCAAAAAGGCGGTCTTGTACACTGTTGTTGCGGTGTCGGCACGCGGCTTTTCGGCATGTTGCCGGAGTTTTTGTACAGCATAAATGAATCCGAACTTTATGTTGATATTTACAACAACTCGGAGTTTGTGTGGGAGCGAGAGTGCGGCGACATCAAGGTGGCCACTACAACCGATATGCCGTATGACGGAAAAGTTAACATTGACATCACAGCAGAAACACTACAGAGTTTCACCCTAAAGCTACGCATACCGCAGTACTGCGACGGCAATGTCGACATAAAGGTCGGCGAGCACAGTTATGAGGGTGTCCCCGGTAGCTATGTCGAGATAATTTGCAACGATGTGCAAAACGTTACCGTCGATTTCACATTAAAATTTGCCCTTAAAAGCACACTTTACACCGGAAGAGAAAATAAATATGATGAGCGCGCTGAGCCACCTATTGAGTACAAGAGATATGCATATGAATATGGGCCACTGCTTATGGCTGTCACCGGCAAGGTTAAGGAAAATGAGTTTGAGGCATCGGCAAATCAACTTGGTATGGTTATAAAAAACGACCCTACAGACTTTCAAAACTGGATAAAGCCGACAAAGCATCCTCTTAAATTCAACATTGAAGGTGATGACGAATTGTTTATTATGCCTTACTTTGAGATAGAAACCGGTACCCCTTTCACCTGTTATCCTTTTTTCGAGTGTTAGTAAGCATGTACAAAACGCACTTGCGGCTAATGACTAAAGACTTACGTTGTCTTTGAGCAAAATAGTGCTTTTAAAAGCGCAAAGACACAGAGCACCTACACAGTATGGGCAGTGGAATTTTTATCTATCAAGGCGAAGTATATGCACACTATGCGCAGTACTTTTAACAATCCACCGGGTTGTTGATTGTGCCGGTGGTAAAACCGAAACAGGCCTTGTGCATTTCTAATGACGCGGGCGAAGTCGACCGAGTTTATACCGTCAAGACATGTTGATTTTCAAGTTGTCCGGCTACATTCGCTATTTACCTTTAGTCTTTAGTCTCACGTGTTTTGCACATAACCAGTGTTAGCGGTTAGGAGTTATTATGAACGAGTATAACAAAAGGATGTACGACTTTATTGTCGAAAAAAAACACCACGTGCACCGACGCGAGGTAAACTTTGAGTCTGCCGAACGCTTTGCGGGTATGCCTCACAACAAACGAGTAACTGCGGCTTTGTGCGATGTGCTGTCAAACGAAACACCGCTCGTTCTCCCCAACGAGAACATATTATTTTGGCGCACCGTAAAAAACCTACCGGATATACTCACAGCACAGGAGTGGGACAAACTGAAATCGGAGCACTTTTTACACGAACAGGGTAAGGTGAGCAACCTTTGCCCCAACTATGGACGGTTAATCTGCGGTGGTCTGCAAGCAGAAAAGGGCAAAATAGCAATTTTTACACAGCAGTGCGATGATGAGGAAAAGTTAAACTTTTACAACTGTGCTCAGCAAAGCATCGACGCAGTTTTGGCACTGACAGAGCGCTATCGCAAAGAGGCCGTCAAACAGGGCAACCTGAGTGCCGCTGAGGTACTGGAGCAGGTGCCACGCTACGGTGCAACCTCCTTTAGACAGGCACTGCAATCGCTTAGAATACTGCAGTATGCACTGTGGTGTGAGGGTGAGTATCACAATACACTTGGGCGTTTTGACGTCTACATGTATCCTTATTTAAAAGGCGATCTTGACAGCGGTGCTTTGACCGACGAGCAGGCGTTTGAGCTTTTACTGGAGTTCTTCCTAAGTCTAAACCGTGACAGCGACCTTTACCCCGGAATACAGCAGGGTGACAACGGCCAGAGCATGATGCTGGGCGGTATACTCCCTGATGGCACAAATGCTTATAACAAGCTCTCAGAGATGTGTCTTAAAGCCTCTATCAAGTTAAAACTTATTGACCCCAAAATAAATCTAAGGGTGGATAAAGACACACCTCTTGAAATATACGAGCTTGGCACATTGCTTACAAAAGAGGGTTTGGGTTTTCCGCAATATTCCAACGATGACGTTGTCATAGAGGGGTTAATCCGACACGGGTACGACCTTGAGGACGCGCGTAACTATAGCGTAGCGGCTTGCTGGGAATTTATTGTGCCCTCTGTTGCCGTCGACATACCCAACATAGCGGCGATCAATTTTCCGGCTATTGTCAACGACACTATCAGCGATCACCTGTCCGACTGTACCTCTTACGAGCAATTTTACGACGCATTTTCACAAAAGTTAAAGGATCAATGTGCACAGACAGCAGCAAGTCTTTATAATCTTTATATCATACCCGCACCGCTATACTCTGTTTATATGGACGGGTGTATTGAAAATGCAAAAGACATTTCACAGGGTGCAAAGTATCAAAACTATGGTTTTCACGGCGTGGGTATTGCAACTGCCGCCGACTCACTTTACGCTATTAAAAAGTGCATATTTGAAGAGGGTGTGTTTACCGCACAAAAGGCGGTAAACATAATAAACAATGGTTTTGGTGATGAAAATGAGATACTCAATCACCTGCGTGATAACATGCCGCACATGGGCGACGATGTTGACGAGTTGGACGACATTGCCGTGATGGTCATGGGTGATTATGCAAAACACCTAAAGGTACTGAAAAACGAACACGGCGGCTGTTTTAGAGCCGGTACCGGTAGCGCAATGTTTTACCTGTGGTATGCAGACGGCATGGGCTCGATGCTCAGCGGACACAAAAAAGGCGAGGCGTTCTCAGCGAACTACTCACCGGAGCTTTTTGTTCAAAATAAAGGTCCGTTGTCGGTCATACGTTCTTTTACAAAACCGAATCTCGTTGAGACTATAAACGGTGGGCCACTGACGATGGAATTTTCCTCAGCTATGTTTAAAGATGTTGAAAATGTCACAAAGGTCGCGCAACTTGTAAAAGCATTTGTACAGCGCGGCGGACATCAGCTACAGCTAAACTCCGTCGACATTGACGCTTTACTGGACGCACAAATCCACCCCGAAAAACACCGTACACTTATTGTGAGAATCTGGGGTTGGAGTGCCTACTTTGTGGAGCTTGACAAGGAGTATCAAGACCATGTTATCAGCCGACAAAACTTCACGGCATAGCATGAAGGGTACTTTTTACGATATAAAAGAATTTACACTTCATGATGGCCCGGGTGTGCGCACAACCGTCTTTTTAAAAGGGTGTCCTCTTCGGTGCAAATGGTGCCACAACCCCGAGGGGTTGTCAGGTAACGTGGAGCTTCTGGTTAACAATCTTTGCAACAACTGCGGTGCTTGTTTGAAAGGGTGCCAACACCCTGAATGTCAACCGTTTGCACGATGCACACGCGCATGTTCGCGCAGTGCATTACAGATAAGCGGCACCCAAGCGGATGCCGCACAGCTTGCAGAAACATTAAAACGGCAGTCGCAACTACTCGTCGATGGTGGTATCACTATTTCGGGTGGCGAACCGCTGATGCAATCAGCATTCACAGTCGAGCTTTTGAAGGCATTAAGTCCACTACATACAGCGTTGCAAACATGTGGCTATGCAAACAAAGACGTTTTTGCCAAGGTGATAGATGCCTGTTCGCTGGTACTGTTTGATGTGAAGATTTTTAACACACAGCAACACATAAGGTGGACAGGTGTTGACAACAAAATCATAATTGAAAACCTATTTGCACTGGACAATTCGGGCAAGCAGTACATTGTGCGTGTTCCACTTATTCCTGGTATAACCGATACGGCAGAAAATTTGTGCGACATTGCACAGCTGTCATCAAGTTTGAAAAATATGCAGCGTGTTGAGTTGATGCCCTATAATCCTTTTGCCGGCGCTAAATACCGCTGGTTATCAAAGGAATATGAGCTTTCATATATCAACCGCCCATCAGATTTAGGTGCAGTAGTTGAGTTGTTTGACCGGTACAAAGTGCCGTTTAAAATATTGCTTTAGGTGTTCGCAGCACCCTTGACGGTTATCTGCTCCATAATGACACTTTAAAACCCATCCCTGTAAAAATTCTTAAGTTCCTTACGTCCGGCGATAGCAAGCTTTTCAAAAATCTTTGATACCAGTTGCTTCACATAACCGTAGGAATAGTGCAATTCAGTCGCTATCTCTTCGTTGGAGCGCCCTTTTGCGATGTTTTTAAGTATTACAAGTTCGAGCCGAGTGAGGTCGCTTGCGGCCTCGCTCAGCTTTTTGTAACACAGCGGGTGCTCCGAAAAAAGGCAAAGTTCTATGCGCGCCAAAAACACCGCAGGATTAAACGGTTTTGACACAAAGTCCTTTGCGCCGGATTTCAGCGCTTTTAGTTCATAGTCCGGCTGTGTTGCGCCGGTTAAAAACATGATGGGGATATCCCTGTACTCTTTATGACCCTTTATAGCCTGCATGGTGGTGTATCCGTCCATCTGCGGCATCATGACATCCATAAGTATCAAGTCGGGGTGGTTGCCGTCACACAAAAAGTCCACCGCCTTGTTGCCGCTGTCGGCATAGGACAGCTCGTATTGTGCGCCGAGCATCAACTGTGCGCTCTCGTGCACCGTCACGTCGTCATCCACAAGCAAAATGTGATATTTATACAAATCCTTCCTCCGTTAAGTACTTTATGAGCTGTTCAAGTCCTACGCGGCTTTGCTCCCACAAAAACATCAGGTAGGGCATTCTTGCGATAAGCTCTGCTTTTTGTTTTTTGTTGCACAGCGGTTCCAGCTGCGCCGCGGTTTGGTGCAAGCGCTGTGCACCGATGCTTTTTGCCCGACTTTTCAGCGAGTGAATAATAAAGCGCAACTTTTCAAGGTCACCGCACGCGAGCGCATCACCTGCGTTTTGTATCTCTCGTTCGACGTGGGACAGGTATAAAACCGCCGACTTGTGCAACAACTCAAAGTTATTTGCGGCATAGTGCAGTGCGGTTTCGCAGTCGATACCCATCTGCTCCAGATTGTTGGTTATTTCCTCGGTGAGCTTTTCCTCCGGCGCGCTGTCTGTTTCAAGGTTGATTACGCGATATTTTTCCTTTGGAAGAAATTGCAACACCGCCTGTTCCAGCATCTCCCACGCAACCGGCTTTGTTATATAATCGTTAAACCCATTTTGCAACAAGTGTTCCTTTGTGCCGTACTCAGCGTCGGCGGTCACCGCTACGACCGGCATGTCGACCTGCAAATCTTGTCGCAGTTTTTGCAAAAGCTCAATTCCGTTCATATCCGGCATCATGTAGTCCATCAGCACCACATCGTACCTGTTTTCGCTAATTAACTTCATGCACTCCGTTGCGTTTTGCGCTTTGTGTATCTGCATGGCCGTGCGTGCAAGCAGTGCTTCAAACAGCAGCAAATTTTCTTGGTTGTCGTCCACTATCAGCAGTTTAACCGACGGCGCTATAAATGTGGTTTTGGCATTCTCGTTTTGAATGTTGGGTGCAACCTCACAGGTGCCCTGAGGGATAAACACCTTAAACGTGCTCCCCTGCCCGTAAATACTGATGACCTCGATGTCGCCGTTCATGAGCGACAGCAACTGTTTGACAATGGAGAGCCCAAGCCCCACGCCCTCAACATACCTGCCGTTACTGCGGTCAAGTCTTTTAAAGCTGTCGAATATCTCATCGACCTCCTCCTGACGTATGCCGATACCGGTGTCGGAGATGACAAAGCACAGCGTTGTCTGCTCAGGATTATTGCCGTTGTTTTGCTGTACAAAAAGCGTCACATCGCCCTTGTCGGTGTACTTCACGGCATTGTTTATTATATTTAACAGCACCTGTTTTATCGCCAGTGGGTCGCCCAGCAGATAATCGCTTATGCCGGACTCGACAAAAAGCGAGAATTGCAATCGCTTTTTTTTACACAAAACCTTGCTGTATTGCTCCAGCTCGTTAAGCAGTGAGGACAGTCGGTAGGTCTCGATGTTAAGTTCCGTTTTTTCCGCCTCGATTTTCACAAAGTCCAGCACGTTGTTGATGAGCGCATCCAGCAGTTCGCCGGCACTTTTTATCTTTTCCACCTGTTCTTTTAACTGCTTTGAATGTGCATCGCGCGATATGATTTCGTTTGTGCCTAGAATTATGCCGATAGGGGTGCGTATTTCATGGTTAATGTTTGCCAAAAATGCGCTTTTGGCCTTGTTGGCGCGCTCCGCTTCAATGCGTGCCAGCTCAAGCAGTCTTTGCTGTTTCAGATACATTCTGAACTGTAAAAACATCGTAGTGCCAAGTATTAAGCTTACGCATACAAAAGCTATGACAATATCAATTAAAAGCCCAAAGTCATCGCGATAATTTGCCACGCTGTCGGGGTAGTAGTAGGAGTAAAAACAGATAAACACAAACACTATGTACTGAAGTGCAACCAGTACAATCATCGCCTTGCCACGAATTAAAAATATTGTGAATATAATCGCAAAGATGAAAAACGATGGCATGCCACCGGTGTAGCCGTCACTGCTGAAAAATATAGCAGGAAAACCCACAAGAAATACGACGGCAATGGTTATAACACTGCACAGATGATAATTTTTGGTCTTCACATGCAACAAAAGCATGCCAAGTGAGAAAAGTGCACCGAGCAGATTGATAAGCAGCTCTAGTTGCGAGTTGTGATTTATAAAAGACATAAAGACCATGACAAGACTTATAAGAAAGCCCGCCATAGCCAGTATGTTAAATATTTTACCGTGCAGATTGACGCTTTCGCCCACAAGGATGTTGACAAAGCGTTCTTTTATGGACTTCAATTTACTCCCTATCTAGTAGTTGTGTACCCGCAGGACTAAAGTAGTATAGTGATTTTTGATATTAAATAATTCTCTTTAGCCATCAGCCACAAGTGTGTTTTGCAAGTGTTCGCCGGCCGATTTTGGCAATTTTTGCGCTCTACTGCGATATCAAAATTTACATTCTAAAAAGGAGTGTGTCATTTATCTTCCCAGTAGAGCTGAAAACTGCTTAAAATCTGCTCATTTCAACTTACGTTGACACTTTTAGTAGTTGAATGACGTTGTGTATCCGCCTGCATTGCTATCCCAATTTACATCGACAGAGGTCAACGACCACGGGTTAAAGCTGTCATATGATGCACTTGTGTCACCGTCTACGTCGGTTATGTACAGTGTCCACTCAGTGTTGAGCCAGTCACCCTGCGTTGCAAAACCTGTCACATCCAATGCGTTTTGCGAGGGCAGTACCTGAGGAAGTATGTCGATGTCATACGACGCGGAAGAGCCGGCAATACCCACATGTATTGAATAGATATCGTAACTTGAGTAGTTGTTAACAGTAAATGTATAGTATCCGTTTGTGTCATAACCGGTTGCGTTTGTGTTGTCGGCCGGGATAAACACACCTGTTGTTGTTGAAAGCTCGGTACCGCTTGCGTCATAAACCGTTGCCATTGGAACGGTGGTGGACGTGTCAGCTTGGAACGCTATCGTGACAGTGCCGCCGTCGACAAAGGGTATGCCAAGTATGGAGTAGCTGTCCCCCTCATCATCAACCATCAGTAAATCCTGCAACTCGTTTATGTTGCCGATGTCAAGTGATACGGATGTGCCGCTTGTGATGGTCATAGCGCCGAGCAGTTCAGCGCCGAACTCGGTGCTGCTTGATGCAGTGGAGTACAGCTCCATAATGGAGTATGCGGTGTCATTTTTCAGTGTAATGGTACCGGGGGTCGCCTGACCTGTGTCCGCCGTGCTCATGTCACCCGCCGCCGTCACCTGTCCTGCAAGTGGAGATACACCCGAACCGCCACAACCTACACTTATCAGCATGACAAAAACCAATAATAATACAGTTAGCTTTTTCATATCGTTAAAACTTCCTTTCCTATATGTTCCGTCAATATGATACCATATTCGCGTCGGTTGTTGTAGTAACCAAAGGTTAGATTTTGCTGGTGTTTGCTGTAAAAAACAAAAGACATCCGGCATAGCTTCAAAAGTGATATTGACAACATGTGCGACAGTCAAGTTAGATGTTGCGCAAAAGGCAAAACATCAAGACCTTATATCTGTGATGTTTTGCCTTTGCGTTTGCTATATAATATGCTTAAATTAGCTATTTACACCTGTCTGCGGTGAAAGCATGGTTGTAGCTGTTGTGGTCGTCGTGGTTGCAGGAACAATTACCTGCGGTGCCCAGTTAACCAGTACCGAGTAGACCGAGAAGCTCGGCGGTACGAATGTGATGTAGCCGTCATAGACCTTGGCGACAATGTATTCGATTGTGCCATCTGCCTTTTCGTGCATAATCAGTGCTTCGTGGGTGCTGTTGATGCCCGGGATGTCAATGCGAATCATGGTGTTTGCATCGGGCTGTGCTTTTGAGCCGTCTGCATTTTGCAGTGAGAAATCAGCTGTAAGGACCATTTCACCGGGGTAATTTGATGCCTTTGCTGCATTTATCATCTTGTTAAGCGTGGACTGCGGTAGGTTGCTGTTAGCTATAAGTACGGTGCCTGCCGGTACAATTGCAGTTGTGGTATCAAGCTTTGCTATCGGGTTTACCGTGTAAGCGGTTGAGGGCACGTTGTTTGCAAAGTGGTCGCTGTGCATCTTCATGGATTCGTCCATACCACTCATGTAAAATGCGCTGTTGTGACCGCCGTCGGTGCGGCTGTAGACGTGCGCTTTACCGATGCTGGTAAGGTACTCGTGGTGCATGGTGGTGTTGTCGGGGTTAACGCGGTCGTCCTGATTGCCTACATCCATGTAGAAGTCATAAAATGCAAGTGTTTCAGCGGAAACAGCCTTGAGCTGATCTAATGTAGTGGTGCTTAATGCGCCCATGTGGCTTGCAATGGAGGTGAACAGTTCGGGGTATTTAAGACCTATCGTCATAGCGCCGCCGCCGCCCATCGAAATGCCGGAAATACCGGTGTACTGCGGTCCTGTCATCATGCGGTATCTTGACTCAACAAGGGGTTTTAACTCCTTTACAAGCTGTGACTCCCACGGGCCGGATGCCTGCATATCGCTACCAATCGGCGTGTCGCGGTAACCGGCTGTCTTGCCGGAGTCCGGCATAATAACAATCATTTCCTGTATATTGCCGCTTGCTATCTGTGCATCCATAAACTCGTCGATTTTGTCAACGTTAATGAAAGAACCGCTGGAGGAGTTCATACCGTGTAGTAGATACACTACCGGATAGGATTTTGCTGTGTCGGTGTAGTAGGAGGGTGGTAGGTATACGCTGTAGTTTAGGTTTGTGCTGAACAGATCGGAAGCGTACTCTGTAGTATAGCATCTGTCCATGTTACCTTGCTCTTTAATTGCACCTGTCGCATCAACGCTAAAGTACTGTACAAAGGTAGAGGATGAGGTCATCGCTTTGCCGTCGGCATCGGTGTAGGACACCTCACGTGTTGCCTCGTAAGAGAGGGTGTTGCTGTCTTTCATCCAAAAAGTTGCACCCGTGTCGGTGATGACAAGGTTGTTTTGTGCATTTGCATCCGCCATTGCGGTTGCGACATATTCAGCCTTTGTAACACCGTTGTTGTTGTAGCTTTCCGATACGGTTGCAGCAAAAGCGGCGGAATCCTTCGATTGCAGTGCGGCTTTTTGTGCATCAACAGCAGCCTGTGCCCCTGTTGTGTCGGTGGCGGGTGTCAACGGCATGTTTTTGAGGTTACGCACTGCCATGTCGTTGCCGGCAAGGGCATAAGACTGACCGCTGTAAAAACCACCGTTACTGTTGTTGTTGTAAAGACGGACGCTAATCTCGTTTACGCCGGGTTTAAGCGCCGATGTCGGTATCTCGTATTCACGAGCTTGATCCCAGTAGGACTTTTCGAACAACATGGTTCTGTTTACATAATCAAAACCACCCGTGGGCAGGTTGTTTACTACCGGTTGCTTTGACGCATCCAAAAAGCCGCTGCTTGCAACGGGTTGACCGTTTATATAGATAACATCATTGTCGTCAACAGTGCCGAACAGCAATGTCACCGTCTGCTCGGTGGTAAAGTCGGCAAGGTTATCGGGCAGAGTAAACTCTTTAGAGACCCATGCCTCAGACCATGCCGGAAGCAAGTTTGAGCCGTCTTCTCTTGTGGTATTGAGCAGACCACCCGGTGAGGCGTAGTCGGTGGAGGGCATGGACATAACTTCCCATGTCTTAAAGGTGGAGGCGTTTGGAACTGTAGCCGCGGACAAGTCTTCCCATGTTATGGGTACTCGACTGGGGTCAAAGTTTAACCACTGGAACATTTGTCCGTAGGTACGGTAAAGTTTAAAATGCCAGTCGCCTGACAGGTCAACATATTTGTCCTGCGCCGGTGTGGCGGATGTCACCGCCTGTGCTGTGGTTGGCATAACACACATTGAAATAAGTAAAATTGCCGAGAGTGCAACGGAAATGAGTCGTTTCTTCATCATGTTACCTTTCAATTAATTAAGTCTTTTTGTTAATACTTCAATTAAACATGTGTGCATATTCAGCACACATAAAAAAGTGCGTCCTGCTTCAACCTCCTTTACTTGATTCAACGCAAATAATTAGTAATACGGGGTTGTCGTACTAAAATTTAAGTTTGAAAATCGTTTTCAATTTATTTTCATCTCTCGCCAGTGGCATGAGAAGAAATGTGACAACTCCATTACTTAAAAGTTTACATTAATGCAACACGAAAGTCAACGTAATTTATACACAAACTTCACACACGTATTTTGTCAATTATAACAAATTTACGCCACATTATTGGAAGTTTTTACAAGGTTATCTTTTAATCCACTTGGGAGTGAGTTGTTTTTTTGTTAAAATAACAATAGACCCTCATCTTTAATGATCAACTTATCAGTTTTATATGATTTGACGCCATGATAGAACAAAAAAATTACAAAAATCGTCCTGCTAAACACTACTTCGTCACTGTAAAATACAAAACAAGGTCACTATCTTCATTTAAATTTGCATGTGGTGTTGACTAACTGTCTTTTTTTTCATATAATGTACTTATATTAGCCTTACCGCACATTTCAGCGGTGCAGGGTGTAAAAAGTAAAAACACAGGAGAGTTAATTATGATTTCAGCCGGCGATTTTAGAAACGGCGTAACATTCGAGCAGGACGGCAACGTTTTTCAGGTTATAGAGTTTCAGCACGTAAAACCGGGTAAGGGTGCGGCTTTTGTGCGCACAAAGATACGCAACGTTATATCCGGTGCGGTAACCGAGACTACATTCAACCCCTCGGATAAGTTTCCGCCGGCGTACATCGAGCGCCGCGACATGCAATACCTTTACGAGGACAGCGACCTGTACTACTTCATGGATGTTGAAACGTACGAGCAGACACCACTTAATGCGTCCTCCTTGCCGGACAGTTTCAAGTTTGTAAAGGAAAACGAGACGGTAAAAATCCTTTCTTATAAAGGAAGCGTGTTCGGCGTCGAGCCACCTAACTTTGTTGTATTGAAAATCACACAGACCGACCCCGGCTTTAAGGGCAACACCGCTACCAACACATTAAAGGTTGCAATCGTCGAGACCGGTGCCGAGGTTCGTGTTCCGCTGTTTTTGGAGGAGGACGAGATGATACAAATCGACACAAGAACCGGCGAGTATATGGGTAGAGCATAATAACAAGTTGCAGTAGCATGTCGAAAGGAACGCTAAAATGGAATTAAAAGAAAAAGCATCCTATATAATAGGGTTAGTGGATGGTTTAGAGCCGGACTTCACCACAAAAGAGGGTAAAATTTTAAAAGAGGTCATGCAGTTACTGGTTAACGTCTGCGAAGAGGTCAGCGACCTTAAAACCGATGTCGAGCAGATTTACGACGAGCTTGATGCGATAGATCAAGATCTCAGCGATGTCGAAGAGGAGCTGTTTGAGTCGCCGGAAGAACTGTTTGACGGTGGTATTTATGAGCTTACCTGCCCCGAGTGCGAAGAAATTGTATGTCTTGACGAGGAGATGATGGCAAAAGACGACCTGTCCTGCCCTGCCTGCGGCACAAAGTTTGAACTTGATTTCGATGAAGAAGATGAAGAGTAAATTCAATTGTTGCCAATAAAGTTCGGCAAAACAGATAAAAAACAGGACATATTGTAAACGTTTTTCCGTTGATATGGCCTGTTTTATTTAGCCGTCTACGCAATATGTGAATTAATTATCAAGTTGTTGAAAACAAATATGTTGTGTGGTACAATTAAATGAAAAACAAAGTGATTTTTTAGGGGTAGTATGCCATCATCCGTACAGCTTTTTACCATGCTAGCAGTAGCGATTCATTCGTGGCTGTGGCTTTATTTACCTGTGCGGTTTACTGCCCAAAGGTTTAATTTTATTGCCAGATATATAGTGGTTATATTCAACGCGCTGGTTATACCACAGTTGTTGCCTATTGTCGGGGTAAGCAGTACTTTCTTCTACCTTATTTTAATAGCTATTATAACACTTGAATTGTTGCTGATATTTCGATGTACGGCGCTTGTAAACATTGCTATTTCTTTTGGAATACTGCTACACTTTTTTGCCTGCCGCTCAATAACATTGGGGGTGGCATCACTTATAAGCGGTTTATCCATGTCAGATATACTCATGACACCGTCGGAACTTGCATTTAACAATCTGATTGTGTTCATCGTCCACGACATTGTGCTCATATTTTTTATATCTTTAATACCGCCTACAGCTATAAAAGAAATTATTGCAAACAAGACGCTACTTAATACCATTTCGCTTTTCATGGTAGTATTGGGTTGTTACTTTGTATTTAATGCACAGATATTCCACGTTAAAGGTGACACTCTACCGCTTTCGTTACAACAGGTCGTTTTACCGCTGCTGTTGCTAGGAGCATTCTACTTTTTGTTGTTGTTTATGGTAAGACTTGTCATGCTTGACGCCTACAAGGCGACCATTGAAGAGCTGGAAAAAACCATCGATAAAAACCAAATGCTCTCCAACACGCTGTTTAATCAATCCAGTATAGTGGTGGAATTTAATGCCACAAAGAGCGAATTGACGCGCATTATTATTGACTCCCAGGAGATCTCGGTCAAACAAGCGCGCTCTAGCATGGAGGCGTTTAACAGCAAGCTGATTTCTATTATACACCCCGATGATATGCACCTTTTTTCCGCTATCACCCCACAAGCCATTGGTGAAACCCTAAAAGACGGAAAAGCCGAAATTTCGGTTGACTATCGCGCGTATCCGATAAAAGTGGACGCTGAGCAAAACAGTATAGCTGTAGTAGAGGAAGTATATTTGTGGCACCGTATGCAGGTGCATATCCACCGCGATGAGACCACGCAAGACATTATAACGGTAAGCACTATTAATAACATTAATGAAGAGAAAGAGCTTGAGATTTCTCTTAGACTTAAAAGTGAACTGGATCCGTTAACCGGTTCATACAACAAAGATGCTATCAAAGCGCTTGTCAGTGAGCATGTCGAAAACGGTGGTCACGGTACCCTCTTTGTGTTTGACGTTGACAACTTTAAAGGAATAAATGATAACTTTGGGCACGCTTACGGTGATGTCGTGCTATGCGAGATCAATGCAAACATAAAAAGCCTTTTCCGCTCAAACGACCTTATCGGGCGTTTTGGTGGCGATGAGTTTGTTGCTTTCATACACGGAGATACCGAAATTGATACCGTTAAAAGCATAGCAAACCGTATATGCAAAACCGTTAACAAGTCCTATTTTGACGGCGGCTTGTCTGTTAGCATCTCTGCCTCAGTGGGTGTTGCCATCTGTCCTAAAGACGGAAGCACTTATGAGCAGTTGTTTGTGGCGGCGGACACGGCGCTATACGACGCCAAACGCAACGGAAAAAACACCTTCATCATTTATAATGAATTAATATGACGACAATAACCAAGGTGGTTTTTAACAGCCACTTTGGTTATTTTGTATCAAAAATACTTTATTATCACACAAACTATGTTATAATAAAGTATTGCTTAATATATCAAAATGTATTAAAATAGATATAATGGGATTGTTTTATTGGTTTTAGATTTCATAACCATTACATTTCCAGAGATAATAGCCGCGTGCAAAACACGTGGAACTAAGGACCAAAGGTGCATAGTGAAAGACTGCTTTTGCTTTACAATGCAACAACTTTTTTGCAATTTAAAGCAAATTATTCTGGTCAGATACAACATACGTCTTTCGCCGTTAATCTTTAGTCATTAGTAGCAAGTGCGTTTTGCACTTGCCTAAGAGGTAATTTTTAGGAGGAGAATATGAAGAAGGTATTATCACTTTTGCTGGTCATGGCGCTCGCCATAGGTTTGGCCGCTTGTGGTGCACAGAGCGGATCGTCCGACACTATCAAGATTGGTGGCATTGGCCCCATTACTGGCGGTGCGGCCGTTTACGGTACAGCGGTTAAAAACGCAGCAGAGCTCGCCGTTAAGGAGATTAATGCTCTTGGCGGTTTGCAACTGGAACTCAACTTTCAGGACGATGAGCACGATGCCGAAAAGGCTGTAAATGCTTACAACACACTTAAAGACTGGAACATGCAGATACTGATGGGTACCGTCACAAGCACCCCGTCCATCGCTGTTGCCGCTGAGTCTGTTGTCGACAACATTTTCCAGATCACCCCGTCCGCAACCGCTGAGGAAGCTATTGCAAACGACAATGCATACCGCATCTGCTTTTCCGATCCTGAGCAGGGCACACTTTCCGCAATTCATATTGCAGAAAAAGGCATTGCCTCTAAAGTTGGCGTAATTTATGACAGCTCGGATGCGTACTCTTCCGGCATACATGATGCGTTCATAGCCGAGGCAGGCGCACAGGGTCTTGAAATTGTTGCAGACGAAAGCTTTACAGCTGACAGCAACACCGACTTCAACGTACAGCTTCAAAAGGCAAAGGATGCCGGCGCAGAGCTTATATTCCTGCCCATCTACTATACCGAGACATCGCTGATACTGACACAGGCAGACAGCATGGGTTATGCTCCCATCTTCTTTGGTGGCGACGGCCTTGACGGCATATTGACCGTTGAAAACTTTGACACATCGCTTGCTGAGGGCGTTATGCTGATGACACCGTTTACTGCGTCCGCAACGGATGAAAAAACAGTAGCGTTTGTTGAGGCTTACACCGAAGCTTACGGCGAAGCACCCAACCAGTTTGCTGCCAGCGCATACGATGCAATGTATGCCATATACGAGGCAGGCACAGCGGCAGGCATCACCCCCGACATGAGCGCGTCGGACGTCTGCGAAGCACTTAAAGCCGAGTTTGCAAACCTTACCCTCGACGGTCTGACCGGCACAGGCATGACATGGAGTGCAAACGGTGCACCATCAAAGGCACCGGCTGTTTACAAAATTGAGGGCGGCATCTACACCCCGGCATAAACTATAGCATAACCAGATCAATACTATATTCGGTACACTCTCCCTGCCCGTCGGCGGGGGGAGTGTACCAAAAATGCATAACAGCATCTTCTCGCAAACAGCTAAAAGGACGAAAAACATGAATTTTATTGCTTTTCTGCTCAACGGCATAAGCCTTGGCAGTATCTACGCTATCATAGCTCTCGGTTATACTATGGTTTACGGTATAGCACGAATGCTCAATTTTGCCCACGGCGATGTTATTATGATAGGCTCGTATGTGATTTTCCTGTTTATGACGTCCTTAAATCTGCCGTCAGTTGTTGCAGTTGCGGCGGCTGTTTTAATGTGCATGATGCTAGGTATTATTATCGAGCGTGTTGCCTACAAACCGCTGCGTGCGGCCTCGTCGCTGTCGGTGCTGATTACCGCGATTGGTGTCAGCTACCTTTTACAGAATACAGCGCTGTTATTGTGGGGCTCCTCCCCCAAATCCTTTTCAAGCGTCGTCGATATGGAGTCGATACAGCTTTTCGGCGGTCAGCTTGTCATAACCGGTGAGACGATAGTGACGCTTGTCGTTAGCGCTATTATAATGGTAGCACTTACGCTGTTTGTCAACCAGACTAAAACAGGGCGCGCCATGCTTGCCGTCTCGGAGGACAAAGGTGCGGCACAGCTTATGGGTATCAACGTAAACTCCACAATCTCACTTACATTTGCCATAGGCAGTGCGCTTGCCGCCGTGGCAGGTGCTCTGCTGTGTTCCGCTTACCCGACACTTGACCCGACCACCGGCGCTATGCCCGGTATCAAAGCGTTTGTCGCCGCGGTTTTCGGCGGTATCGGCTCTATACCCGGCGCTATGCTCGGCGGTGTACTGCTGGGTGTCATCGAGAGTTTGGGCAAAGCTTACATCTCGTCGCAGATGGCGGATGCCATTGTATTCGGTATACTCATTGTCGTGCTACTCGTCAAACCCACAGGACTGCTCGGCAAGAAAACTCATGAGAAGGTGTAGGTGATGAGTTTGAATTTAAAATCAAAAAGCAAGACAACGATAAACAACCTTATCACGTTTGCCATTGTCATTGTAGCGTTTATCGTGCTACAGGTTGCCGACAGTGCCGGTCTGCTCAGCAGTGTGCTCGCAGGTCAGCTTGTGCCTATCTGCGCTTATATCATCATGGCTATTTCGCTCAACCTTACCGTTGGTATCCTCGGCGAGTTGAGCCTCGGACATGCCGGTTTTATGAGCATCGGTGCATTTGCCGGTGTGTTTTTCACCGTCAGCACCGCGGACTCACTGCCACCGGCTATTTCCTACGTTCTGGCTATACTCATCGGTACTATAGCGGCCGGAATAATGGGCTTTTTGATAGGCATACCCGTCTTGCGCTTGCAGGGCGACTATCTTGCCATCGTCACACTTGCGTTTGGCGAAATCATCAAAAACGTGCTCAACTCCTTTTATGTCGGTCGTGACAGCAACGGTTTTCATGTGTCATTTGAGAACTCGACGGCGCTCGGTCTTGAAGCGGACGGCAACGTCATCATCAACGGCGCTATGGGCATAACCGGCATACCGCGTCTTTCGACCTTTGCGTGGGGTTTTGTGTTTATTATGATCGCGCTGTTCATTACCCTCAACTTTATCCGCTCGCGCACCGGTCGCGCCGTAATGTCGATAAGAGATAACAGAATAGCGGCGGAGTCGGTTGGCATCAACGTTGCAAAGTACAAGATCATCGCGTTTACGCTGTCGGCGGCACTTGCAGGTCTTGCCGGTGTAATCTATGCCCACGGACTTGCTACGGTGGTTGCACGCCGTTTTGATTATAATACATCAATACTGGTGCTTGTCTTTGTCGTGGTGGGTGGCATCGGCAACATACGCGGCTCGATAATAGCGGCGGCGGCGCTTACTATCCTACCTGAACTACTGCGTGACCTTGAGTCCTTCCGACTGCTTATCTACGCACTGATCCTCATACTGATGATGATTATAAATAACGCACCCAAAGTCGTGCAGCTGCGCGACGCGGTTATCGCTAGGGTAAAGTCTGTATTTAAACCTAGACAAAACACTAAGGAGGGCAGTTAACATGGAGTTACTGGAAGTTTCAAACCTCGGTATTGTCTTTGGTGGTCTACAGGCTGTGGACAAATTTGATTTGACGGTAAAAAAAGGTCAGCTTTACGGGCTTATAGGGCCAAACGGTGCCGGCAAAACGACGGTTTTCAATATGCTGACGGGCGTATACACCCCCAGTGAGGGCGACATTATACTGGACGGCGAAAATATCACCGGCAGGCGCCCCGACCGCATCAACAAATCGGGTATAGCGCGAACCTTTCAAAATATTCGCCTTTTTAAGGACATGAGCGTCATCGACAATGTAAAGGTGGGTCTGCACGAACAGGTCAAGTATCCGTTTTTTCACAGCATAATACACACACCGCTCTACTATGAAAAGGAGCGCACGATAAAAGGCAAGGCGATGTCATTGCTGAAGATATTCGACCTTGACGGCGAGGCAAAACAGCTTGCAAAGAACCTGCCTTACGGCAAACAGCGCAAGCTTGAAATAGCGCGCGCCCTTGCGACTCAGCCAAAACTGTTGTTGCTGGACGAGCCGGCGGCAGGCATGAATCCCAACGAAACAGCGGAGCTCATGGAGACTATCCGCCTTGTTCGTGACAAGTTTGAGATATCGGTTCTGCTAATTGAGCACGACATGCACTTCGTCATGGGCCTTTGTGAGCAGTTGACGGTGCTGGATTACGGACGCGTCATTGCAAAAGGTCTGCCGGAGGATGTTCGAGTTGACCCAAAGGTTATCGCCGCGTACCTCGGAGGGGAATAATTGACATGTTAACCGTTAAAAATTTAGTTGTAAACTACGGTGCCATCAAGGCGATAAAGGACATATCCTTTGAAGTGAACGAGGGGGAGATTGTCACACTTATCGGTGCAAACGGTGCCGGCAAAACGACGACGCTTCACGCGGTATCCAACCTGATAAAGCCGGCATCCGGCGAAATAACGTTTTGTGGCAACGTCATCACAGGTATGGAGGCGCACAAAATAATACACCTCGGTCTCACGCATGTGCCGGAGGGGCGCAGGGTATTTCTCGCCTTACGGTGCAACAAAACCTAGAGCTTGGCGCCTACACTCGCAAGGACGGCAGTGACGCAATTGCGGCGGACTACGAAATGGTGTTTGAGCGCTTACCGCGCCTTAAGGAGCGCCGCAAACAGCTATCCGGCACACTTTCCGGCGGTGAGCAACAGATGCTTGCAATAGGTCGCGCGCTGATGTGCAGTCCTAAGATGATACTAATGGACGAGCCGTCGATGGGTCTCTCGCCACTACTTGTGCAGGAGATATTTAAGATAATTACCGACATCAACAAAGCAGGTGTGACGGTGTTGCTTGTGGAGCAGAACGCAAAGATGGCGCTTGAGATAGCAACGCGTGCATACGTCTTGGAGACGGGGCATATAGCGATGTCCGGCAAGGCCGCCGACCTTGCAAATGACGAGAGTGTACGTGCGGCTTATCTTGGGACATAGATAACGCTGTGACGAGTGTTCGACCGCACAAAGATGGCTATTTCCATCATACTTCGTTGTCAAAACTTACATTCCACAAGGGAGTGTGTAACATTTTCGCCTGCAAGACAAAATGTTTTTATATTTGCACCTTTCAGCTTACGACAGCACTTTCTAACAGGTTTTTTGGATGTGTTTGACGAATTTGTGGGAGATATTAAACATACAAAGGTCTGATGTGTTGTTGATTGTTTCCCCTACCGAGTGCTATGGGAGCAATCGATAATAAGACAAGAATTATACAAAAGGAAATACCGAACATGACACTTACTGACGGCTCAAAGCGGCTTTGTATTTTTGCATTTTTTGATCCCGACGGTATCGTTGACGACTATGTGCTGTACCTGTTAGAGCAGATGCGAGCGCATTGCCAACGTCAGCTTGTCGTGGTAAACGGCTCACTCACAAAGGAGGGTGAGTCCGCTTTGCGTGCGCACTGTGACGATATATTGATGCGTGACAACGAGGGGTACGACATCACCGCTTATAAAGAGGGGTTTTTACAGCAAGCGGATATCGAGCAGTACGACGAGGTGCTTTTTTACAACCAGAGCGTTTTTGGTCCGCTCTGCCCCTTGGACGCCATGTTTTCGCACATGGGCGAGCGCGATGTGGATTTTTGGGGACTGACAGGTCACAAAGGTGCAAAGAGTGCGACGTGGGACAACGACCAACCGATACCTCCGCATGTGCAGAGTTACTTTTTTGCGGTGCGCAGTAGCATGTTTTTGTCGCAGGATTTTGCAAGGTACTGGCAAAATCTACCTAAGATAGTGGACTACTGGGACGCAGTCAGCAAGCACGAGGTGAAGTTTACCGCGCATTTTGAAAAGTTAGGTTACATCTGGGCGACCTATCTTGACACGTCACAATATGAGACGATAAACGACTATCACCTCATGGGTATGCCGGTTTTTACATTGACGCTTGGAAGCCCGTTTTGCAAGCGCAAAAGCTTTATAACCGAGCGCAACACATACACGTCGGTACCGCAAGGGTCCGCCGCGCGCGAGCTGTACGACTATATCACTACGAAAACAGACTATCCTTTTGAATATATTGCCAAAAATCTGTTGCGAACCTGCGATATATCGACGGTCACAAAGGCATTAAACGCTGTTTTCTCCTCCAAAACAAAGGAGGTCTATGTAGGCAAAACCGCTGTAGTGCTGTGGTTTTCCGGCGCTCCCTCATGTGATATATTGACAGGGGCGGCGGCGCTACACGCACAAAACTGCACGGTATACTGCCTGTTCTCCGACGAGAGCACACAGCAGAGTGTATCACTAAAACTGCCACCAAATGCCAAGGTTCAGCTTATTGAGGGCGATGGACTGACATACACCATGGGTGAGCTGTGGCAGGAACTTTCGACGTTCACCTACCTGCTCTACCTAAATGACGCACTGCCGCTGCTTTTAAAGGAGTTTTTTGACGCCACCTCGCTACTGACGGCTATCGAGGGTTTGTCGCCGTCCGGCTGTGTCGACATCCTCAGCAGACATCCGCACTTCGGACTGCTCATCCCACCCATGCCCATTCAGCAGGAGTGCCTGTCGCTCGGCTGTAACTTTGCACAGGTACGTGAGGTTATAGAGCAATCGCTTACTACCCACGGTTTAAAAACACCAATTGATACAGAGAGTTATTCCATTGCAACACGCGGCAGTATGTTTTTTGCGCGCACAGCGGTGCTTAAAGCAATGGTGGGGTTTGACTTTGGTGGAGAACTTGCAAAGGGGCTATATCCGGCAGGTGACTATCTACCGCCTATATTTGCGCAAGCATCGGGCTACCTGACCGGCTTTGCCTGCACGACGGAGCAAGCGTTTTTACAGATGGAAAACCGCGACGCGATTCTGCGCGATTTTGTAACAATGTGGCGCACCGACAACATGATGACGGTGGACAAGATATCCTTTCGTATGAGGGGCATACTTGACTTTTATCACGAGCGCCGCCACCACATGACACTGGAACAGGCTTTTGCCGCAAAGTTGACCTTTAAGCAAAAGTTGTGGATCATAGCACAGTTGCTTTTAAAACCCGAGACATTTAAAAGGTTGCGCGGCAACCGTCAGGAAGCACCTCCGCCACCCGATCCTATGGCTTAGGCTGCCTATATTGTTACCA
>CAYJFU010000022.1:0-5548 GCA_964369445.1 uncultured Oscillospiraceae bacterium | reverse complement strand
AAACTAAAATCCGGTTTTTCTGCCGCCCCCCCCCCGCCGCGGCGGGCCGGGGCCACTACTCTAAAACGAAACAAAAAGTATACGGTTTCACTTTATTGCGACAGCCGCTTTAGCTTAATAGTTGCGTCACTTTATCCAGATCGTCCTCTGTTGGCACAAAGCCGTCGTCCGACTGCTCCCCTACGAGGGTTGCGGCGTAATAGTTTACATTTGAATACCGCAAAAGACCGAAGATCTCTTCAAGATGGTAGATATCCTGCGCCGGTATGTTGGTCACCACCTCCCCCGACAGTGCTCTTATGCGGTCGGGGGTTGTTTCGTGTATCCTGTCGAGGTTTTCCTGCAACAGCAGGCTATAACATACCGAGCGCATCAGCAGTGTATCCTCCGGCTGTTGCTGTGCTATAAGTTGTGCAGCGATAACGGGAGAGATTTCCGTGTCGCTCAGCTGTTCAAAACGCCCTGAAACCTCCTCACCGGCAACTGCCGAGGCAAAATCTGCACTGAGGGACAGCAACTGCTCCTTGTCCAGCTGATAAAAATAATGTATCTCAACACCCAAAACCTCTTCGAGCTGTGTGGTGACAAGTCCAGCACCTGCATATTCAAGGGTCTGCACTGCCGTTCTGTCTGCAAGCATTATGTCAGGAGAAATGCATAGCGTGACAATTTCACGTTGCAATGCGTCAAAACGCAACAAAACGAAGCTGTTTATGTCATCAATGACGAGCAGTATATTTTTAGCGTCGTCGATGTCTGCAACACTGATCGGCACGCCGGTGACGTCGTTGTCTGTCGGCACAATGTCGGAATATCGGTACACTCCCACCAGTGCAAATATCGGTACTATGACAAGCAATGTCAGGCTTAATGATAAAAAATAGTAGCCTATTGTGCGTTTCATTTCTACTCTCCCTGTAACAAAACCGGTGCTGTATAAAGTGTAACCTAATTGCACACTATATATTCACGCGAGGGGTTGTATGGTATATCAATGTCACAAACTGAAGCACCCCTCCCCTGTCGGCGGCAAGGGAGGGGTGCAAAAAATATTCGCCTAATCTCAGTTGTTGATATTGAAATTCAAGCAACCCATAAACATATCAGCGGAGGTGTAAAATGGATAATAATCACGACCCCAAAGGCAGAAACTTTACCGAGGTAATACGCGCTATAATCGAGCAAGACCCCTCTCCAACCGACCCGTTCGGCAGTTATACCGGTAGACCGGCGCAGGAGAATGAAACACCGGTTCAGGATGCGGATGACCTGTGATTTTTGCAAGGGTTAGGAAGCACAATATTCTGTAAACTATGCTCATCAGAACAGCGCTTTGCTGTTCTAAGGCTCGGGGGTGGATATTAGGTCCGTTGACCTAGCAACCACTCCCCAAGCCTTTAACCGCTTGACATGTAATAAAAAATGCAGTAAACTCAGTTATAAATGGTTTTGTTAACTGAGAATACATAAAAAATTTTATGTTGTGTTTTCGTGAATGTTGCAATTTTACATTTGTTTTAGATAGTGTGAACCCACTATCTGACTTAACAACACCTTATAACGAGCAAGGAGAAAACCAAAAGTGAACCTTAGAGCTACTCGGGCATGGCAGGTGGTTAAATCACAGCTGATAGACCCTTATTTCGAAAAACAGCCACAATATGTCGGCGTCGAGTTGGAGTTCCCAATTCTGGGCATAAATGAGCGCAACTCCATGCAGCTTGGATGTGATTTTTTGCGCACACTCATTGACAGTGGTGAGTTTACTGAGGAAACGCGCACCGCTTCACCCGAGCTTATGAGGGTAAACAGTACCTGTGGTGACAGCATTTCCTTTGATTATTCATACGCGGTGATGGAATTTTCGATGTGTAAAGCCGACAATTTGTTGCCGATAGCTACAAGATTTTACCGCTACTTTGAGATGGCGCAAGGCTTCTACACCTCGCATGGTTGCAGATTGGAGGGCCTTGGCACCAACCCTGACCCACCACAGAGCATCCATTTCGTCAACAGCAGTTATAGCAAGGCCTTGCGGCGTTTCATCTGTGAATTCACCCCACAGCATGACCCAAAATACTACCTGTGCAACATGCAGTCGATACAAACGCATGTCGAGGTGCCCGCCGAAAGGCTCGTGGACTGTTTTAACCTCAACAACAGACTGGATTTTGCACGCGGACTGCTGTTTGCCAATTCGCCGCCACATGCGGACAATCTACCGCAATATGACAGCTATGAACAAGGCACCATCATCGCGCGTGACCACAACTGGGAGCAGAGCGGCTTTCCCAACACCGGGATTTGCGACCGACACATTGCCAATGCAGACGCCCTCACCGACTATTACACCGAAAAGCAGATGTGCTTCGGTTTAAAGGGGCTTGACTTTTACTGCTTTGAGCCGACACCACTTGTAGAGTTTTTTGCCAATGACAGGCCAGAAGAGGAGTTTGGCGGCTTTTTTAACGTGGAACGTGTAACGCTAAACGGCTACCACGTGCTTGAATTTCGCGGTGACTGCACCCAGCCGCTGGATCGACTTTTCGCACCGTCGGCATTTAACGTAGGTATATGCTACAATATAGATGCGGCACAGCAAACGGTAACGGAATTTTTACAGCAAAACGGCATAGACAAGAGCAACTCACAGTTGCGGCGGCTTGTGGCAACAGGCAAGGCTGTTGCCCCGCGAGATGCGGCACAGGCGTTTTTGCAGGACATAGTAGCCTGTGCAAGGCAAGGGCTATTAAAAAGAGGGTACGGCGAAGAACGGTTGCTTGAACCGTTACAGTTTTGATTTTTGCATAGCAAGGAAAATATTTTCGAAAGAACCTAACCTGCCACGTTAATTAATTATTTTTTTAAAACTCCCACGCAGATAACGTGGGAGTTTTAAAATTGTTGACTGAAATATATAGCCCTAATAAAGCTCTATAAAGGTGCCGAGGTTCTTTTTTACTGCTTCGTAAAGCTCGGCTGTTGAGGTTGCGCTTTTATACTCTTGCAGATGGTCGTGTATCTGGAACGAGTCGCAAAACCGCTTCAAAACTATACTTTGAAGCGCTAATTTTTCTGTACCGATAAGAAAAACTATCTCCACCGGCAGGCGATTTTCAAGATCTGCCATATCACCGAATGTGACAGGTGGATTTAACGTCGCCACAGCGAGAAAAGAAGTTTTGCAGCCGATATGACAATGCGGCACCGCAATGCGCACCTGTGTATTTAGAGCTGTGGGATGTTGCTGTTCATGTTTTAAAACTGCCTGCACAAAGGGGGTATCGGCGCAATCATTTTGTACCGCTGCCTGCGCAAGTGTGGTAATAACTTCGATGTCATTCGAGCAGTTTGCATTGTGTAGTACTAGGTTTTCGTTAAAATGTAAGGCAATTTTTTGCATAGATAGTCTCCGAGCGCCAAAACTTATAAATTACTTTTTTGAGTATCATTACTATTATAACATAAACATCTGATAAATCAACAATATGTTCACATTTTCATCATATTTAGTTAAAGCGTTGCAAATTAAGCGTAATTTTTGGTATTTTTTAATGTTGCATTAATTATCGTAATAATATACAATTTAATTGGTTAGTACTGTCGTGAGTTAAAACGAGCAAATTTTGAGCGTTTTTTGTCCCCCAAGGCGAAAAGCGTTGCTCCCCTTTTTGTGGGATGTGCGTTTTGTCAGCTTAGCGCAGCACAATAATTGCCAAAGCATGACGACTGAACACTGGTGACGGCACTATCTGTAGTCCTGTCAGATTTACAATATGGAGGTGAACAAGTTTGGAAAAGTTTTTTAAGCTAAAAGAAAACGGTACCACAGTTCGAAAAGAAATTTTAGCAGGTGTGACGACATTTGTTGCGATGGCTTACATCATAGCGGTTAACCCCGACATACTGTCGGCATCCGGTATGGACAAGAGTGCGCTTTTCACAGCCACGTGTGTTGCGTCCATCATCGGTACATTGCTGATGGGTTTATGGGCAAAACTACCGTTTGCACTCGCTCCCGGCATGGGTCTTAATGCATTTTTTGCTTTCACAGTTGTCATCGGCATGGGCAAATCGTGGCAGTTTGCACTGACCGCAGTACTTATTGAGGGTGTCATATTCCTCATTATGTCTTTTTTCAACGTCCGCGAGACAATAGTAAATCTCATGCCAAAAGCGCTGAGAGACGCTATTTCCGTTGGTATTGGTCTTTTCATTGCACTTATTGGACTTTTGAACGGTAAGGTTCTCCGTTTTGACGAGGGCACGGGCTCACTCGGCTTGACGACATTTAACGCTCAAGATCCCACAACTCCGATAGCACTCATTGCAATATTTGGACTGATTTTAATCTCTATCCTGCTCGTGCTGAAAATCCCGGGCGCACTGCTCATCGGCATAGCGGCCTCGACAGTTCTTGCGCTTATATTGGGTGTCACCTCAATGCCCACCGGCATTGTTAGCGCCCCCCCTAGCCTTGAGCCGATATTCTTCCAGTTTGCATTCGACCAGATTTTAACACTTGAAATGCTCATTGCAGTGTTTACATTCCTGTTCACTGACATATTTGACACGGTGGGCACACTGCTCGGTGTTTCGACAAAGGCTAAAATGTTCGACAAGGACGGCAACCTACCGCGCGTTAAACAGGCTCTTACCTCCGATGCTATTGCAACGATAGCGGGTGCCGCACTTGGTACTTCCACCGTAACTACATACGTTGAATCCGCAGCCGGTGTTGCCGAGGGTGGCAGAACAGGTCTCACAGCGGTTACTACTGCGGCATGTTTTGTGCTTGCACTGTTCTTTTCACCGCTGGTGCTGATAGTACCTAGCGCCGCAACAGCACCTGCACTCATACTGGTCGGTGTATTTATGATGACACCTATCATGGAAATTGATTTTACAAAGTACACCATTGCCATCCCTGCATTCTTATCAGTTACAATGATGGCATTTGCGTATGACATCTCCACAGGTATCGGCTACGGCATGATAGCTTACACAGTTCTCAACCTGTTCGGCACAAAAGAAGATCGCAAAAACGTCAATCCCATGCTCATCATCGTGTCGATATTGTTTATCCTCAAGTTTGTCATTAAATCACTGTAACGTCTTAAGAAAATAAAATCTTTTTTGCAAAAATGCTTGCATTATCCTTTGTTTTCTGTTAAAATATAAAGGCTGACAAAATTAAGTGGGCCAATAACGTCAAAGGAGGTGCACAAAATGGCAAAATGTGATTGTTGTGGCAAAGGTGTTACATTCGGTATTCGCGTGTCTCACTCACATCGTCGCTCCAACCGGACTTGGAAGCCCAACGTAAAAAGGGTAAAAGCGGTTGTTAACGGCGGTAACAAGTATATACATGCATGTACTCGTTGCTTACGCAGCGGGAAGGTAACACGCGCTGTTTAGCGCAATCAAAGTCAATACCGGACGACTCGTAAGCGGTTGTCCGGTTTGCATTGGCGGCTATGGCGGAATCGGCAGACGCGCTAGATTCAGGTTCTAGTCGGGGCAACTCGGTGGAGGTTCAAGTCCTCTT
>CAYJFU010000021.1:0-33576 GCA_964369445.1 uncultured Oscillospiraceae bacterium | reverse complement strand
AACTAATTTTTCAGCAGAACTTTTCCTCCTTTTTCATTTTTACTTAACAGTGCCTTTGTTGCATTTATGTTAGCGGCAGCTAACTTGTTCTTCAAAAAACATTGGGGATTTTCTCCCCAATATTTTAAAAATTCAAAATCAAAATCCCAGTATTTCTTTTGTTCCGGCATAGTAGAATTTCTG
Source organism: uncultured Oscillospiraceae bacterium (assembly GCA_964369445.1). Taxonomy (GTDB): domain Bacteria; phylum Bacillota; class Clostridia; order Oscillospirales; family Ruminococcaceae; genus CAYJBH01. The sequence goes on along the minus strand of CAYJFU010000021.1, from coordinate 33,393 downwards.
AATTTTGCCAATGTACTCAAACGCTTCTTCTTTGCTTAAATCGTGATGAATGGCTTCAAGCATATTGTTAAGCCCGGATGTTGAAATGACATGAACAAAAAATTTGTTTATCTTTGTGGGTTTAAAGTTATCATTCTCCATGAATTCAAGGGATGATTTTTCTTCCACCTTGATAAGTTCCTCTACAAACTTTTCGTATTTTGTACCTGTTGAACAGCAGAACAGCAGCTTTGACAGCTCAAAATCGGAGTATAGGTACTCCAAAATCAAGTTTGTGCCTTTTCCCATGTTTTCTGTAATATCGGCGCTGTCAAAATCATATTGTCCTTCCACTTCATCGTGAGCTCTTTTGTATAGATCAAGCAGCTTATCTGCAAATTCACCCACTATCACCTCAAACAAACCGTCTTTACCCTTGAAATGGTTGTAGACAGCACCTGTTGTAGCTTTTGCGTTAGTTGCGATTTCACGCAAATTCGCATTAATAAAGCCTTTTTTCAGAAACTCCTCTTTTGCACAAGCTATAATTCGCTCTTTTGTAAGCTCGGATGAGTAGCTCAATTTCACCACCTCACATAACAGACATATTTTTAATAACAATGTTATCACACATAGTGTCGTTTGTCAAGACAATAATTTAGCCAAAAAAGCGTTGTTTTCAAATAAATGTCGCAAAAATACCTATTGACAAAAAGATAAAAACAATGTATATTAATAATAAGTTAGTTTAAGTTAACTTTGTTTATTTCAACCACCGCTTTTGATAGCGGAATATTTTTTAATTTTCAGTTAGCGCGAGCTAACTCAATTGATGTAAAGCGAGGAAAGTCATTATGAGCGTAGTTATAGTAGGCGGAAACGAATGTATGGAAAGACGATACATTGATACTTGCAAAGAATACGGCTGTAAGGCGAAAGTCTTTACTAAAATGAAAGGTGATGTGCGCAGCAAATTCGGCTCGCCTGACATGATAATACTTTTCACCAACACAGTTTCACACAAGCTTGTAGCCTGTGCAAACTGTGAGGCAAAACGCTGTAAAGCAAGAGTTGAGCGCTGTCACTCAAGCTCACTTTCTGCACTGAAAAACATTTTAGAGGCTATTTAATATGATAACCGAAAAGGCATTGATAGAGCACTGCTCACTAACACTATCCTCCTTAAAAACGGCAAATTTGTTTTCCGTTAAGTTCAAAAGTGAAATTGCTTTAAATGCTGATGTTTCATTCTGGAATGAGAAATTTGATGGAACCGGTGTAAAACTACAATTATTAAAAACCGTTAAAAATTTTGCACTTTTATATGTGTACAGGCAGGATATGCTCCTAAACGATATGTCCGATACAAAGGCAAGCAACATTCTCTCGCAGTACGGTTATGAAAATTCAAGTTTAGATGCATCTATAAAACGATTATCGCAAAGGCTTTCTACATACGAGGAATTTCCGCATGAAATCGGCTTGTTTTTAGGCTATCCTCCTGAAGATGTTGAGGGATTTATATGTAACAGAGGTAAAAACTGCAACCTGTGCAAATATTGGAAAGTCTATGGTAACGAGAATGAAGCTTTACTAAAATTTGCACAGTATGATAAATGCAAAGCAATATACAAAAGATTGTGGCAAGACGGACGAGATATTTTAAGCCTTACCGTTAAAAAGTGTGCGGTAGCTTAATATATATAAAAATTAATTTTAAAGGAGAATTTTATTATGGGCAAAGTAGCGGTTGTTTATTGGAGTGGCACGGGAAACACAGAAGCTATGGCAAATTTTATAGCTGTGGGTGCGAAAGCAAAAGGCGCAGAGGTTGATGTAATGACCTGCGATAAATTTACAGCTGATATGGTTGCAAACTATACATCAATAGCGTTCGGATCTCCGTCTATGGGCGCTGAAGTTTTGGAAGAAAGCGAATTTCAACCTATGTGGGACGCTGTAAAAGACAGCCTTGGCGACGTAAATGTACTTCTTTTCGGCTCTTACGGTTGGGGCGATGGCGAATGGATGAGAAACTGGGAAGAAGAAACCACCGCTAAAACAGTGGAAACATATATGTGCAACGAAACGCCTGATGCCGATGCAGAAGCCGCTTGCAAGGCTTGTGGAGAAAAGTTAGCCTAACCTTGTATACTGATAGACAAGATAGACACAAACCTGAGAATATTATTCTTGGGTTTGTGCTTTTCGGAGGGATATATGCACAATGACACAAAATTCATCATAAATGTTTCAAGACGACTGCTTCTTGAAACTATGCTTACAGAAAAACAAATAGCAAAAATGCTGTATGTATCTGAAACAACGCTACGGCAACTTTATATACAAAATTTTAGTATGCCTCCAAAAAAATATATTCGCCACGTAAAACTATGTAAGGCGAGAACCATGCTTAGGATAACGGATAAGACAGTCAGCGAGATTGCATATACTATCGGATACATAAACGCAAGCAAGTTTACAGCGGCATTTTGTAAGCTGCATGGTGAAACTCCGTCGAAATACCGCAAAAATTGCGGTTTTGGAGTAGAGAGAAAATGTAATTTTTAGTATAATTAACCAATATAAAACTCGGAGGTATTAGTTATGTTGAACTGGGTAACTAAAGAAAGAAAATGGATTTTTGTGGCGGGCGCGGCTATTGGTGCGGCTGTTGTAGGATTAGTAAGCACAAAAAAAGCGCGCGAAATGGCAGTTAAAGGCGTTGCAAGCAGCATAATGCTAAAGGATAAGGTATTAGAAACTGCTGCTAACATCAAAGAAGAAGCGGACGATATTTGTGCTGAAGCAAAGGTTGCGGCTAAAAGTGAATGTGACTGTGGCGAGGGCTGCGACTGCTCAGAGGAATAAATTTTAGGAGAAGCTTATGAAATATCATATCGTTTATGATAAGCCCTCCCGCCTACGAGTTCGATTTGGCCAATACATATTTACAAAGGAGCAGTGTTACTGGCTATGTGACCTGCTTTTTTGCATTGATGGTGTCGAAAATGTTTTTGCAAATGAAATTAACGGCTCGGTGCTTATTAACTATAACAAAAGTAGCGCAAGAGGTGAAGTTTTAAACAAACTATCCTCTTTATTGTTATCTGAAATTAAAGATGGCAACCCCACCGAAGAGCAACGAGCTGTAAATTTAGAAACAGACATAAAAAAACGTATTGCGAAGCACGTTTTGGGATATGTGGCAAGGCAAGCGTTTTTGCCTATGTTTTTTAACAGAATTTACACCATAACTCATGCCGTACCCTATATTATCAACGGATTAAAAGCGCTTAGTAGCAAAAAGATCAATGTTGAAGTACTTGACGGCACCGCCATATTCGCATCGCTTTTATCAAGCAATTATAAAACTGCATCATCCACAATGTTTTTACTTGGTCTTTCCGGGCTACTATTGGAATACTCGAATTTTAGGGCTAAACACGCATTAGCACAGAGCCTTACAGTTAATGTAGATAAGGTTTGGCTTATAAAAGACGGTGTGGAGATTGAGGTGCATCACAGCGACGTTGTGGTGGGCGATGTCATTCGCATACGTAAAGGTAGCTTGATACCTATGGACGGCACTATTGTAAGCGGCGACGCGCTTATAAATGAAGCAACCATGACAGGCGAACCGCTTGCTGTACATAAAGATGTAGACAGCACGGTTTTTGCCGGCACTGTTATTGAGGACGGCGAAATTGATATAGAGGTGCGAAGTTTGCAAAACGACTCTCGCATTGCAAAGATTATCGACTTAATTGACACCGGCGAAAAGGAAAAGGCGCTTGTACAAGGCAGAGCGGAGCGGCTTGCTGATGATATTGTTCCTGTAAGTTTCGGACTTTTTTTGGCTACCCTTGTTTTTACAGGTAGTTTAACAAAAGCACTTTCGGTGCTTATGGTGGATTTTTCTTGCGCTATTAAACTTACAACCCCAATTACAATTATCTCTGCTCTGAAAGAGAGCGTTAACCACGAGGTGCTTGTTAAAGGTGGAAAATATCTTGAAATTTTGTCAAAGGTAGACACTGTCATTTTTGATAAAACAGGTACACTAACAAACGCTGTCCCTAAAGTTTCAAAAATAATTCCCGTTGCCGAGGGCTACTCAGAAGATGAAGTGCTGAAAATTGCTGCCTGCCTTGAGGAACATTTTCCTCACAGTGTAGCATCCTCCATTGTAAAGGAGGCAAAGAAAAGAAATTTACATCACCCTGAAAAACATGGCAAAGTGAAATATATTGTTGCACATGGAATTGCAAGCGAATATAAAAATAAACATTCGATAATAGGTAGCAAGCATTTTGTGTTTGAGGATGAAAAGGTTCCATATCCGGCCGATAAGAAAGATTTTATCAACGAGCAAATCGGTAGCGACAGCGCCGTTTATCTTGCTGTTGACAGTGAGCTTATTGGAATAATCTGTGTAAATGACCCGCCGAGGAGCGATGCTAAACAGACAATAGATATGCTGAGAAACGAGGGTATAAAAGATATTTATATGATTACAGGTGACGGTGAAAGCAGTGCAAAGCACACTTGCAGTTTACTTGGGATAGATAAATATTATGCCTCGGTGCTTCCTGATGGTAAAGCTGAAATAGTGGAGAATTTAAAAGCCGAGGGAAGAATTATACTTATGGTGGGCGACGGAATAAATGACACGCCGGCACTAAGCACTTCCGATGTATCGTTAACGTTAAACGGTTCGTCCGATATAGCGCGAGAGATTGCGGACATCTCGGTGCTTTCCCACGAACTGACAAAAATAGTAGAAATACGCAGGACTGCTACGCTGTTAATGAAAAAAATTCACAGGCAATACGGAATAATTGTTTCATTTAACACGGCTTTAATTGCACTTGGTTTATTTGGTGTTCTTACAGCAAACACTTCCGCATGGCTACACAACGCGTCCACTATTGCACTTACCGTAGCCTCAGCGCAACCTATTATGAAAAAAGATGATTTAATTTTGACGGAGGAAAACACAGATGAAACAGCATAAGTTTTGGTCGTACCTTGCGGTTTTTGCAATGATAATGTGCATTTATACCGGGTGTAAGCACAAATAAAAAACTAATAAAGTTAAGCTGCATAGAAAGCACTCTCATAGTGATTATGCTAAAGCGCTCGACTTTTTTTATTCATCTGTTAGTGTTTTAATCCATCGGAGCTGAAAGGTTTAAGGTACCCAGCCCTTGCAAATTTTCCAAAAAATTGTCACCCGGCCCAATGTCATCCCCGTTTATCAATATAATCCACGATAATATCCACATATTGATTACAGTTCACCATCAGTGCGAGATGTCCACCTTTTATATCCGTTATCGTTGTCGGGTTTTGCATAAGCTCGACAAGCGCCTGTTTCACACCATCACTAAAGGTTTTATCATCCTCTGATAACAACAATAGGACCATGTCATCGAGATACGAAAACTCGGCGTGCTTCATGCCGTTGTGGTTTTCCATGTCGATAAGTAGATTTAACATATGCAGCTCATAAGGTTTGGTCAGCTTTTCTTCCATTATATCACACAGCTCACGCAGAAGGTGTTTTTCACTCTCATTAAAATCAGAAGCGTACTTTTTAAACACCGCACCGCTTATCTGCTTTTTTAGTACGGAAAGCGGAAGAAGTTTTAGCATCTTTTTTGCCTTGGTGGTGCTTTTTAACATTTCAGTCAATGAAGCATAAGCCTCTTTACTCATGTCGGCAGATAAGCACCCGGTGTTTGACAATATAAGTCCTTTTGTCACTTCGGGGTATTTTTGCGCTATAAGCTGTGCCACAAAGCCACCGAGCGACTGCCCTACAAGCCACGCTTTAATATCAAGCTTGACCAACAGCTTTGCAATCGCCGCCGTTAGTTTTTTGTTTGTGTTGTAATCTATGCAATAATCAAAGGTTATCACGGAAAAATGCTCTGCAAATTTTTTAAAATGAGTGTAGATTAAATCTGACATCCCGATACCGCCGACAAGCAAAACCACCGTCTCGGTCGAATTTTCATTTTTATAATACCTATAACTGAATTTGCCGTCATCAATATTTGCGGTAGTTAACGGAAATTTTTCACAGTACTGTTTAAATGCTTTCATATTTATTATTTCCTTTCATCAAACAGTTAGAAGTAGCTAACTGTTGTAATTTTACCATAAATACAAAAGTATAACAATAGAAATGATTAAAATATTTGAATTAGTCTTGACAAACCACGCGGACTGTGCTAAACTAAATAACAGTGTTATTTGAGGTAGTTTTATTATGCTTTTTCCGGATGCTTTGAGTGATAAAATTTTAATTGCCGCAAAGCAGGAATTTTTAAAAAACGGCTTTGAAAAAGCGAGCATGAGGGTAATTGCAAAAAACTCCGGCGTAACAACCGGCGCTTTGTACACGAGATTTACCAGCAAAGATGAACTTTTCACCACGCTTGTAAAACCTTTTGCTGAGGAGTTTATAAGAATAGACACCGAGTGGAAGATTTCGCCCGCGGAACTTTGGGAGCGCAAATACAGTGCCGGAAACGCACTTATAGAGCACATCTATGCCGATAAAGAAACCTTTAAACTGCTTTTCACCTGTGCCGTCGGCAGCTCACAGGAGAACTTTATCGACAGGATAATTAAAATAGAGGTGCAAGATACCTTGACCTACATCGACAATTTAAGTGACGAGCAAAAAGAACAAATTAAAGTCTCTAACGAAGCTTTATATATCCTCGCCGCCGCCCATTGTCGCGCGCTTTTTGAGATTTCTCATCTTAATATAACACTAGACGAAGCAAAAAAACAGGTTGCAAATATTATGGAATTTTTCATGTGTGGATGGAGTAAAGTTTTAGGGGTTTAACCTAAAATTTTTTTGATACAGGTTAGTTGAAACTAACAAAACAAGCTATATTGGAGATGAATTATGAAAAAATTAGAGGTAAAAGATTTCGTTTCAATCGGCATTTTCGGTGCGCTGTTTATCGTGTTTGTGGTGATAGTGTCAATATTTCAGGTAGTGCCTATTCTATCGCTCGGAATGCCGACAATGGTTGCACTTTTCACGGGTCCTGTGTATTTGTTGTTTGTTGCAAGAACAGGAAAACCGTTTGCCATAACAATTTTGGGATTAATTGTATCGCTTATAATCGGCTTACTGTTCTTCGGGAACATCTACATATTTTTATTTAATTTAGCATTTTTTATTATTGCCGATATAGTTGCATCGCTCGGAAAATATAAGAGCTACACAATAAATTTAATCAGCTATATTGTGCTGTCGCTGTGGGTCTTTGGAGAATCCGGTGCATACTGGGTAGCACAGGACTGGATGCTTGAAAAAACGGTACAGTCCGGCTATACCCCTGAATCAGCAACTGCCATATTCGAAATGGCAACCGCCACAAGCTTAATAATCGCCATAATACTTACTCTTGTATTTGCAACTATTAGCGGCCTCGTCGCAAAAGCTATGTTTAAAAAGCATTTTAAACGTGCAGGTATAGTTTAATGCAAAAGGCTCTGTTCAAATTAGACCCACGCACCAAACTGTTGCTCATAATTATGATAAACGCCCTTTACTATATGGGGGGTAATTATATCTATGTATCGATAGCAAGTATTTTAGCAATAGTTTTAATCTTTTGTTCGGGGCATATAAAGATAGGCATAAATGCCTGTGTTTTGTTTGTTTTTGTAGAGTCTTTAAGTGCGGCACTCCCTCTGCTTCCTATCGCGTTTGTATCAACAATCGGTACCGCATTCACCAGCATTTTGGTGTTTTACCCTACCATACTTTACGGCATACTTTTTATCGGGACTATAAATATCAGCGAGTCTATTGCCGCCTTTTCACATTGGCGGGTACCACAGGCGGTGCTTATTCCAATTATTGTTGTGGTGAGATTTATTCCAACCTTATACAGCGAGATGCAGAACATCAGAGCCTCCATGACCTTGCGAGGACGCTCGACGAATGTTTTCACCAAGATAATGAACATCTATGTGCCGCTGTTATTCAGCTCGGTTAGAACAAGCGAATCGCTTACCATTGCCGCCATGACAAAGGGCATGGGTCTTTATAAACATAGCACAATATTGCACGATTCACGCTTTAGGCTGTTTGATTATCTTGTGCTACTCGTCATGATGACCTTGACAGTGTTGCGGTGGTGTTCGTGGGAGGGTGTATGATAGATTTTAAAAATGTCAGCTATTCCTACGGTGAAAAAAACAAGGGGGCACTAAACAACATTAGCTTCACGGTTGAGAATGGTGAGTTTATACTGCTCACGGGCAAAAGCGGCAGTGGAAAATCCAGCGTGCTACAGGCAATAAACGGCATTATACCGCAGTACTACAAGGGCAATTTGTCCGGAGAAATTCTTATCGACAACGAGAATATAAAGGGTCAATCGGTAGGGCAGCTCTCACGCAGGGTTGGCACAGTTTTTCAAAACCCAAAGTCGCAGTTTTTCCATCTGAATGTAGAGGACGAGCTGAACTTTGGTCCCTCAAACCAAATGTTGCCGATTGAAGAGATAAAACGGCGTAAAAAAAAGACGGTAAAGGAATTTAAGATAGAAAACATTTTGCAAAAAAATGTGCTTACCCTCTCGGGTGGCGAGATGCAACGGCTTGCCTGTGCCTCGGTGCATATGAGCCTGCCGGATATCTATGTTTTGGACGAGCCGAGCGCCAACCTTGACTCCACTGGCATAGAGGAGCTGAAAGACGCTTTGCGTACTATAAAAAACAGTGGTGCAACCGTAATAATCGCCGAACATAGAATTTATTACACCTTAGAGCTGTGTGACCGTGTTTTTCATATGGAGGACGGCAGGATTGATGAGGTTTACACCAAATGCGAATTCTTGCGGCTTGGTGAGCAAAAATACCACTCGATGGGACTGCGCAGCATAACCGCTCCAACCATAACTAAAAAACCTGTTAACTTATCGGATGACCAGTGCATAAAAGTAGAAAATTTACTTTGTAAAAGGAAAAATGAGACTCTGCTTGATATTACAGATTTAACTATTCCAAAACACTGCATAGTCGCAATAACAGGTATAAACGGTGCCGGTAAAAGCACTTTTGTAAAAACCTTTTCCGGGATTATGAAAGCCGAGGTAAAAATAATCGACGAAAAACCGCTGACTAAACGAGCACGTATTAAACGAAGTTTTATCGTTATGCAGGACGTAAACAGCCAGCTCTCCTGTGAGTCTGTCTATGACGAACTGGTGGAAAAGGACACGCCGGAAAATGAAAAACGAGCAGTAGAAATTTTGGCGTCGCTTAACCTGTCGGAAAAGCGAGAGGAACACCCCTTTTCACTCTCCGGTGGTCAAAAACAGCGTGTGGCGATCGCTACTGCACTGTTTTTGAATAAAAAATACATGTTTTTTGACGAACCGACAAGCGGGCTGGATTTTGAGAGCATGGTGAGGGTGTCCGCCCTTATCGAGGAGGTTGCAAAAACCGCAGAATTGGTATGTGTTATCACCCACGATAATGAGTTTATTAACCAATGTTGTGACTATGAGATGAACTTCGGCAAATCAAAAGTTAACGCATTTTACAAGGTGGAAAGGAACATATATAATGGGTAAAGTTTTCGCTTATGCGGGGGACCTTAAAAAGTATATTTACAGTGCATTGTTCTTTTTGTTTCTAAGTGTGATATTTGGTGTGCTGCCCTACCTTGCATTAAGTAATATTTCGGTGTCGCTTATAGAGGGGGCGGCGATTGACATCACTTACATATTGACAATATGCGGCATCGTGTTTTTAACACTTGCCTTAAAAGCCTGTGCTTTGGGTGTGGGACTTACACACTCCCATACAGCGGCTTTCGGTATTCTTTATAATATACGAAAAGCCAAGGCTAACGACATGGCACGGCACCCTTTGGGGTATATCGAGCATAACGGTGTCGGCAGATATAAAAAAGGCTTTGTGGAGGACACTGACCTTTTGGAAAACCTTGTAGCACACATGGTGCCGGAGGGCATACCGAACGTATTTATCGTTGTAACAACCTACATTTTCATCTTTGCACTTGACTGGCGACTCGGACTATTGTCCTTTGCAATTATTTTGGGTGGACTGATTCCGATGACGTTTATGATGAAGTTCGGCGTTAATATGATGCCGAAATACTATTCGTCACTCGACAGTATGAACGGCAATATAATTGAGTACGTCGGCGGTATGGAAGTCGTCAAAGTATTTGGAAAAACTACAGGCTCTTTTGAAAAGCTCAAAGGATCTATCCTTGAGGCAAGGGATTTAACCTATGCGTGGTACAAGGCTTGTTGGCGTGATATGTCTATAATGAACGCGGTTATGCCTTGCACAATTTTACTTGCGCTTCCTATCGGTATCATTTTCTACCAAAACGGGAGCATTGCGTTAAACGAATTTATACTAACCATGCTGTTGAACCTATCACTTTCTGCGCCGCTTATTAAGCTGATGTCGTTTATGCCTGTCTTTCCACAGGTAGGATATGCCATTGAAAAAATTGAGGCGACATTTACAGCCACCCCTATAAAGACAGGCAATAATACCGATAACCCCGACAATTATGACATAACCTTTGAAGATGTAAACTTTTCCTACAATGAAGAAACAGAGGTTCTGCACCGATTTAACGCGAAGTTTAAACAGGGAGAACTCACGGCATTAGTCGGCGAGAGCGGAAGCGGAAAAAGCACAATAGCAAAAATTAGGGAGTTCACAAGTAAAAAACTCATGTCCATGATATCCTATGTGTCGCAGGATAATATTTTGTTTGACGGCAGTATTATGGACAATCTATTGATGGGCAAAGAGGGCGCAACGAAAGAGGACGTCATAGCAGCCTGCAAAAACTCCTGTTGCCATGATTTTATATCAGCGTTGGAAAGAGGCTACGACACCAACGTCGGCACTATGGGTGGCAAGCTATCCGGCGGTGAAAAACAGCGCATAACAATAGCTAGGGCTATGCTAAAGAATGCACCTATTATCATTTTAGATGAGGCGACTGCACATACCGACAGCGAAAACGAGCATTTGATACAAACCGCTCTATCAAACCTGTTAAAAGGCAAAACCGTCATCGTAATCGCGCACAGGCTTACCACCATCACCTCTGCTGATAATATCATGGTAGTGGATAACGGCAATCTGCAAGCACAGGCGAAGCATGGCGAGCTTTTAGATATTTCACCTACCTACAAAAAGCTGTGGGAGCAAAGTGTAAAAACGGTGGAATGGACTATCGGAGAGGGGTGTAATAAATAATGTTTGATTTAGTAAAAGGGGTCTTAAAGCTCTCGGGTAAGAGAAAAAGCAAAATTATTACATCTTATTTTCTTGCATTTATTGACGGGATTCTTGCAAATGTGCCGATATTTGCAATAGGCTATGCTATATCTCTTATTATTTCGGATGCACTAACCTCTAGCACCTGGATTATCCTGCTGACTGCATTAACTGCCGCTGTAACCGTTAGGACACTGCTGAAATATCTAAGTAATACTCTTGAACAAGGAATAGGTGTGCTTATGTTTGCGGACGAGCGTATCAAAACCGGTGATAAAGTAAGACGATTTGAAATGGGCTTTTTTTCTGACAACAATGTGGGAAATTTAACCGCAGTGTTCGCAAACGATCTATCATTCATTGAGCAGTACGGGATGCAGGCAATGGGTCTGCTCACCTCCTCGATATTCAGTGTGTTGGTGTCGATATTGATTTTAATATTTTTCAATCCCGGATTGTCAGTCATCTACATTCTAATAAGCATAGTCGCATATTTCCTGCTAAAAGCCTATTATAACAAGACTATTATCGAGGGTCAAAAGCAAAGGGAGGGCACAAAAGATCTTGCCGAGGCAGTAATTGAATATGTAAGCGGAATGCCGGTCATTAAGGCGCTTAGTTTAGAGGGTGAGCGCTTTTCTAAAACCGAGAAGGCCTTTAGAAGGGCAAGAGATTTCAACTTAGGTTTTGAAAAAACGGCGGTACCTTATATTGTAGGTATTTTAGCTTTAACGGGGCTTGGCTCATCACTTATTGTAGCACAAAGTGCGTATAACGGCAGTTTAACACCTGAAATCTTGCCGTATATGGTTATGATAATAGTATTCTCGGTGGGTGCTTTTGCGCCTGTTTCAACGGTGGGTCTTCAGGTTTCACTGTTAAATATGTCAAAAGAAGCCCTCGATAGATATGAAAAGTTAAACGAGATTAAGGCTATAGATGAAAATTTCACCGACGCAAAAATCGAAAATTTTGACATAGAGTTTAAAGATGTTCGTTTTTCCTACGGTGAAAAAGAGATACTAAAAGGGGTAAACCTTAAAATTCCGCAAAATAAAATGACCGCACTTGTAGGCAGGAGCGGAAGTGGTAAAACCACCATAACCAATCTTATAGCAAGGTTTTGGGACGTAAATAAAGGTGCTGTGACCATCGGCGGTGTAGACATAAGCGAGATAAGCACCACCGAGCTATACAAACATATCAGCATGGTTTTCCAAAAGGTGTATCTGTTTAACGACACGGTATACAATAATATAGCCCTCGGCAACGAAAACGCAACCAAAGAGCAGGTTTATGAAGCGGCAAAAAAGGCGAGGTGCTATGACTTTATTATGGCCCTACCTAACGGCTTTGACACTGTGGTGACAAGCGGTGGGTCCTCTTTATCGGGCGGTGAAAAACAGCGCATTTCCATTGCAAGGGCGATTTTAAAAGACGCTCCTATTATTCTGCTCGACGAGGCAACCGCATCAATTGACCTTGATAACGAGCGATATATTCAAGAGGCGATAAACGAACTTGTCAAAGAGAAAACATTGATAGTCATTGCGCATAAACTCTCCAGCATTAAGCACGCCGATAACATTGTGGTGGTGGACGAGGGTGAAATAAGTGAACAGGGCACACATGACGAATTGCTTAAAACAGGCGGGCTATATAATGAGCTTTGGGAAAAGCGAACCACTGCGGCATCATGGGAACTTGCTAAATAATTTTATTGCCGCAGGGCTGGGGAGGTTGCCAAAGGAGCTGTTTCGTTTCAATCATTAAATGCCTTTATGCTGACGCTGTTTGTAGGAGTAGCGATGCTTTTGGATGGAATAAGGGCGACCCAGTGTCGTGCTGAGTTTTTTAGCAGATGACATTCATTATGCTTCGGATATCATTGATATAATAATTGTGCTGTGGTCGGTATTAATGGTTAGGAAAAGATTTAATAGTCTTAGGAATGGGAGCTGAAAAAGGGAGTATATGAAAAAATATAATATTTTGATATTGTCTAATCTAAAAAACATTGCATTGGTTGATGACACCTTTGTTAAAAGTTCATTTGAAACTGATGGACATAACGTTGATTTAAAAGAGGTTGGTTATGATGAATCGCTGGATGGTGATTATGATGTCATCATAAGAAGAAATACGTGGGTCAGCAAAGAAGCCGAAACTGCAAGTCTATACGAAAAAAACAACAATCTGATAAATCGCCTGAAACGCAAAAACATTAAAACGGTAAATATGGTAGGTCTTGATGGAATAGGAAAAGGTTATCTTTGTGTGCTATTTGATGCAAATGAAAATGTCATTCCCACAATAAACACGTTAAATAAACTCGAACTAATCCCTGAAACTGAAAAATACATAGTCAAGGATATTAAGTCTTTCGGTAACGGTCTTCATCAGCGACTTATATCAAGCGAGAACCTAAAAGACAATTATGAAGAGGGAAATATCATTCAACCGGTTATGAGCTTTAAATCGGAAGTGCAATGCTATTATGTCGCAGATAGATTAATGTATGTATTTGAGTATACACCATCAAAATATCCGAATTATCCGGAGCCAAACCTAATTGAACTGTCACAAACGGAAAAAACAATATCGGATAAATTTGCAAAATATTCTAATCTTAAACATGGGTTTCAGCGAATTGACTTTTTGAGACTTATGGATGACAGTTTAATTCTTATGGAAATAGAAGACCATGCAGCTTTTATGAACTTACAAAGGCTATCAGCTGATTTAAGGGAAAAGGTTTTGGCGGAATACAAGAAAAACATTTACGCTTTGCTTGGATAAAGCTCAAGTTTTTTGGCTACTGCAATTTATTGTTTTGTTTTATGCAAGACCTGTGACTTAATCACGGGCGCAAATCTCAAAAAAGGAACCGCCGGACATTTACACTCTTATTATAATTTAGTCTCGAACTCGGTCATTTCCTCAACTGGTTGTTGGCGATAACCTTTATTTATTGTAATAGAAAGGAGCAGTTATAATTATGGACACCAAAAAACTAAGCGGGGTTCCCGACACCTTATTTATTCCACTAATGGCAAGGATATATATTTCAAAAAGGTTTCCGGAATATTTCTATGATGAAAAGGCGTTAAACCTTGAAAAGCTTATTCCTCAAAACATTATTACAAAAAAAAGCAGTGAGTACACGATGTTGGCTTCTGCTTCAAGAGCTGTAAACATGGATAAAGTTGTGTCCGAATTTGCTCAAAAAAACGGACGCTGCAATGTAGTTTGTATAGGTTGCGGTCTTGAGACAATGGCTTTTAGGTTGAAAGATTTATCTGATGATGCACATTTTTACGAAATTGACTTCCCCTCTGTGATAGAGAACAGAAAGGAAGTATTGGGCATACTTCCAAACGAAACATTAATCGTCGGCAACGCAAATGAGCTTAACTTTTCACAATTTATGGACTGCACCGCGCCTACAATTTTTGTCGTGGCCGGTGTGTTTCAATACTTCAAAGAGCATGAGATTTTAGCTCTTTTATCAAAGCTACAAAATCAGTTTAAAAATGCTGAAATCCTCTTTGATGCCACTGATGAATACGGTATAAATTATGTAAATAAATATGTCAAAAAAACAGGCAATAAAAATGCGATGATGTATTTTTATATAAACGATTCTAAAGAATTTGCAGATAGAACAAATATGAAACTCCTGTCTTCTACTGGATTTTACAGTAATATTTCAAAAGAACTTCGCAAAAAACTGAAACTCTACACAAAAATTGCTACGAGGATAGCTGATAACAAAATGCACGCCATGATATTGAGATTTGAATTGAATAGGATAGGATAGATATTTTTTCGTCAACTAACTGATGGACAATATTGACAGTGATTTTGCTGTAATTTTTTTCAAACTTCTTTGGCAGACCATAAAGATAAAAACAGAAAGAGTGCCGTAACATGAACTCAGTTCCTATTACGGCACTCTGACGTGGTGGGAGTGTTCTTATAGGAACCGCCTAAAATATACTCATACATAAAAAAAAGACACCGAGCTTCACTCGATGCCTGATTGGGTCCAGCGTCACGCTGGTGGAGCGGATGATGGGAATCGAACCCACAACCTCAGCTTGGGAAGCTGATGTTTTGCCACTAAACTACATCCGCATTGATTAATCATAATGGTAATGAAAGTCAAGCAACTTTAAAACCAACTCGTTTTGTCGGCATAAATTCCACCTGTCTCAGCTTACAAGTTGATTATGCATAGCTAAAACGATGCGAATTCTTAATCCAATTGCACTGTAATTTGAGATACACATCGTGTATGCAGCAATTTATCTTACAAGTTATACGTACATAAAATTAGCAATAGCTGATATTGAAAACGTAACATTTTCAATATCAGCTATTATACCACAAACTGTCATAAAAAACAAGTTATACTACAACAAAATCAAACTTTCACATTAAACAAATGCCTCTAATATCTTATCCACCATTATTAGTGCGCGCGGCAGGTGAAACGGGCCTTTAAATGTGCTTCCCTTTGTGGGGGGCTCGGTTGGTTTTCCGTCGCGGCGCAGATAGCCGTACCACTCTCCATATTTTTCGTCGCAAAAGTAAGTTTTACAATAGTTTGCAACCTTAATCAGCCACTGTTTGTAGTAATCGTCTTTTGTATCGGCATATGCCATCGCACAGGCGATGAGTGCCTCGTTGTGAGGCCACCACAATTTCATGTCGTGCTCGTAGGCCTCAGTAGGCTTGCCCAGACAATCTATAAAGTATAAAATACCACCATACTCATCATCCCAACCTTGCTCCAGCGCGTCTTTAAGCATCGACAGTGCTTCAGAGTACAGCTCTTTGTCCTGTTGTGCGTTGGCAAACTCCATCAAAAACCATGCGCACTCAATATCATGACCGGGACTTACAACGCGTCCGGCGGTAATTTCGGAAAAGAACTCACCGTTTAAGCCCACCATCTCCAAGGTACACTTCATATCCTTTTTGCGGTGAAATTTGAGGATCTTTTCCACACACTCCCAAGAATATTTGATGTACTGCGGTGCGTTTTCAGGGTCGACACGGCACAAGACGTTACTTATGTTTAAAAAAATCATGGGATCGGCAAGTGCTCTGCCCGAGCGTGTACTGGCTATCGTTTTTGCACCCATCCCTGTGGGGTCGGCTTTTTGACCCTGTGTAAGATCATATATCAATTGGTATGCTTGTCTCGCGCGATCAAGATATTCGCGCTTGCCGGTAACGCCGTAACATTCTGCGTTGCCGATAGCATAAAACCCTTCAGAAAAACAATAGCGGCGCTGACGCAGTGGTTGTCCGTCCTTTGTCACGGTAAAATACATTCTGCCCTGTGCGTCTTTGTTTATACAATGCTTTTCTAAAAAATCAAGGCATGACTCCGACGCCGAAAGCCATTGCGGTTTTTCGCCATATGTATTGCAAAGATAGCTGAATGTATACGCGCAACGTCCCTGCATCCATACACTTTTGTCGGTGCTGTAAATCTCACCTTTTCTATCAAGACAGGTGTAAACGCCACCGTTAACCTCGTCCATTCCGTTTTGCAGCCAAAAATCAATACATCTATCCAATTCGGATTTTGCCCAGCTTTTTACTTCTTGCAAATTTTCCATGAAGTTCTCCTTTTGTTACATTTTGCATTGTTAAATTAAAATGAATGAAAAATTTTGACACCATTGAAAATACAACCGATTTTCTTATGTATGCTCTCCCCTGCCGAAGGCTGAGGAGAGCATACATAAGATATTTTTTCATGTTAAGCCGGCAAAAACTTCTATTTTGGCTCACTCCCCTTTGGCGAGAAAAGCAAGCCAAAACCCATATTATCTTTGCACGGATAACCGATAAGAGGTGTTAATCGGTCAAGCCTATTATGCCAATTTATTTAAATACCGAAAATCCTCCGTCAACGACAAGATTGTGTCCCGTCACATAATCCGAGGCCGCAGATGCCAAAAATACAGCCGCGCCTTTTATATCGCTACCTATTCGACCCATGTGCCCCGTCATGGTTTTTTCGGCATAATCATCTATGAACCCCTGCGGCAGGATACTGTTGTCAAATCCACCCGGTGAGATGCAGTTTGCAAAAACTCCGTATGGGGCAAGGTAAGCCGCAAGATCACGTGTCATTCCGACCACTCCGCCCTTTGCAGCGGCATAGTCTATCGGCTGTTGCATCTTTTCATTTTTTAAGTAAATTTCACGATCTCTACCTACTACAGCGGCTATGCTGCCAATTGTGATTATCTTGCCGTAGCGGCGCTCTATCATGTATTTTGCAGCCTCTTTACAACAAAGCAGTGACCCTGTAAGGTTAAGATGAATCATATCAGCTATCACCTGAGCGTCCCTCAAAATCAGGTCACCCTGTGCCTTGCCCGATCCACCGCCGGCATTGCTTATCAGTATGTCAATGCCACCCAATAGCTCGTTTGCCTTTTCAAAGCACTCTGTTATGTTTTGAAAGTCCGTCTGATCAAGTTTAAGACCGTAGCACTCGCAACCGTATTCTTTAGAGAATTTTTCGGCTACTTCTTGTGCTTTTTCCAGACTGCGTGATGTTAAAACAAGTTTAGCCCCTGCCTCGGCAAGTGCTGTTGCCATGTCATGCCCTAAACCCGATACGCCACCTGTGACTATTGCACCTTTTCCTGTCAAATCAAACAGTGTGCTTACACTTTTTCTCTCCATAAAAACCCCTTTTAAATTATAGTGCGAGATATAGTATTTTTTCTATATCATCGTTGTTTAAAACCTTTGTGCATCCAACATCAATGGTACCGTTTCGTGTAGTCGCATTTGCCATTAACTTGAACTTTGTGTCATCAATGTTGTGCTGGGTAAGCGTTGTGGGCAACCCGATGTCTTTAAAAAAGTTTTCAAGGCGACGTATGCCTATCTGAACCGTTTTTGCCTTATCATCGACAAACAGCGGTGCGCCCAGTACATTTACGGCAAGGCTTGTAAAGCGTTCGATGTCATACCGATAGCAATACTTCATCCATGCAGGCATTATTACCGCAAGTCCTGCGCCGTGTGACAATCCGTAATATGCGCTTAACTCATGCTCTATGCGATGAGATGCCCAGTCGGTATCTCTGCCGACCGTCAGCACGTCATTGTGCGCCATACAGCCTGCCCACATTATCTCGGCTCGCGCATCATAATCTTCACCGTTTTCCGCTACAAGATAGCCGTTTTGTATAACGGAAATCATAAGCCCCTCTATCATCCTGTCAACCGAGCTGACATGTTTAGTGGTGGTGAAGTATTGCTCATGCAGGTGGGCGTAGATATCACACACGCCGGCCGCCGTGTTGTATGCATCCACCGACTTTGTGAAGTTAGGATTCAGTATTGAAAAAGCCGGCCTTATAAGCTCGCTGCCCATGCCGTATTTTTTGTGCTCTTTCATGTTGGTTATCACGGCTGAATTGCTCATCTCACTGCCGGCAGCGGCAAGCGTCAAAACTACACCGACGGGAAGTGCCCTTGTGGCCTGTATTCGTTTTTCAAACACATCCCATATGTCACCATCAAGCAGAGCGCCGACCGCAATACCTTTTGCCGTGTCGATAACACTTCCGCCACCGACGGCAAGCATCAACCCAATATCGTTTTTACGACAAATGTCAATGCCCTCGCGCAGTTTCTCAAGTTCCGGATTCGGCTTGATGCCACAAAACTCAACAAACTCTATACCACCGGCTTTCAGCTGTGAACAAACCGTGTCAAAAACACCGTTGCTTTTAACGCTTCCGCCACCATAACATAACATAACCTTTTTGTCAGTCAGCGCTTTTATCTCAGCTTCCAGATGTGTGTGTGCCTTTTCACCAAAGTGTATTTTGGTTGTCAATGCAAATGTAAAATCTTTCATAACTTTCCTTTAATAAAACTAGCCTTGGCAAGTGCAAAACGCACTTGATATTCAAAGTCAAGGACTAAACGTGAGGGATTATTGCTAAAAAAATGTATAACAAAACCATCTCACTATCAGTCGTTATTCAATTATCCTTTAACGGCGCCCGATGTTATACCGCCGATTATGTAACGCTGAAACACGAAAAACAGCAAAAGCGGAGGTAGTAAACCTATCAGCGAACCTGCGGCAAGTATGTGCCACTGCACCGTTATCTCGGAGATGAGACTGTTAAGTCGCATTGTCAGCGGCAGTTTCTCGGGTGAGGTCATAACAAACAGCGGAATTACAAAGTCATTATAACCGTTTATAAAAGCAAATGTAGCCGCTACCGCAATACCGGGTGTGCTTATCGGAAGAATTATTTTTGTAAAGAGTTTGAAAATGCTCACCCCGTCAATAAGGGCAGCTTCCTCTATTTCTCGCGGCAGACCGGAGAAAAATCCGACCAATAACCATACCGTCATCGATAGATTAACACCTGTCAAGATAAACACAAGTGTCGGCACCCTGTCCGAAAGGCCAAATTCTATTAACGAAGTGTAGATAGACGGCATAACAATGATGCCGGCAAGCATCTGTGTCCACAGTAGCAAGAATAACATGATCTTGCGCCCGGGAAAATTAAACCTCGTTATGGTATATGAGGCGGGTATTGCAATGAGCAGTACAAAAACCACGGTGGTTATACTGTAAAAGAAACTATTGAAAAATGGTCTTGCTATGCTCATAAAAGCAGTGGCAAAGTTTGAAAACTCCCAATAAACAGGGTATAATAGCGGCTCCATAAGGTTGGAGTAAGGTGTCAAAGCTACTATAAGCGCACCGTACATGGGTATAACTGAAAATAGTATGACGGCTATCCTAAACACCCATTGCAAGGGGCTGTTTGCCGGATTTCTTTTTTTGACAACATTATTTCCCATCAACCAAGTCCTCCCCTCCACCTAATACACGCCAGTAAACAAGGGTTATAGCGGTTAGAATAATCATAGATATAAGTGAGAGAACACTCGCCGCACCCAGGTCGTAAAAGTTAAATATCTCTGCGTATATTTTAATAGGCAGTATTGTTGTAGCGTCCACAGGGCCGCCGCGGGTAAGGGTATAGATGATGTCAAACACCATAAATGTCGAGACGGTAAGTATAATACCGCTCGTCAGAGTTGCGGGTTTCAGTTGCGGAAATGTTATGTATATAAAACGCTGATACTTTGTACAACCGTCAACACTTGCCGACTCCATTATCTCCTGCGGTATGTTTTGTATCGCCGCATAATAGACGACAAACGCAAATGGTGCCGCACGCCAGATTCTAGCTACAATAACGCTTATCATGGCGTTGTCATATGATAAAAACGCCAAAGGCTCCAGTGCGTTTGTGATGGTAAGGTAAACGACATTTAACAAACCAAACGACGGATGATAAAGGAAGTACCATGATGTGGCAACGATAATGAGGGGCATTGTGTACGGTAGTAAACATAGCATTACACATATTCTTTTAAACTTAAATTTACCCTGCATGACCATTGCGGCCGCAAGACCCAATATCAATGATGGGATGATGGAGCCGAATGTCCATATGAGTGAATTGCCGATGACGGGTAGCAGATAGTCTTGCACCTTTTCAAAATTAGCAAGACCGATAAAGTTATTCATCCCACCCATCGTGTTCATGAAAGAGTAGCGAATTGTGTTCACAAGCGGCACTAAGTAAATACTTATTATCATTATTAGTAACGGTATTATGAACAGCAACATTTTTTTCTTTATTCTTTGCATCGATGTACCTCCTATGAAAGTGAGGTGTGGCAGTAGCCTCTACCGCCACACCCCGGAGATTTGGTTGTGCCGATTGACGTTCAAACGGCTGTTAAAAACTATATACCAAAGCGCTCGTTGATTGTGTTAATGGTCTCCTCAGCCTCGATAGCGCACTCTTCAGCTGTGGATTGGCCAAGTAGATATTTCTGCCAAACAGGATAGAGTTCCTTTTCAAATGCACCGGCACCTGGATGGGTTTTGCCCATTCTGGGAACCATTGTGTAATCTTCAAGAGTTTCGATAAACACATTCCAGAAATCATAGCTAAACTCCGGCTGTGATCTCTCGTACTCTGTGTAAGGTGTGCCGCCGTAAGCTACGTGATGTGCATATGTCTGCTCTTCTGAGGACAGGAAGCTAATAACACGTCCGGCCTCTTCTGCTTCGGCTTCGTTGGTTATAACCCAACCATCAGCGCCAAAGTAGTTGTATTTGCCTGCCGGGCCCTCTACCATCGGTGCAAGACCAATTATAGAAGCGTCAAGATCTTCGCCGTATTTTGCCTGTAGACCGGGCACAGCCCATGTGGAGTCGGATATAATCATGCCGAGTTCGCCATTGGTGAACATGGTGCGATTGTCACCGCGCTCAAGTTCCATAAAGTTAGACGGAGCAACTTCCGACAGTTTTTTCAAGTATTCCAGAGCCGCAATACCCTCCGGAGTATTGATGCGCGGTGTGTTGTCATCGTTGATAATCTGACCGCCGATGCTTTGGAACATTAGTAGCAATGTGTGGTCATGCAGTGTTGTACCCTTGCCGGGCAGACCAAGACCTGCATAATCGGTGTTGTCGGTTATTTGTTTTGCATAGTCGTAAAGCTCATCCCATGTTGTGGGAGGTGCTTCGGGATCAAGCCCTGCCTGCTCAAAGATTTCTTTGTTGTAGTAAACCATAAAGCCGGAAACACCCTGAGGTATGCTGTACAGGACACCGTCCAATTTAACCGCCTCGATGATGGAAGCCGGAAGCAGGTCGATAACCTCTTGATCAACATATCCCTCTAAAGGAACAAGTTTGTCCGCGACATATGTGTCGCTCAATGCATAGTCCCACCAGAACACGACATCGGCCTGTGTGCCGGACTGGAAGTATGTCGGATACTTTTGTATCCAAGAGTTCCAACCCTCAAAGACTGCCTGCATCTCGATATCAGGGTTGTTTGCGTTAAATTCTTCTATTGCGGGATCCATAAATAGTCTAACCTTTTCTTCATCACCGGGACGCAGAACAGTGATAACGGTTTTTTCACCGTCGTCAGCCGCAGGTTCTTCCGCAGCCGGCTCTTCAGTACTCGGCGCTGCTGTGTCGGCATCAGCCGGCGCCTCTGCCGGAGCTGCACATGCAGTAATCCACAGCATCATTGATACTAATAATCCGATGGCAACTAATGTTTTTCTGCTCATAATATGATCCTCCTTAATAAAATGATTTTTTAACTATAGTCAGTTACGTTGGAAAGCGATACAGAATTGCCAAGTGGAAATTTGTGCCGGCAAGGCGTGTCGGTTTTCAAGTTGATTGACTACTTCACAAAAAAGATTATGACATCTTTTTTGGGTTAACAATATTTCTTTATGCTTTCCATGATCAGTTCATAGAGGTTTTTTACGTCTTCTTTTTGACACTCATCAACCTGTTCAAACGGAGGTCGAACAACACCGATATCCACCCCGCGAAGTCGCAAGATATCCTTTGCCGCACCGTATATGCACGGGAACGCAAACAACTCTGTCGCAATATCGGATATGGCAAACTGCAACTCCTGCGCCATTTCGAGGTCGCCGCTATCGTAGTATTTTTCCATGCGCACAAACAGCTCAGGCATTATACCGTATGTTCCGCCAATTCCGGCATCGGCACCCATGATTCTTCCGGCAAGATACTGCTCGTCCGGACCGTTAAACAGTAAAAAGTCTTTGCCTGCTTTGGTTTTAAATTGCTGTGTTTGGTATGTGCTCATCGAGGTGTTTTTTATACCGATGACCTTTGGGTTTTGCGCCATTTCACGTAGCATTGACATCGACAGGTCATAGCCCGACAGCTGAGGGATATTATAAATTATAAACGGCAGGTCGGTTGCATCTATAATGCTTTGCCAATGCTTTTTTATACTGCGTTCCGGTAAGCGGTAAAACGCACACGGTATTGCCGAAACGGCATCCGCACCCTGCTGTTTTGCGTGTTCTGCAAGAGCTATGCTGTCAGCGGTGTTCATAGCACCTACGTGCACGATGATGGTAAGCTTACCCTTTGCGACGGACATCACAGCTTCCAGTGTCTTTTTGCGTTCATCCACGCTCTGCAAAAGTCCTTCACCACTGCTACCGCCTACATAAAGACCCGTTACACCTTTGTCGAGATAAAACTCGGTCAGGCGCTTAACCGCTTCGGTATCCAGTTCATAAGTATCCTTCTTAAAGCATCCGTACAGCGCTATGATGATACCTTTATAATGTTCTGCATTTACGTAACTCATTGTTCTCCTCACGTCAATTAACGAGATTTTGTGGTGTTTTTCCGTTAAGCACATCTACAATAGCTCCACAAGTAAGTGTGCAGTCGGCAATTGCTGCTTGATACGTAGAGCCGCCTATGTGACTTGTGTACACAACATTCTTCATGCTCAAAAGTGGATTGTCTGCCGCCGGCGGTTCTGTCTCGAACACATCAAGTCCGGCAAATGCAACCTTACCACTCTGCAAAGCTGCTATCAAAGCTTTTTCGTCACACACAGTGCCACGAGAGCAGTTTAAAAAGATTACTCCGTCTTTCATCTGAGCAAAAGAGTCGGCGTTTACAAAGTGCGCAGTGTCCTTCATTGCCGGTATGTGCATTGAAATGATGTCAGCTTGTTTATAAAGTTCTTCTACACTCACCGACTGCACCCCGAGTTCCTTTGCGACGTCATTGTTAAAGTAAGGGTCATACGCGATGATGTTGACATCAAAACCACTTGCCTTTTTTGCCACAAGTTGAGCTATTGCGCCAAAACCTAGAAGTCCGAGTGTTTTGCCTTTAATTTCAGGACCGTAAAGCATATCAAATGCACCGCCCGTGACGCTGTTATGAATGTTTACGATGTCACGCAAGCATACAAGTATCAAACCCATCGTCAGTTCCGCCACACCGTTGGCATTGGCAGATCCGGTATTTGTCACCGTGATACCGTACTCACGCGCCTTTTTAATATCTATGTTGTCAAGACCTTTGCCGGTCTTGGCTATTATTTTGAGATTTTTTGCAACTTTGAAAGCCTCTTCATCCCACTTTCCGCCGCCGCCTACTATTATACCGTCAATTTGCGGTAACAAGTCCTGCCAATCTGACGGACTGTTTCCTCTATCGGTGTTTTCAATCAGTTCTATGCCCTGATCGATAAGTAGCTGCCGTGCAGGCGGATGTTTGTCTAAAAAAGCCGGAATGACAACAAGAACTTTAGCCATAATTTTCTCCTAAATAAATTAAATTTTTATTTTGAAAACCGCTTTTCTCAAAGGGGCGGTTTTGCCACATGGAATTTTACCACGATGCGCCTCGTGGGGATAGAGCACAACAAACATACCGGTCTTCAAAGTTACAACATCCTTTACGTCTGCCACATACAGCGCGGCCTCCATATCCTTGTCGTAAGCATCGCTTACCGTGAGATTGTCAACATCGTCAAGGGCTATGCCCTCAGCGCCATCGACCATGTAATGTACATCTATGTATTCAATATGACTTTCAAACTTTACCGGATCGGTTGTTGTTTCGTACTCTATGACATTGACGTAAAGGTCTTCGCCGTCTATGTCATTTCTGCCGGTCGATAAAGATTTCATGTCGTGGGTGTTAATAAAATCCACGACAGATTCCAAACGACTGATGTCACCGTAAAGTTTTGCGTTTTTTAATGAATCATAAATCATAAATACCCCTTTCGTTTCAAAACAGTTACTTCATTTTTATTAAACGAAATTTAGTAAGACTAAGCTGTAACTGTACAAGACGAAAGAGGTAACCGATTGGTGTGTGTGTGAATTATTAAATCGAATTTAATATATATAAATACTGCTGATAACTTTTTTAATAATTCACTCCGTTTATTATGTTTACATATTATCATTTTATCTTTAGTTTGTCAACAGATATTCTATTTTTTGTTAATAATGCAATAATTCTTGACTTAAAACTATCTATTATTAACTGTAATCATAGATTTTTCATGCATTTAGTATTTAAAAAGTAAAATTTTAAGATATTGAATTATTTTTTATTACAATACAATGAAAATATCGCAAATTATTAAAATTTTAGATACTAATAATGTAATAAAGTAATATTTTAAACTTTTCTTTGTTTTTTAGTGTTGACAAACCGCAATGATTACTATATAATAAAGTCAGTTTAAAATATATGGTGAGCTATGTCGTACAATGATAATCAAACCGGACAAAAAATTGAAAAAGAAAAAAACAAAAAGTTGATATGCAACACGCTGTTAAAAAATGGCCCCATGACAAAAAAGCAATTGGCAAAGCGTGTAGGCATTAGCGTTGTCAGTATATCAAAAAATGCGGACGAGCTCATCGAAAAAGGCGTGTTGCTCGTGGACGGTTTTGAGGAGAACTTGCCCAAAGGACGTAAACCGATTGTATTGAGGTTAAATAAAACCTACAAGTACATAATTGCTGTAGATCTCGGCAAAAACCCTGTTGATGTCTGTGTCGGAGATTTGGCCGGCGACATTCTGTTCAGTGATAAATATGCCATTAAAGAAGAAGACGGTGGCGAAGATACGATAACCGGCATAATATTGCTACTGTTCCGTTTACTTGCAAAACACAATATAGCCTCTTCAAACATAGGTGGCATAGTGATAGCAAACCCCGGCGTCACGATAAATGACACGGGTGTCATCAATCGCCCTGCACAGATTGCGCAAAAATGGGCCGACATGCCTATAGCGAATATTTTCGAGGCTAACTTCAATACAAAAAGGGTTATTGTAAAAAATGACATAAATCTTGCCGCTTTGGCTATGCTGAACCGATACTCCCCCATTCACCAGGAAAATTATATATTAATGAGATTGGATGCAGGCATAGGCATGGGCATTGTGATTGACGGCAAGCTTTATGAGGGGGAAGCATTCAACGCAGGTGAGCTGGGTTTCATGACAACGTTAGACCAAAACGGAAACGTTGTTGTTGAAAGCTATGAAAATATTGCAACGTTACCCGCTTTTATCACCAGGATTAAAAAGCAGGTTAAAACGGTAAAGAAGGGGGTGTTCTATGAATATGTAGCTACAAACGAGGAGGAGATAACCATAAAAACAATCAGCAATTTTGCAAAAAAGGATCCATTCATAAATAATCAAATTGAACAGATGGCTACTATGGTCGGTATAGCAACGTTAAATGCACTTTTACTTCTCGATATAAACACCGTTATACTTGACGGCGATATATTATTGCTTGGAAAAGTGTTTGTAGATAGGTTTAAACATACTTTAAACAGTGATCGACATAATCATGAAAAGATAACCGTTAGAATTGCCGAATCAGGACTTCCTTTATTGGGATGTTTAAAAAAAGGAAGCGATGAAATACTAGATAAAGATATCTAGTAAGGCTGTCAACGAAAGTGACATCCTCTTAGGGGGTCACTTTTCACCTAATATCCCTTATTAAAAGGATATGCATGGTTTTTTGAGTTTTGTTATGTTTTATCAAAAATATAATAAACTTTCATTATTAAATTTTAACTTTCACTGCAAGTGCACTATGTGCTTGCCTATCTAATTTCTGTTCGGAGGTAAAAATGGACAAATCGCAAATGGCACTCTACCGTAGAAAACTGCAACAGGAGCTTAACGACGTCATGCTCCCGTTTTGGAAGGATAAACTAGATGTCAAATACGGGGGTATGCCCACATTTTTAGATGAGTTCGGCGATACATTTTCCAGTGACAAGGGTGTATGGTTCCAAGGTAGAGTGGCATGGACATTTTCAAATTTGATAAACCGCTTTGGTGAAAACGATGAATATTTGAGCATCGCGCGCAGTTGCAAAAGGTTTATGGACAAACACTGTTTTGATGTTGATGGCAGGATGTTTTTCACCGTAACGCGCGACGGGCGAGCGATAAGAAAACGCAGATATTTTTTCAGCGAGGCATTTTACATCGCCGGCAGCGCCGAATACGCTTTGGCAAGCGGTGAAAAAAAGGCTCTTGCCGATGCGAAAAAAGTCTACAATTCTATACGCCGCATATATAAAAACCCCTCTTCGGACCCTTACAAAGTCCCACCCAAATACAACCCTGCCGTACGTCCGCTAAAACCGCTTGCCAACCCCATGATTATGCTCAATGTGAGCAGTGTTATGGCAAGGTGTGACAGCGAAAACAGGCAATTCTATATTGACGAGTGCCGACACTATATTGATGATATATTAAGATTGCATTACCATCCACACAAGCAGGCGCTTATGGAAACTGTGGGCGTAAACGGTGAATTTATCGATGAGCCGATCGGGCGAACAATCAACCCCGGACATGCAATAGAAGCTGCGTGGTTTATGTTACAGGAGCTTGGTAGCTTTAACGACGGACAGCAGCTGATGCCAAAAGCATTAAATATACTTGATTGGTCGCTGGAGCGCGGTTGGGATAATGAGTACGGCGGTATAAATTATTTTGAAGACATCGACGGTCGCCCAATGGAACAATATGAGCATGATATGAAGCTTTGGTGGCCTGCCGGTGAATCGCTTGTTGCTACGCTTATGGCTTATGAGATGAGTGGAAATGAAAAATATGCAAAATGGTTTGAGAAAATCTTTGACTACTCCTTTGACCGGTTTTCCGACAAGGACAGAGGTGAATGGGTAGGCTATCTCACGCGCGATGGTAAGTGGCAGTATCCTGTTATAAAGAGCAACTGTTACAAAGGGCTTTTTCACATAACACGTATGCTTTTGATGTGTGACGAGATGCTGGCACGCATGGAGGCAAAGTAAAATTTATGAATGTTTTAGCAATAGCTGCACATCCGGACGATATCGAAATTTCATGCGCAGGGACACTTGCACGGTGCAAACAGCGCGGGGATAACGTTATAATGTGCCATGTTTCCAACGGAAATCAAGGTCACGCAGTAATACAGCCGGACGAGCTTCGTGATATCAGGCGTAAAGAGTTTTGTGACTCCGCTGAGATAATCGGTGCCTTAAGTCTGACATGTGACATTGATGACCTTTGCATCTATGCCGATGACAAAGCTCACCGCGATAAGGTTATTGATGTCATACGCACCGCAAAACCTGATGTTATTATTACCCACAGCCCAAATGACTATATGCCGGATCATGTGGCTGTGAGCAAACTTGTGTTTGATGCGGCTTTTGTTGCCACACTCCCTCACTATAAAACGCAATATGAGCACCACTCGGTTTTGTCCCCCATTTACTACATGGACACACTGGCCGGCATTGGGTTTAATCCTACAGAGTATGTTGACGTAACCGACACATTTGATACTAAAATGAAAATGCTGAACCGTCATCAGAGCCAACTTGTGTGGATGAAAGAACACGACGGCATTGACTTTGAGGAATTTGTAACCACTTGCGCGCGATACCGTGGGTTGCAGTCCGGCGTTAGGTATGCCGAAGCTTTTACACAGTGTCTTGCTTGGCCTAAAATCGTGTGCGAAAGGCTTTTGCCGTAACCGCAGAAAGGAACGGACATTATGAATTTATCTGATTTATATAAGTGGTGCAGTGTACCTACGGACAAACTTGTCGACCATCCACAGACAAAAGTACCTTTGCGTCTTGTTCAGGACGCAAAGGAGCTTGGGTTTGTTATGGCAAACGACTTTGCACAGGACATTGCACTTGCAAATGCACAGGGACGAGTTTACCACGCCATTATCCCATGCGGCCCTAAAGAATGGTACGAGCCGTTTGCAAATATCGTTAACAGCGAGCGCATATCGCTAAAAAATGTTGTGTGTTTTCATATGGATGAGAACCTCGACTGGGAAGCTAAACCCTTGCCGGTTAACGACCCCAACAACTTTCATACATTTATGGAGCGGTATTTTTACGGTACGGTTGATGAAAGCCTGCGTGTGCCGGAGCAAAATCGCCATTATTTGAATGCGTGCAACATATATGACATATCAAAGATGATAGCGCAGGTTGACATAGATTATTGTCTGGGTGGGTTTGGTCAGGACGGGCACATTGCATTTAATCAAGCAAACCGCAACCCATATGTTAACGTTACGATTGACGACATACGAAACTCCACCGCGAGGGTACAGGAAAACAACATGGACACGATAATTGCACTGTCTCAACGCGGACTTGGCAGCGCATGGCAGTTTATGCCGCCGATGTCGGTGACGCTTGGCGCAAAGGAGTGCTTAAAGGCAAAGAAAATCAGGGTTTATTCCGCTACGGGTGCTTGGAAGCAGACCGCACTACGCATAGCTCTTTTCTCAGAGCTGACTCCGGAGTACCCAATAACATTACTTCAAGAACACAGCGACGCGCTGATAACAACAACGGTAGAAACCGCAACACATCCAATAAGCGAAAACCCCGGGTGGGAATTTAGGGCAGTACATCAGGGTGTTTAATGCTTTTTAAAGTTTGTACAATGCTTGTTATATTTTAGTATACTTTCCTCGCTGAAAAAGGGGAAGTATACTAAATAGTGTTGGTACAAGCTGAAACAAACAGCTTTTGGGCGATTTTTTTGTTCTGCAAGAAAAAAAATACTCACTACTTTGGGGAATGTGAATTTTAATGACACTGCATAGCGGAAAAAACACCAAAATCTGCCGGCTAACACTAGTGTCAACGCTATATAAAATAACCGACAGCGGTAGCGTATTCAGGTAGGTTGACCGGCTAGTTTAGCCACACAATGTTTCCTTAACTGTTGACACGCAAAGGAGATTTCTATGAGTTCACCTGTTTTTAACAAGGTTCTAGGTTTAGGCGGTATAGGGACAGGTCTGCTGTTTCACAGTGACATTGACACAACTCTCGGGCGAAACGAGTCACGCGCGGTCACGCTCAGCGATGCAAAGGACTATTGCAAGCAACACATCGTACTGCATTACATAGCCTCACTTTGCAAAGATACATGTGTTTTGCCTATCGGGGCCGTAGGCAACGACAGTTTTGGCAGGCAGTTATTGCTTGATATGCAACGCGTCGGTATGGACACTAAGTATGTGGCAACTTCGGACAGGTTTAGCACGATGCTCAGCATCTGCTTACAGTACAAAAACAAAGACGGCTGTAACTTTTCAGCCCTTAACAGCGCGATGAGTATCGTCACACCGCAATACGTGACGGATTGTTTGTCGCTGGAATATATCGACAGCAAAACTGTTGCCGTTGCACTACCTGAAGTGTCTATCGAAAGTCGCGTGGCGTTTTTATCTGCCGCCAAAAGCAAAGGCGCTTACTGTGTTGTTTCGGTAGCTGAGGGTGAGGCAAAGGAGTTTTTGCAGACAGGCGCATTTAATCTTTGTGACCTCGTTGCGGTAAACAGAGCCGAAGCTATTGCCGTTGCAGGATTAACGGATAAACCCGACCTCCTCACAACGACAAAGGACATAGCGCTGTCGTTGCACGAAATACTCAGCAAAAAAAACGCCAATGTCAACACACTTGTTACAGAAGGAAAACATGGCGGTTATACCGTTACAAGTAAGGCAATCAGTCATATCGCCGCAGTGGACGCACCCGTCGTAAACACCACCGGTGCCGGTGATGCATGCCTTGGCGGAACGGTCGCAGGGCTTGTTTTGGGCTATGAGTTTCAAAAAGAAGATCAGCAAGGGGATAATTACAACCTGAAAGATCCGTCTGCTACAGCGGTACATGTGGGTATGGCGTGTTCCGGCCTTGCCATTCAGGTAAAAGACAGTTTGGTGTCAGACATTGATGTCAATAAACTATTTAATATGAGGTAAATAATGAAAAAATATGCAATTATCGGTTGTGGGCATTTCGGTTCAGAATTTGCAAGAGCAATCCAAGAAAGTGGGCGCGGCGAAGTAGTCACAGCTTACAGCCCGTCAACAGGGTGTGAAGTTTTATCGGAGGAAATAGGTTGTAACTATACACACAACCTCGACGATATATGGCAAGACGATTCAATAGATGCGGTTATTATAGCCTCGCCAAACTATCTTCACCACCAACACGTACTTGCCGCAGCAAGTGCTAAAAAGAACATATTTTGTGAGAAACCATTTGCACTGACAATAGAGCAAGCACAGGAGATGATAGCCGCCTGCAAAAAGGCAGGTGTTGTGATGATGGTCGGTCACATCATGCACTTTTACGACGGCTTACGACACGTAAAAGATATGATAACCGACGGTAAATTCGGCAAGGTGCTGACGATACACGTAGAGCGTACAGGATGGGCCGGTGCCGGCACAGGTCAAAGCTGGAAAAAAATGCAACAGCAATCCGGTGGACATCTTTTCCATCACATACATGAAATAGACCTTATGCAGTGGTTTTTAGGCCTGCCGACTGAAATTTATGCTGTAGGCGGTAACCTTGCACATGCGGGTGACAAATTTGCCGATGAGGACGATGTTATACTTATAACCCTCTCATATGGCGAGGGCACCTTTGCTACAATGCAATATGGTTCCGGTTTTAGAATGTCCAACCATATCATCAGGATTAACGGTACGGCAAAAGGCGCACTTATCAACTTTGCCGACGCAAGCGTTACCATAAAAGATGATAACGAAACGGTTGTACTTCCCCTTTTCAACGATAAGGACTGCCAAGATTCCATATTGGGACTGTTCAAAAAAGCCGATGCCGGCATTATCCACGGCAAAGCCGGAACACGCCCGGTACAGTACATTCAAACAAATCTTAAAGCTGAGTTGTCGGTTTTTATGGACGCTGTTGAAGGACTGACGATTGACAAAAAATACAGCGACCTACTTGACGGCACATCTGCGCTAAACTCTGTTATCATTGCAAAAAAATGCACCGACTCACTCAACAGCAAAGTCGTTCTCACACACGGCGACTCTGCACCGGAATAATATACAGCCAATCAACTTGAAAGCCAACAAACATGTCTTGTCGGTATAAAAGCCGCTCCTCTCCGCTCGCGGTAATCGGAACACATGCAGTATTTTTCGATTTTGTACCCGACAAAATTCAGTAATGCGGTGGCTTGACTATTAAACAATTATGCTCCCCACGCTGATGGCAAGGGGAGCATAATATTTTGTTGTTTTGAGTTGTTGGTCTGTAGCACGACATCTGCTCTAAACAATGAGAATTCGCCTTAAAAAGACAGCCCTAATCACAAACTTTCAAACCGCTTTCCACCAGTTTGTATAGTGCCGCTTCGTCTCCAACGACGGTCACATCGGGGTGTAATTGAAGTATTGATGCCGGCACCTCGGGCATGACCGCTCCTTTAAACACCTTGTGAACGATGTCGGCTTTTGCCTCACCGCTTACGACGAGAAGTATTTTTTTTGCGTGCATTATATTTTTTATGCCCATCGTGACCGCACTTTTTGGTACTTTGGCGATGTCATTGTCAAAAAATCTGGCATTTGCCTCCAGTGTGCTTTGCGCAAGTTGCACCTCGTGAGTGCCGAGCTCAAAAGCAGAGTGCGGTTCATTAAAACCTATGTGGCCGTTGTGACCGATACCCAAAAGCTGAATGTCAATGCCACCGAGTTGGATAATTTTGTTATTGTAGCGCTCACATTCGGTTGTTATATCGGCGGCAAGGCCGTTGGGAAGATTTGTGTTTTCCGGTTTTATGTTTATGCCGGAAAAAAAGTTTTTTTCCATAAAATAGCGATAACTCTGCTCATGTGACGGCGGCAATCCGACATATTCATCAAGGTTTACGCTTCGCACCCCGGAAAATGAAAGGTCGCCCTTGTCGTGCCACCTAATTAGCTGGCTGTAAATACCAATTGGTGTAGATCCCGTGGCAAGACCTATGACACAATCAGGTTTAAATATAATTTGAGCCGACAGAATGTTTGCAGCTTTTCGGGACATCCCCGTGTAGTCTTTACATTGATAAACACGCATATTAACCTCAATATTATTGTTTCACCAAATAAACATCCGAGCACTTTCACAGCTTTTTTGATACATTTGGGTACAACTCACCTATTCTCTAAACAAAAACAAAATCCATCGCCAATGTTTTATTAGCCCGGCGAATTTATACTCGGTAATGTTGCTGCTATTGCAGACTGTCCCAGTCGACGAAACTTTTCGTCCGGCAGCGAGGGTTTTATAGCCGT
>CAYJFU010000020.1:28525-34718 GCA_964369445.1 uncultured Oscillospiraceae bacterium | reverse complement strand
AACTGGACTCAAACCCCGAGTTTACGGCAAGTGTGCTTGTGGCATATGCACGTGCGGCAGACAAGCTGTCCGGCGAGGGTAAGCAGGGCGCAATGACCATCTACGACATACCGCTGGGCTACATCTCCCCCATGTCAAGCGCAGAGCTGCGCAAGAACATACTTTAGAAATTCTTTTAGACTTTGTTAACGCAATATGGAAAAGTATCGTCTGTCGGTCATTCTTCCCTGCCGTAGGTGTGGAAGAATGACCTGAAAAGAAAAATCGTTGTTTTTTCAAGCTTGGCATCTTATTTCTTTCATTTTAACTTAGATAGGGTTGACACAGGTGTTCAGCCGGCAGATTTTGGCGCTTTTCCGCTCTACTGCGTCATCAAAATTCACATTTCACAAAAGAGTGTATCTTTTTTCTTCCTTGTAGAACAAAAAATCACTCAAAATCTGCTCATTTCAACTCGTGCCCACACTATCTAACAACACCATCTTTTACCCGGAGCAATTTTTATGAAAAGAACAGAGCTTTACCCCGGTATAAATATAACCGAACTTGTCGCCGACAAGTTTCGCCGATGCAGGGTGTCGGTCAACTTTGTTATGCCGGCAGCGCGTGAAACGGCAACCGCCTACGCGCTTCTTCCCTACCTTATGGAGCGCGGATACGAGGACTGTCCCGATATGACCGCAATGGCGATAAAACTCGCCTCGCTTTACGGCGCGGACGTATCGGTCGACAGCACCATGAACGGCGCCAACAGGGTGCTCACCGTGTCGGTGTCCGGCATAAAGGACGACTATGCCGCAGACGGCGAAAAGCTTTCTGCCGAATATGCAAAGTTACTGCTCGGCGTTGCGTTTAGGCCGTTTTTTGAGGACGGACTTTTTCCGGCTGATGCCACCGCCATCGAAAAGGGCAAGCTGAAAAACCTGCTTGAGGGCGAGCGCAACAACAAGCGTAGTTACTGCATACGTCAGGCGCGCCGCAAGTTTTTTAAGCAGAGCGCAAACGGCATCGAGGCAAACGGCTACATTGACGAGATAGATGACCTGAGCACAGCACAGTTGACCGTGGCTTATCACAACATGGTGCAGACCGCACAGATAGAGGTCATCGTGCTGGGTGCCGACACCGAGGCTGTCAAAGGCGAAATACTGGCATTCTTTAAGGACAAAAAACGCAGTTATAACTGTGCCGTCGAGCCGTTCAGCGAGCCTGAGACCCCTCACGAGCAGTTTTTTGAAAGCATCAATGCCGTTCAGGGTAAGGTGTGCGCCATCTACAATGTCGGCGAAATACTGACACCGGAACAGGGCATCGCAATGCGACTTGCCATCTCGCTTTATGGCGCACTGCCCACGTCGCGTCTTTTCATGAACGTGCGCGAAAAGCAGAGCCTTTGCTACTACTGCGCCGCTACATTCAGCTCAATGGCAGCTATGGTAACGGTGGACAGCGGGGTGGAGTTTGCAAACGCGGAAAAAACCCTTACAGCCATCGACGAGGAGCTTAAAAGGTTACAGACCACCCCCGTCGGCGATGAGGAGTTGCAGGACGCTAAACGGCAGGTATTAAATCAACTTACCGTTGCCGGTGATCTGCTCTACTCCATCGAGAGTTGGAATCTCGGCAGTATACTGCGCCGCGACTTTATCAGCATAGAGCAGGCGATAGACATTATAAAGAACACTGATGCCGAGCAGGTGCGACTGTTGCTGTGCAAGCTACAACGCGCACTGACCTACACGCTCACCAACAACCAAGCGGAGGAAAAGTGAACAAATTTTACAACAACGTGTCGCAGAGTGTAACCCTCCCTTGCGGTCTTGAGGTTTTGGTTGCGACGATGGAGGGGTTCAGCGGTGTGCACGCAATATACGGCACCGATTTCGGCTCCTGCGACAGGATGCTTATGCAGGATGGCAAGGCGAGCGAGCTTCCGGCAGGTATAGCGCACTTTTTAGAGCACAAGATGTTTGAAAACGAGACGGAGGATGCGTTTACCCTCTATGCCAAGACGGGCGCAAGTGCAAACGCCTTTACCAGCTTTGACAAGACCTGTTATATATTCACCGCAACGGAAAACATATCCGAGTCGCTTGATATATTGCTGTCATTTGTGTCAAAACCCTATTTTACCGAGCAGACGGTCAAAAAGGAGCAGGGCATCATCTCGCAAGAGATAAACATGTACGATGACAACCCCGACTGGCAGCTGTTTTTCGGTATGCTTGCCAACATGTATGTCAATCATCCGCTAAAGGACGACATTGCCGGCACGGTGGACAGCATTTCCCACATAACACCCGACATGCTGTACCGTTGCACCGACACATACTACAGCATGTCCAACATGACGCTGTGTGTTGCCGGCAACATCACGACCGAAGAGGTGCTTGCCGCCTGTAAAAAAGCCGGTCTGTACGACATTGAAAAAACCGAACCGCCACAGCCCATCTTTACCGAAGAGCCAAGACAGGTAAAGTGCAAATCCAGCGAGCGCAGTATGTCGGTAGGTATACCGCTTTTGGGTATCGGCTTTAAGGAGCTTCCGCTATCCGGCGACAAGCTTCGCGCTGAACTGGTTTGCTCGATACTGACCGAGGTCATATGCGGTAGCATGACACCGCTACACCGCAAGCTTTACGACAGCGGACTTATAACCGGAGCTCTGTCCGGCGACTACCTCAGCGGCAAGGATTACCTCTGCTTCACGTTCTCCTGCGAGACAAGGGAGCCGTCAAAGGTTAACGACATGTTGCGCGAAGAGATTTCACGTCTTAAAACCGAGGGCGTACCGCAACAGCTTTTCACCACCGCAAAAAAAGCGATATACGGTGACCTCATCAGCGAATTTGACAGCCCTGACGACGTGGCATCAATGCTGAGTGCGGCATACTTTAAAAAGCACAAACCGTTTTGCGAGATTGACACCGTAGCGGACATAAAACACGACGAGGTCAACAGCGCACTGCGCTCGATGTTCGACGATGAGTACAGTACAACGGTTATTATTAGTAACATGGAGGAATAACATTGTATAACGTTAGCTTTCCCGCGCTGGGTCTTGAATTTACCATCGACAGGGTTGCATTTTCCGTCGCGGGTTTTGACATCTACTGGTACGCGCTGTGCATCACAGCCGGTCTGCTGCTGGGTATTATGTACTTTATTTTTGCCGCCAAAAAGTTCGGCTTTGATCCTGACAAAGGCATTGACGTTCTCATTGTGGGTGGCATTGCCGCCGTTATCGGCGCGCGCCTTTACTACGTGATATTTTCACCGTTTCCGATAGAGTCCTTTATGGATATAATCAACATACGCAACGGCGGTCTTGCCATCTACGGTGCCGTTATCGCGGCATTTGCGGTTGCTATACCGATGTGCAAACTGCGCAAAGTGCCTGTTTTACCGCTGTTTGACGCCGTTGCTATCGGCTTTCTTATCGGACAGGGTGTCGGTCGCTGGGGTAACTTTTTTAACCAGGAGGCTTTTGGCACCAATACAACATCGCTGTTTGGCATGTACAGCGAGGGCACAAACTATTACCTGTCCTCCGCGGCGGCATCGCTTGCGTTGCAGGGCATAACCGTTGACCCATCCATGCCGGTGCACCCGACATTCTTGTATGAGTCTATCTGGTGTATTGTCTGCTTTGTGGGGCTTGCTATCTACGCAAAACACCGCAAGTTTAACGGCGAGATATTCCTTTGGTATCTGTTTTTGTACGGCCTCGAGCGTTCCGTCGTCGAGGGACTGCGCACCGACAGCCTAATGATAATGAACGCACGCGTATCGCAGTTGCTTGCCATACTGCTGACGCTTGCCGCCGCCGGCACGCTTATCTATTTCTACCTGACAAAGCACCGCAGGACACAAGCACCGTTTGCGCTACTGCCGGAATTTGTGCCGGTAGATAAGGACGAAGAGGAAGAAAAGCTTGCCGCCGAAAAGGAAAAAAAGGATGAGAAGAGCTCTGAAGAAACGGTCATAAAAAACGCCGACACGGAGCAAGAAAACGACGAAACGTCGGAGGACACCTCGGAAGAAAACGTTCTAGAGCAACCGGAAGAGTCCGACGAGCAGGACAACAAAAAAGCCGTAAACGACGCGCAATCCGACACGAACGACGAGTCGCCACAGCAGGACGGCGCACCGAGCGCGGACACGGCGGACACCGCCAGTGATGATGACTAGACCGCTTGCACTGCGTGACAGGATGGCGGCGGTTGCCGCCGGCATCTGTGGCAGTTGTGTCAGCACAACGGGTATGCACTACACCTTTGATGTCGTGCCGCCGACAAGCGTTGTCGACATAGGCTGTGACCACGGCAAACTTGCCGTCTGGCTGAGCGAAAACACAAAAATACAAAACATAGTGGCGGCGGATAAACATCCGCTGCCGCTTGCTAAAGCGCAAAAGCTTGCCGCACAAAGGGGCGCGGACATCAAGACGAGGCTGAGCGACGGACTTGACGGTATAATTGCCGAGGAAGCACAGCTGATAACAATGTCCGGCATAAGCGGCATAACGATGACCGAGATACTAACGCGTGGCGCGGCGGTGTTTGCCGCCACCGAGCGGCTTGTGCTGTTGCCGGCTTGTAAACCCGAGGTCATATTAGACTGGCTGAAACAAAATGGTGTAATGCCGCAAACATTTGACATTGGACAAGGCAAAAAGTGCTACAAACTTATACTCTGTGACGATTTGCGACAAGATAATACAAAATGTTGATTTTATTCAGTTTTGTGTAACCCGGCAAACATCCCCACAAACGGCACAACAATTTTATTAACATAAGGACAAACCATGACGACACTGAAAAATATACAGGAAACCCTCGAGACAATTGCACCGTTATCGTTACAGTGCGACTGGGACAACAGCGGACTTCTGGTCGACGCGTACCAACCGATAGAACGCGTTTTACTCTGCCTTGACGTGACAAACGAGGTTGTTGAAGAGGCGGTAGAGTACGGTGCACAGCTTATAATATCGCATCATCCTGTTATTTTCAGCGGTTTGAAGCGCATCGACAGTACCCACCCCGTCTACCGTCTTTGCGCAAATGACATCTCCTGCATCGCCATGCACACCAACCTTGATGCGGCGCAGGGTGGTGTAAACGACCGCCTTGCCGAGCTGTTCTCCCTCACCGAGGTCGAGCTATTTGACGACATCGGTCGTATGGGCAGGCTTGCAAAGCCGCTGGCGGTGACGGAGTTAGCTGTAAAGGCAAAAGCCTTGCTGGGCGCTTCGCCGCGCTTTTATGACAGCGGCAAGGTTATATCGACACTCGCGGTGCTCGGCGGTGCCGGCAACGTCGTCGAAAAGGCATATGACGTCGGCGCGGACTGTCTTCTAACCGGCGAGTTAAAGTATGACGGCTATCTCACGGCACAGCGCCTTGGCATTTCCGTCGTCGAGGCAGGGCACTTTTGCACCGAGTGGCCGGTTATGTCGACACTGTGCGAGCGGTTGACACGTCACTATGGCGCTGAGGTTACGTTCATGCTGTCTGATGTAGCAGGTGACCCGACAACAACGCTGTAAAGGTTTCCAGTGTACAAAAGTCAAATTGTACACTTTAACACCTATCAAATTTGTGCGCAAACTAATATTAACTCAAAATAAAAATGCACCAACCTCTTTATTATTTTGCCCACTGTCAGGTTGTTGTCAATCGAAATACAAAAGTACATTTCGATTCTGCTACCGACAAAATTAACAATCCGGTAGGTTGGTAAAGGATCAGCGCGTAGCGAACATATCCTCCGCTATGTAGTGAGCAAAAATAAATGTTGATTTTGTCCACATTTTTATCCGAGATTAGTAGGACAATAACTTCCACAAAAGCGACACACCCAACAAAAAAGGGGGAAACCTTGGCACTTGATGCTATAACCATTTCCATAATATCCGGCGAGTTGCAACAGGTTCTGCTTGGTGCGCGCGTCGACAAGATACACATGCCCTCAAAGGAGGAAGTGCTGTTTTTGTTGCGCACGCGGCAGGAGAGCTTTCGCCTGCTTGTAGGGGTTCGCAGTGGCGGCACACGCGTTTGTATAACCGATGAGCCATTTGAAAACCCCGATGTGCCGCCGTCTTATTGCATGCTACTGCGCAAGTATCTAAACGGTGCAAAACTGCGCCGAATTTACCCCGTGCACGGCGAGCGTATACTTAACATAGAGT
>CAYJFU010000020.1:5194-28515 GCA_964369445.1 uncultured Oscillospiraceae bacterium | reverse complement strand
TGCCGCCACAAACGAACTCGGTGACGGCAGAATACTGACGCTTGCTGTCGAGCTTATGGGACGGTATGCCAACCTTGTGCTGTTTGACGAGCAGGACAAAATCATTGATGCGCTCAAGCGTATCGACTTTGAGGCGAGCGAGCAACGTCAACTGCTCACAGGTTTGACCTACGTGCTCCCGCACAAGGCGGACAAGCCGTATTTTCTCGATGTGACGGCACGCGAACTTGCGCAAAATGCCGCACAGTATGATGATGTTCACAAGGGTATAATGTCCTGCTCCCTCGGTATAGGGCCTATCGTGGCGCGCGAGGTTGATTTTCGCGCCACAAATTCCGCGCAGAGCGACAGGGTTGCGGCGATAGAGCAGGCGGTGTTACAGCTTCAGCAGGACGCGGCAAGTGGCGCACCACCTGTGCTTATAAAAAACGAAAAGGACGAGCCGTGTGAGTTTTGCTTTTTTGTGCCACAACAGTTTCCGGCAGATTATACTCTCATCCCCTATGCGAGTTTCAGCCTGCTACTGCGTGATTATTACGCGGAAAAGGAGCATAAGATACGGCTGTCCCGTACAAGCGGTAACCTATTACGGCAGGTGACACAGATACTGGAGCGCACGGTGCGTCGTCAGGCGGCACGCGAACAGGAACTTGCCAAAAGCGAAAAAAGCGAACAAAGCCGTCTTTTCGGCGAACTGCTTGCCGCCAACATGCACATGATAAACAAGGGCGATGGCAAGGCAGAGGTGCTGAATTATTACAGTGGAGATCAGGTGACAATACCGCTTGACAAGCGCCTGACACCTGCAGCAAACAGCCAAAAATACTACAGCGACTATCGCAAAAAGCAGACGGCACAGGTCATGCTGACAAAGCTGCTGGAGCAGGGCGAGCGTGAATTGGAATATCTGCGTTCAGTGCAATACACTGCCGGCGTGGCAACAAGCGAGGCGGAACTGCTGGAAATAAGGCAGGAGTTAAAGGCCGGCGGATACCTCAAAAGTTTTAAGCTTAAAAATAAAAAGCAAAAAAAGGCGGACTTTTTACGCTTTTTATCGGTGGACGGTTACGAGATACTTGTCGGGCGCAACAACGCCCAAAATGAGAAACTGTCCGTTAAAACGGCACGTGGCAAGGATATGTGGTTTCATGTGAAAAGCGCCCCCGGCTCGCATGTGGTGGTGCTAAGCCGAGGCGATGACATTCCGCTTGCATCTCAAAACGAGGCGGCACAACTTGCTGTGCACTTTTCCAGTCAAAAGGGTGGCAACAAGGTGCCTGTCGACCACACGATGGTGAAAAACCTTAAAAAGACCTCGGATCTGCCCCTCGGTATGGTTATTTATCATGTATACGAGACGGCATTTGTGACGGAAGAACCGCAGGTGTTGGACGCGGTTATGGCAAGAAAACCCTGAATTGGCAATTTAGAGGAATTGCCAGTTGCTTTAAATACCAGCGCGTCTTGTCGGAAAAGCCTTGATGTGTTTTATAATACTCCCCCTACCTACGGCGGGGGGAGTATTTCGGATGAAACCGGAATTATGTAATTTGATATTAGTCACACCCGAAAACCCAGCTGATATCGCCGTCAATACACAGCGACCTGTTCGCTATCTCTTTGGGGCATACGGCATCGTCGCGACTTACACACACATAAAGTGCATTGCCGTTTTGGTGGGTTAACTGCCAAAACGGATATTTTATAATGCCCGGAGTGTTGCCCCCGACACCAAGCTCTAAATAGAGCAATTTGTCACCGCTGTGCCGGGATAAAAATCTCTGATACCGCTCTGCTGCCGCATGCCAACCCTCGTCCTCGACAAAACTGCCGTCACGTCTCAGGTTTTGTGTTATCGGTGCACTGCAACGTGGGCAGTGGGGTATCAAGTCGCGCGGCACACGCATGTCGACCTGTGCGCCCAACATGCTTTTTATGACCTCGCGGTTGTCGTAGGTGCTATCGTGGCATGGCACCGAACACTGAAATAGACCATAGTCGCCCTGCGTGTAAAACAGTCGCTTTTTGTCAAACCCGTTCAGCTGAAAAAGGTGGTCGACGTTGGTGGTGATGACAAAGTAGTCCTTGTCCGCAACCAGCCGCAACAGCGCCGCGTGCAGGTCGGTGTGGGTTACTGTGTATCG
The DNA here is from genome assembly GCA_964369445.1 of uncultured Oscillospiraceae bacterium. GTDB lineage: Bacteria > Bacillota > Clostridia > Oscillospirales > Ruminococcaceae > CAYJBH01. The sequence continues at coordinate 26,371 of CAYJFU010000020.1, read as the reverse complement.
GTTGAGATCTATGTGCCGCGCCCAGTATGCCCAGTACTCGCACTCGTTTTCATAGGGGTAAAATGCCGCCGAGTACATGTCTCGCAGGCCGTATTTTGCTATAAAATCCGCAAAGTGGTTTTGAAACCTCTCGCCACTGTACAAAAGCCCTGCCGCCGAGGAAAGCCCTGAGCCGGCACCTATCACAACGGCATCGGCTGTCTGCACGAGTTCGGCAACCTTTTGCCGCCGTGCTAAGGTGGCGCTGTCACAATGTGTATTCCATATGTTTTGCATGATATTACCTCCTACTTTGGATTGTACCGCCGGCAAATGCAAATGTCAACAAAACAACTCTTAAATATGACAAAAAAGCACAATATTTGCCTCTTTGTTATACATTTTGCCAATAGACGCACAGCTTAACGTAATGTTATAATAATGGTACAATCTGAAATTATGTCTTCACTGTACGCAAATTAAGAGAAAAGGTGACTATATGAAATCAATTAAATGGCGAATTCTTGTTCCTATGCTGTCTACAGTATTAGCAGTTATCCTCCTACTTATCGGTTTATCGGTTTCCGGCATATATCTTAGCACAATGTTTGCACTTGAAGAGGCAATGAATGCAACGGCAAATACGGCTTCCGTTGTTGTGGAGGCTCAGCTTGAAGAGTATAAAGCTTTGATGACGGAAATAGCGGCAGATGATGTGTTGACGCAGGATATTTCAAGCCCAAGCAGCTCAGGCTACAAGTCGGCTGTGGATGAAATACAAGAACGGACGGCCGAAATAGCCGCACGACAAGATTTCTCTGCCGTGTATGTAGCTACTGCCGCCGGGCAGATACCCTACGCTGACATCGATGTCACGAGCCGCGAGTATTTCACACAGGTACAGACAACACTACAGCCTTACGTCACCGACCCACTTGTCAGTCAAGCAACCGGCGAACTTGAAATGTTTGCTGTTGCACCTATAATAAAGAACAACAGCTTTGCGGGCTGTGTAATTGCTTCTATCGAGCCGGAGGTTTTCTCACATCTCATATCGGAAGTATCAATAGGTGAGGGCAGTGTAACCGCAGTTGTTGACAACACCGGCACACTTGTAGCGCATACCGTTATTCAAAACGTTTATGACCGCGCAAATTACATAGAACAATCCGCCTCTAACCCCTCAATGGTTGCACTTGCCGGTCATTTGGAGGATGTTATCGCGGGCAACTCCGGATTTGGAACCTACTCCAATGCCACCGACGAAATGTTTATAGCCTATCACCCTATACCGGAGTCCAACAACTGGGGTATTTATGTTGGCGCTGTACAGGCGGTATTTTTGCAGCAGATGATACTATCGATTGTGTTCAGCTTGGTTGCGGCCGCAGTGTGTTTACTGGCCGCTGTCATTGTAATCAGCATCACGGCAAGGAAAATTTCAAAACCGGTATCTCTTTGTGCCATGCGCCTTGAACAGCTGGCTTCCGGCGACATCAGTTCTCCTGCACCGGATATAAGAACACAGGATGAGACAGGAAAACTTGCAAAGGCTACCGCAACCATAACCACCAGCATCGAAACCATGATTTCGTCCATGCGCACGCAACTTTCTAATATGTCAGACGGCAACTTTGCGTCGGAGATGCCTGCAAGGGACGGTTTTGTAGGTGAGTTTAAACCCCTAGTTGACTCCTTTGACGATTTCACCGGTAGAATGGTGCAGACGCTTTCACAGGTCGGTCAGGCATCGGAGCAGGTGTCAGCAGGTGCCGAACAGGTTTCACTTGGTGCACAGTCGCTGGCTCAGGGTGCCACCGAGCAGGCCTCAGCCATTGCAGAGCTTGCCGCTACTATCAATGACATGTCGGATAAAATTCAATCCACCGCCGACGATTCTCAGGAGGCAAAAAAAGCAAACACCAAGGCACAGGACACACTACTTCAAAGCCGCGAGCAGATGCAGATGATGGTCGCCGCTATGGAGCAAATAACCGATAAATCCAACGAAATAGGCAAAATCATCAAGACTATTGACGACATTGCATTCCAGACAAATATACTCTCGCTCAATGCCGCTGTCGAGGCCGCGCGTGCCGGCGCCTCCGGCAAGGGTTTTGCCGTGGTTGCCGACGAGGTTAGAAGCCTTGCCACAAAGTCTGCGCAATCCGCAAAGGATACGGCAACATTGATTGCAGAGACACTGACCGTCGTTAAATCGGGTAACTCCATAGCACGTGACACCTCGGAATCGGTAGAGCTTGTGTTTGGTGTGGCGGCGGAGCTTGGCGCACTGGTTGAAAACATTGCCATCGCCTCCTCCGATCAGGCAAGCGGTGCAGGTCAGGTCAACATTGGCATCGATCAAATTTCCTCCGTTATACAGACAAACTCCGCGACGGCAGAGGAGAGCGCCGCCGCAAGTGAGGAGCTGTCCGGTCAATCACAAATGCTTAAAGACCTGGTTGCGACATTCACCTTGCCCTCAGTCGGGGACAGTTATTCCATGTCCAGAGACATAGATTACGACATGCTCAACAGTGAAAATGCGGGTTACTAAGGTGCGTTAATACACCTACCCAACAAGCATTTTTTCAGTTCTATTTTAATGAAAGCACACACTCTCGTCGATGGCGGGGGTGTGTGCTTAAAAAGAAAGTCTGGCAAGTTGAACAACGATTCAGGATCGCCAAAAAGGAAATTTGACAAAATCGGCAAACATAACACTTTTGTCAACATTATCTGGTGCAAAATAGAAAATGTTGAGTTTAAATATCAAAAAAACATTGCAAAAACTATTTTTCTGTGGTATAATGCCATAGATGGAGAGATGGCTGAGTTGGTCGAAGGCGCACGATTGGAAATCGTGTAACGGCTAATACCCGTTCGAGGGTTCGAATCCCTCTCTCTCCGCCAACGTGACGCTGGATCCAATTTGTTTGGGTTCAGTGTCATTTTTTATTTTTTCCATGTACTTATGACAGCTTTTTCGGTTGTTAATCACAAAAGGCTACACCAAAATGCTCCCCTTGTGAGTGGCGAGTGAAAACTCGCAGTATCACAGGCTTTAGAGGATATTTTGGTGTATTTTTTTTGCAAAATAGGAGTGTGACAGAAACGACTGCCCAAAGCCGTTTGACGGGATCTGGACTCTCGTATGCAAATATCTTTAGCATTATGCTGATCCTTAGAATAAAAAGTGGACAAAAAATTACCACCAAGATTTACCACTATTTGGTCAGGGGCAACGACCGTGAGACAATTAAATAATATCAAGCATAGTGATTACACAAAGGACATTTATGTTCTGTAAAGTCAGAATATTGAAGGTCATTTGCTTGTGATAAAGAAAACATAATTCGCGATACACATTTATTATGTGCATAGTTAGATTGTATACCGGGCTTTATTTACATTTGGAAATTTAAACCTCGACGCGCTTTTTTAAGATTTTGCACTTGAAGCAAGCGCCATTTCGGCAATTTTGACGCTTTATTGTCTTTTTTGTACAACTTTATCACAAAAAAAAAAACAATTTGCAAAAAAACTATTGAAATATATCGCAAAATCCGTTATCATATTTAATAGGTATTAATTTATTTATTTGTTCGCATTAACCAAGGAGGACTATCGTGTCATTTATCCTCGACGACGAAATATTAAACATTACTAATATAAAGGTTATCGGTGTCGGCGGCGGCGGCGGTAACGCTGTCAACCGCATGGTAGTAGCCGGGCTTCGCGGTGTTGAGTTTGTTGCCATGAACACTGACCAACAGGCACTTCAAAATTCCAAAGCCACCCACAAGGTGCAGATAGGTGCAAAACTTACAAAAGGACGCGGTGCAGGTGCAGACCCCGAGATAGGTCAGCGCAGTGCAGAGGAAAGTCGCGACGAGATAGCGGCAGCACTCAAAGGTACTCAGATGGCGTTTGTTACAGCCGGTATGGGTGGTGGCACCGGAACCGGTGCGGTACCCGTTGTTGCGGAAATTGCCAAGGAAATGGGTATACTAACAGTAGGTATAGTGACAAAACCTTTTGCGTTTGAGGGCAAGCGCAAAATGTTAATAGCCGAACAGGGCATAAAAGGTCTTTTGGACAGGGTGGATTCACTCATAGTCATACCCAATGAGCGTTTAAAACTAATCAGCAGTGAAAAAATCACACTGCTAAACGCGTTTGAGTCGGCAGATAACGTTTTGCGTCAGGGCGTTGAGAGTATAGCAGAGCTTGTAAACGTTCCGGCGTTTATCAACCTCGACTTTGCTGACGTTCGTACAATAATGAAGGATGCCGGCCATGCACACATGGGTGTAGGTCGTGCCAGCGGCAAAAACAAAGCGGAAGAGGCTGCAAATCTTGCCATTTCCAGTCCGCTGCTTGAGACATCAATTTCCGGCGCACGCGGTGTTATTATCAACGTTACATCTTCGCCGGATATCGGACTTGAAGAGGTCGAACTCGCCGCTACACAGATTACCAACTCCACACACCCCGATGCAAATATCATTTGGGGTGCGGCATTTGACGAGTCGCTTGCCGACGAAATGCGGATAACGGTTGTTGCCACCGGTTTTGAAAATGCAAACGCATTTGAGGTAACACAAAATTACGTGACAAAAGAGCCTGTAAGGCATGAATATGTTGAAGTGGCAGTTCCGGAACCGATTGTAGAGCCGGAGCCGATTGTAGAACCCGAGCCGATTGTTCCGCCGCTCACTCCGGACGTTGAACTGGAGTTGAAAAAGGCTGAAGAAGAAAAAGAGGATACCGATTACTTCGAAGAGATTATAGGTCTGCTTAATAACCGATAATACATATACAGCGGACTGCACTACGGCGGATTACTGTCGCTGTTTGCAGTCCGCAATTTTGTAATTAGGGGGATGTAGAATTGAACGAAGAAATTATGTACCACATTGGTCTTAAAAAAGCTGATATAGAAGAGGCGAAATACGCAATTATCCCGGGCGATCCCGGCAGGGCAGGCAAAATAGCGGAGTATCTTGACAAACCGCGTCACCTTGGACAAAACCGTGAGTATAACTGCTACATTGGTTATATTAACGGCGAGAGTGTTTTGGTCATGTCGACCGGCATAGGCGGGCCCTCGACGGCAATCGCGGTGGAGGAACTTGCAAAACTCGGAGTGACCGATTTCATACGTGTCGGCACCTGCGGCGGTATGCAGATGGAGGTTTTGCCGGGCGATGTCATCATTGCAAACGGCGCAATACGCATGGAGGGTACTTCAAAAGAGTATCTGCCGGTAGAGTTTCCCGCAATTGCCGATTTGGAACTTACAATGGCATTAAAGCGTGCGGCAGTGAAACAAAAACACCCACATCATGTCGGGGTGGTGCAGTGCAAAGACAGCTTTTACGGGCAACATTCACCTGATTCCATGCCTGTAGGGGATGAGCTGAAAAGTAAGTGGCACGCGTGGATAAAAGGTGGGGCTCTCGCCTCGGAAATGGAGTCCGCCGCACTTTACTGTGTCTGTTCGGTACGCAAACTACGCGCCTCGGCGCTTTTTGTCTGCGTGTGGAACCAACAGCGCCGCGATGCCGGTCTCATAGATGAGGATATACACGATACATCCTCGGCAATAAGCATAGCAGTCGAGGCAATACGACTTAGAATAACCGAAAAATAGAGTTTACGCATAAGAGGTGCACTGTGGAAGGTTTACCGCAACAGGAGTTTTCGTCGCCAATCAACTACAACGAAAGAGGTTTTAGTACCAGCCTATTTGGTTTTGCGCGCGAAGAGGTGGTCAATTTTATCAACCATCTTGTCAACGAAAACACTGCTCGCAACAGTCAGCTGAACAACCTGCTGATAAACACGCAGGCGCGCCTCAAAAAACTGGAAAAAGAGCTTTCAGTGCTTGAAACAGCAAACACTGAACTTGTAAAAGAGAACAGCACCTTTGCCACCGAGCGCGCCGCTTGGCAGAGCGAAAAGACAGAGCAACGCGACAAAGCAAAGGTTATCCTGAGCCAACTTGAAGAGAAACGTTCGGAGCGGGAGTTTTTAAACGGCAAAATTGATGAGCTGACCGCAAAGGTTGACACCCTTAACGCCGAGCTCAGTGTGAAACAAGAGGAAATTGTCAAGTTAAGCGGCACGGTTGCGACCTATAAGGAGCAAAACGAGGCTCAGGTGGCCGAGATTAAGCTGTTAAAAGAGCGGCTGGAGCACATGTCAGACACTCAAACGTCTGCGCCTGTAGCAAAAGAAACCGCACAGCGTACTGCTAACTATGAGCAATATCAAACAAGGATACAAAGTGCGCACATTATCGATGATTTCATAAGTATAAAGCATCATATAGATGACGTTGAAAAACAGTTGCAGACGGTGGCGCAGTCGGTCAACATTGCTTTGAGTGACCTTGGCAACGACCAAAGGCAAAATTTTTATCGTACAAGTGAGCCGGCTGTCGCTCAGCCGCCTTCCGGTTATGTATACCCTGCACAGCAACCGACTAACGGTGGTTGGCTTTCTGCGGTTGTACCACAGCAGTTTGGAGGGGATTTTGCCACTGCACCAAACACTGCACCGAGTGTAGCAACTCCGCAACCTGTGACTTATCAACCACAAGTGCCGGTACAGCCCACATATCAGCCACAGCAACCGGTGCACCCACAACAACCGATGCACCCACAACATCAAGGCGAAATGTTGCAATACGCTACTCAGGGGGAAATAGTCGCACCACCGGTTTACACGAACGCGCCCTCTCAGCAGAATGTTCCGCTTCAACAGCAGGCGACAAATGCACCGCAACACCACGCACAACAGCCTATGCCGGCTGTACAGCAACCACAGCAACCTCCAATGCCGGCGCAAACGCAGATGCAACCGCCACAGCCGCAATATGCAGCACCTAAAAACCCTTACCCGTATGAGCCACAGCTGTTGCAACAGTCCTATCAGCCGGAATACTGGCAACCCAGAACCATGCCTGCCACACCGCAGAGCTGGCAACAACCCACACCGCAACCGGAGCCCCAGCCACAGGTTTATTATCACCGCAAGGCTCCTGTCGTTCATGCGGTTGTTCCACCGCGCTCAAGCTCGGTTAACTACTCGCACATAAGAAAGCAAAACAGTAAACGCACAGCGCGTCAACCGGCACTGCGCGTTACAGACAAATAGATACCAAAATGCACCCGACACCACAAGTAGTCGGGTACATTTTGTTTAGAAAATCTTTTACTCGGAAAGAACCTGTTGCAGATGGCTGTCAACGGATATATCACGCACTATTTTTTCAAAATCAAGTATCGTTATCAGTCGACCCTCAAACTCGATAAGACCTATTGCAACACCCTCGCGTGTACCGTACACAGCTTCGTTAGGTGCTTGTATGTCGTTAGGATGCACCCTGTCGATGCTGACAACGGAGTGTACCCTGAAAGCTAGATTTAAATTTTGTAAATTTGTAACGATGAAGAGATCGCGGTCGGTTTGATTTTCGGAAGTGGCTATATTTAAGTATCCCGGTAAATCTATAACCGTCAAAACGATATCGCGCGGTTTAAACACACCCTCGACTGATGGGTGAGAGTGTGGGATCTGCTTGACGTCAGCGGACATCATAATCTCGATGACCTTTGACACCTCTATACCAAAGGTGTTGTCACTAATTTTGAATTCCATGAGCTCAAATTCTAAACCTGCATCCTCTTGTTTTTCGTTTAAAAAAGACATACCTTTATACTCCATGAATATCTATACATATAGCATACCAAATTTTTCGATAAATTTCAATAGTTAGTTGGGAGATAGGCTATGAATGGCAAAGAATTTTTATTGTTGGCAGTCAGTCACAAGGTGATTACGGTGCAAAAAGGCCATGTTTTGTGTGATAAAGGTGCAAAAGCAGATAAATTCTTTGCCCTTGTCGGCGGAAAAGTGACGGCCGACAACAGCGAAACAGGCGCTATAGCCGCACCGGCAACGCTGTGTCTGCCGGATATGGCAAGTGGCGCATATGTGGCGACGGTTGTGGCGACATCTCAGGCTCGCCTTATTGAACTGGGCGCTGAGGACATAAGCGACTTTATCAGGCTTTGCCCCAACCAAGCGCTTGAAGTGTTTGAGATGCAGTTTGCCGGCATTATCCCTAAAAAGGCACCTGAACCCACACCAAACGCACAGCCTGAGGTGATGCAAGAGCCGGCAGGTGACACGCAAAAACAAGACCTTGCAAAACAGTATTGGGGTATGCCGAAAAATGCACGCCTGTACGGTGATGCCGTAACTGTTGTAAACGATTGCCAGTATTTGCACGAAAGCGAACACACCTGCCCGGTTTGCAAAAATAAATTTTCTGCAAAAAACGTGCTGTATTCGCGGCTTCGCACCGAGAGTTACATGCTTGATATGCGCGTCATCTATAAGGATTTTGACCCCCTCTGGTTCAACATCATGAGCTGTAATCAGTGCGGTTACACCAATCAGCAGAAAGATTTTGCCGAAATTACCGGCAGACAAGCGCAACGTCTGGCAGAGTATCTGAGTCAACCGCCGTGGACGGCTATTGCACCGATATTTCAAGCAAATCGCGATATCGACAGCATTTTGCTTGCGCATTACGCGGCATACCACATAAACAAACAGCTGCCCGATAACGAGCTTACCTGCGCAAAGCTACTGCTCAACACGTTGTGGCTTTACGAGGATGTGCAGGACACCGAACAGGCGCACATCGTCGCAACACAGGCGTTAAAGGAGTACGAGTACATCAACGAAAAAACCAGCATTGTATCATCCCCCGAAGCTGAGCAACAACTGTTTATGATACTGGCAGAGCTGTACATACGTCTTAAAAACAAGGATGCCGCGCTTAGGATGCTCAGCGACGCGATAAGGTGCGACAGCAACAACCGCGTCTACAAAGAGCGTTGTCGTAGGCGTTTTGAGGATATAAAAGAGGGTGTCGTTACTTTTTAGCACTGCGACCACAGTTATTACGTGTCACCTTCGTAATGGACCTCAAAGTGGTTACGATTAAAGGATAAAAGCCCCTCGTCCCTCATTCGGCACAGCTCCTTTGACAGAGCACTTCTGTCGACACAAAGGTATTGTGCCATCTCCTCGCGGTTCAGTTTCAGCACAAACTTTCTTTTCCCCTTGCGGTGATGATCAATATAATATAAAATTTTATCGCGCGTTGAACGCTTTGACAGCATCTCGTTTTTGTTGTAAAGGCGGAGAAGTTTTTTTGCGGTTATACCTAAAAGATTACAATAAAATGTTGCAAAAACAGTTCCTTTACTTTCACGGAAATTTTTGACCAAATTATAATCCAGCTCCAACAGATCTACAGACGAGGCCGCAAAATATGTAAGCGCAAGTTTTTGCTCTCCTGCAAACGGAAAAACCTCGCCGAACATGTCGCCGGGCAATATCTCGTCGATAAGCGTTTCATTGCCACTTGCATCATCGGTGATAACAAGCACACGCCCCTCAAGTACAATGCCGATAAGACCTACACCGTCACCACTGCGAGCTATTACGGAGTGTCGTGCGTACAGCAACTCTTTAGCGCACAGAGTTTTAAGGAGGTATTGTAATTCAACAATAGTAAGCCCCTTAAATTGAGGAGCTGCAGCAATTTTTAACAATTTCATTTCCATATATTTCATTTTGGTTGCAAAAACCACAGAATTAATACCAGTATTATACTATAATGAGTACAGAAGTCAAGGAGAAACGTAAAAATGGTAATTTTAAGTGCATTTTTTGCAGTTTTTGCTTGATCGCTAAGCGGAATGTATTCGCTTTCACTACGGCGGTTTTGAGTTCGTAGTGAATAGTGAATAGTTATGGAATCATTGGTAAAGGGTCACAGCTACGTTGTTGCACACTCGGAATAATAACACAGTAACATCATTGTAGATTTTAGATTATCTGTATCATAGTAACATTATAGCTCTAACATTGTCCTACTAATTATTGTATCAGTCGCAGTAATTGTCTTGTAATGTCACATTACTTACCTATTATCATTGAAACACGATTATAACACATTCCGAATGTTCCATAACTATTCACCCTTCATTACACGAAATCGCACTGTAATATAATGGAATAATTAATTGCCGAGCAGAGAAAGGTGGTTCACTGTTTGACAATTATGGTTAAAGCACGGCTTTGTCGTGCTTTTTTACATGCAAAATTACAGCATATGCCAAGAAAAGTAAAAGTTGCATCGCTGTTGCGGACGGTGTAGCAAGCCCTATGATAAATAGTGAGGTGGACTCAATATTGCTGAGCAGATAAGTTAGCGGAACCCTGATAAGCATGGCACCTGCGACCGCTTGCACCATGACAAAAACTGTCCTGCCACAACCGTTAAAATATCCGCTGACGCAAAACAGCACCGAGACGAGCAGTGTGTCGATAGCATATGCCTCTAGGTAGTTAGCACTGGCGGCAACAACCGCCTCGTCGCGGCTGAAAAGCAGCGCAAGTAACTCGCCGTGAAAAAATGACAAGTATGCCATAATAGCACCGAACACCACCGAGAGCAACATTGCAAACTTCAAGCCTTTTCTTGCCCTTGCCATGTTGTTTGCACCGTAGTTTTGGGCGACAAAAACTGAAAGCGCCTGCATAAAAGCTATTGGCACAAGCATAATCATGCCGGTCAACTTTTCCGTAAGACCGACAGCGGCGGAGTAGACAACACCGAAGGTATTGACAATTACCATTACAAACAAAAATGACAGTGACACAAGACCGCTTTGCAGTGCTATGGGCAAACCGAGTGATATGATGCGCTTTAGTGTGGAAAGTTTTACGGTAAATGCGCCCGTATCGGATTGTATGCCAAGGGTACCGTTTAGCTTTATTATAGCAAGCGCACAAACAACGCTGATACTTTGTGCTACCACTGTTGCAATGGCGGCACCGGCGGCGCCCATGTCAAAGACGGCGACAAGTATGAGGTCAAGAACAATGTTCGCCACGCATGCAATGCCAACCGCCACAAGCGGGGTTTTGGAGTCGCCAAGACCGCGTAAAATGCTGCCGATTATATTGTAAGCGAATATCATCGGTATGCCGAGCGTACAATAAAACAGATAGTCAGACGTTGTTTCCAGCGCCTCGGCCGGCGTGTTTAATGCGCTGACAAGCTCGCTGTTAAACAATAGCAAACACACAAGCAAAACAATCGCCAGTGCAAAAAACATCACGGCAGAATTAAATATAATACCGGCGACATCACCGCGCCGGTTTTCGCCGATCTTGTGTCCGATGTGTACCGTGGTGCCCATGGCAAGTCCGGCACAGATGTTTGTGAGCAGTGATAAAAACTGACTGCCGACCGAAACTCCCGACACATCCGCAACAGTACCGAAGTTGCCGACTATCAACAAATCCACCGCCCCGTAAAGTATCTGCAACAGCAGGGCAAACAGTATCGGTATAGTAAATCTGACCAGTGAAAACAATACATTACCGTTTAAGAGATCGTTTTTTTTGTGCATCTATAGCTCCGTTTTGGAAAATATTAAGCAAATTTGTGAATATAACACAATAAAAAAGTTAACTGCAAGGGTGCAAAATTTGGTATAATGATAGAGATGACTAACCTAATATTGGGTTAAGCTGTAAATATTGACCGGCTACATGCAGGGCAAATTCGAAAAACCAATCGGGGAATATATGTACAAAGTATTTGTAGTGGATGACGATCCTTTGATATTAGATGAAATAGTGAACACCGTTCCGTGGCTTGACAACGGTTTTGAGGTCATAGGTCACAGTGTGTCACCACAGACTGCTCTGTTTAAAATAAGGGTTTTACAGCCGGATGTGCTTTTTTGCGACCTCAAAATGCCGGAGCTAAACGGAATAGAACTGATGGAAACGCTGTTTAACGAGGGTGTAAAGTGTCGCTGTGTCATGCTGAGTGCGTTTCCGAGCTTTGAGGATTCGCGCAAATTTTTTAGGCTAAACGGCTTTGACTACCTGTTAAAACCGCTACAGCAACAGGAGGTGCAACTGGTGCTCGAGCGTTTGTCTGCACACCTAAGCTCAATAAAGGCGATGGAAAGCATCGAAATAGGTGCTGTTTCACCGGCTTTTGCTGAAATGATAGCCTTTTTGGACAGAAATTTTGATAAAAAGCACACACTTGAATCACTCGGCAAACAGTTTGGGTTGAGTGCAAACTACATCTGCAACCTGTTTGCAAAGCATTACAACATAACACTGACACGTTACATAACCGACCTGCGCATGAAAAAAGCGGTACAACTTATGCAGATACCGGACGTCGCATTCAAGCAGGTAGCGATAGAGTGTGGGTACGGGGACTACTACTATTTTTGCAAGGTTTTTAAGGATTTTTACGGCGATTCACCATCAAAATACGCGAAAAAATGGGCAACGGGGAACTAGATAGTGTTAACACTTACAAAGTAGTTAATCGCTTTTCATATGCTTTCAACAACCAAGCTACACAAACAGTAAAAGGCTGACCGCCATAACCGCCATGCCGCCTATCAACCCAATTATAGAAAGGTGATGTTCGCCGTACTCTCTTGCGGATGGCAATAACTCGTCAAGGCTGATGAAAATCATTATGCCTGCCACAGAGGCAAACACAACGCCCATTACAGTGTCATTGAAGAAAGGACGTAGCAGGAAATAGCCAAGCAGTGCACCTACAGGCTCGGAAACTCCGGATAAAAACGAGAGTTTGAAAGCCTGTTTTTTGCTACCTGTAGCATAAAATATCGGTACGGCAACCGCAACGCCCTCGGGTATGTTATGGATTGCGACTGCAAAAGCAACCGGCACGCCGAGCGTGGGGTCGGCGATAGTCGCCATAAACGTCGCTAGCCCTTCCGGGAAGTTATGTATCGCGATGGCAAGAGCCATAAAAAGCCCCATGCGCATAAGTTTATTTTTGTGCTCGCTGTCCTGACCGTCCATCTCCTCAACGGTGTGCACCGAGTGTGGATTGCCCATTGTGGGTATCAATTTATCAATAACACCGATGATAGCGATACCGGCAAAAAAGGCGATAACCGCAAGCCACTTTCCCGAGCGTTCGCCCATTGCGGAGGTAAGCAGGTCTTGCGCCTTTGTGAATATCTCGACAAAGGACACGTAAATCATGACACCGGCGGAAAAACCCAGTGCCACCGACAAGAATTTTGTATTTGTTCTTTTTGCAAGCAGTGATATTGCACTGCCTATGCCGGTGGAAAGTCCTGCAAAAAGAGTTAAGGCAAAAGCCAGAACAACAGTGTTTGTCTGCATAAATCCTCCAAATTTGACAATGCGGACATATCGGGAGTAGTAATAGAAGTGTTATCTGGTGCGAATTTTTGGTTTTATTTCCGCCACCAAAACGGCACAGAGTATGAGCACACAGCCGACAACAGCCCGTCCACTCAACAATTGCCCCAGTATAATTGCTGAGGCGATGGTGCCGAACACCGATTCGGTGCACAGAATAACAGCGGCGCGCGTTTCGGTAGTAAAACGCTGTGCCACCGTTTGCATCAGATAAGCAGCGCCGGTACTGAATATGCCAAGATACAGCGCCGATAAGAGCGATTGGAGTAGGGAAACACCCCCTTTTGTGCCCTCCACGCCAAGTGCGCCGGTTATAAGGCTGACGGCAACCGCAAGTACAGCGGCAACGATAAGTTGCAACACTGCAAGGGTCACTGCGTCGTCACCACGCTTTAAAAATTCACCGGTGTAAAAGATCTGGAATGCAAATCCGACCGCGCAAAGTAGCGTCAGCGTGTCGCCAAAGCCTATTGTAAACTGCTGTGTCAAACTTATCAGCGCGACACCGGCAATGGCCAGCATTGCGCCAAGCACAGAAAACACATCGGTGCGACGCCTGTAAAACACAATGCCGATAAATGGTACAATGATTACATTTACAGCGGTCAAAAAGGCGTTGTTTGAGGGTGTTGTGTACAAAAGGCCTACCGTTTGCAACAAAAAACTGCAATAAAGCAGAGTGCCCAGAATGACACCTCTGAAAAGTGCAGATTTTGTAAGTGCTTTAAATTTACGCCAAAAGACTGCCGTAAGCACGCACGCGCCCACGACAAATCTCACTGCGAGTATTTCAAAAGGGGACAGCGCACCGAGCGCTATCTCGGTAGCGACAAACCCGGTGCCCCAAATTATCGCGACACAAAGCAGACAGACTTCACCTTTATATTTTCCCACCTGCTACAGGTCACTCATGATGATGTTTACGCAATAAAGGCGGCGGATATCATTGTCGCTGTTGATGTATGTGTTGATATCCCCGACATAGTCAAAGCCGAACTTCTCATAAAGACCGGTGTGCTCGGTATAAAGGTAGAGCTTTTCAAGGCGCAAAAACGCCGCTGTCTCCAGCACCGATGACATCAGTATGTTAAAGTGACCTTTTCCGCGGTGCTCGGGCGCGATAAAAGCGTTGATAAGCCACGGATATATTTCAGGGTGCACATCAAGGTCGGAATTGGACAAAAAGAACATGCCTATTATATTGTCATCCTCAAACAGACCGTAGACCTGCGGTACACTTATGTTATTGTTAACATGATTTTTGGTGTACTGTAGCATCTTTGCACTTGAAAAGTTATAACTTTTACCCCACCACTCCATCAGCCAATCTGATATTATGGGTATACACGGGTCATTTTTGTCAACGATGCTTCTTACTTCTAACATAATAACTCCTTTTAAAGTTTGTAGCAGCCACGTACAAAACACGTGGAACTAAGGATTAAAGGTTAATTGTGAATGAATGTTTTTAGTTTAAAGTGCAATAGCTTGTTGATTTTTTCAACGTAAAGCAAAAAAATAGTCAACATAAGTTTTTCACCATTAGCTTTTAGCCGTTAGCCGCAAGTGCGTTTTGCGCTTGCCTACGCTTGTACTATTATATCAAATGTTTTGCGATTTGTCTAGATAGTGTCATCTTTCATTGAAATTTTTACCGTGGGGCTGTTGCGTTGAAGGTGAACTACATATTACACAACTGTGCTTATATATAAATGTAGTATAAATTTACCAAATCTACAAAAAGGCGGTTGACACCGTGGTAAAATAACCGTAAAAACATCGCAGATCGACAGGCAGACAATTGTAGCTTTGTCTATTTCCCTTATCATGCTTTTATGATAAAAATAACTATTGCAAAACCCACCGGTATTTTGTTATAATGTAATAAAGAAGAAAAGGAGAGTATTATGTTTGACAAAGCTATTGACCATTTGAATCTGAATGTGCCGAATTTACAGCAGTCTGTTGCTTTTTTTAAAGAAAAAATGGGCTTCACCGAAACGGAGCGCTACAACAGCGGTGACCGCGTGTTTGTGTTTATGAGCGACGGTACGATAACATACGAGCTGGTGGAAAATAAAGAACTCACGACGGCGGTCTTTGACCACATTGCATACGTGTCCGAGGACATAAACAAGGACTACGAGTATTTTAAGAGCACCGATAGCTCATGTCTGCTTGGCGAGGTGAACTATGTGGATTTTCTGTTTGATGATGGTGTTTACTATTTCTTTATCAAGGGCGCCGGCGGTGAGAGGATTGAATACTGTCAGAGGAAGTAATTTTTAGGTCAACACGGGGGCATGATGAAAAATATAGCTATTGCGATTTTATCGGCATTTATTTTAATGTCGTTTTCCTCTTGCTTTTTTCTTTTGATGGATTGGGAGACGGACTCCGCGCCGGAAGAAAACCTTGGCGGGTCTTTGTCCGAAAGGTTGCAGCAGCAAACTCAGCAGGGCAACCAACAACCATCAACGCTTGGGGAGACGGTTGACGGCTGGACGATGTACTGGTATCTGTGTGGCAGTGACCTTGAATCGGATATAGGTGCGGCAACTGAAGATCTGGAAGAGATGATGGAGGTTGCGGTGCCGGACAATGTCACCGTTGTTATACAGACGGGTGGTGCTTACTACTGGAATAACAACTATGTCGACGGCGATGTGACACAGCGTTTTGTCTACGACTCAAACGGGCTGACACTTGTCGAGCAACTGCCTATTGCAAACATGGGTGCGAGCGAGACCTTTGCGGACTTTTTGCGCTTTGCAACGCAAAACTATCCGTCCGAACACTCGGTGCTCAACCTGTGGAACCACGGTGGTGGCTCAATAGGCGGTATAGCATTTGATGAAAATTATGACATGGACTCGCTGTCGCTTATCGAGATGGACGAGGCATTTTACTCTGTGTTCGGGTCAGGGCTTGCCGAGAAACCTTTTGATATCATCGGTTTTGATGCCTGCCTCATGGCGTCGATTGACACAGCACACTATATGTCACCTTACGGCGACTATATGATCGCATCTGAGGATACCATGCCACAGGTCGGCTGGGATTACACCGCCCTTATGAACAGCATGGGTGCCGGTTTGTCACCGCTGGATTTAGCGGTGGATATAGCTGACGATTATATAGCCCACTGTGATGAGTACTATATCTACGACGGTGTGACGATGTCGGTTGTCGACCTTGCGGCGGTAGGGGCGCTTGTTGAAGCTTACGACAACTTTGGCGCAGAGGCACTGTCCGCCGCAGTACAGGATCCGGCATTTTTTACACATCTGTCTCAGGTGGCACATAATATTAAGACGTTTGGCGGTTCAGTTGACGACTACGGGTTTTCTAACATGGCAGATCTGGGTCATTTTGCTGAGCAGGCGGCGCAGATTCTACCTCAGACATATGGAGAGCTTTTGGCGGCACTGGATGCCAGCGTCGTGTATAATCTTTACGGAGATTACAGTGAAAATTCAAACGGACTTTCTTGTTTTTATTCTTACGACAGCGACCTGTTTGAGCTGTCGGAGTTTGAAAGTCTGGGCACCTCATCAGCCTTTTCCGATTTGTTTAACTACGGCATGACAGGAAATCTTGCCCCCGATGCGTATGAGCAAATTTATCCGGAAATTAATATACCGGAATACGAGATAGAACAGCCGTTCAACCTTGAAGTAGTGGACTGGGAGGACTATCCTGTATACATCGACGATGACGGTTACTCGGTGCTGGACTTGGGGCCGTCGGCATATGACATACTGGCGACCGTGACTTATGAGCTATACTATTACAGCATCGAGGACGACATCATGCTATCCCTTGGCTCGGATAACGACATGCTCGGCGACTGGAACAGCGGCGTGTTTCGTGAGAATTTTCGCGGCGTTTGGGGCAGCATCGACGGTGCGCTGTGCTACATGGAAATAGTGTACGAGGGCGATACCTACAACGAGTACTCGGTGCCGATTATGCTTAACGGCGAGAGGTATAATCTTTCCGTAATCTATGACTACGACGCAGAGGAATACGTCATCGAGGGCGCAAGAAAACCGCAAAACGAGGGTGGCGCGCCGGATAAAAACCTGCGACTGCTCGAGGTGGGAGATGTGATACAGACCATCCACTACGCTTCACCGATTAGCGATGAAGAGGCGCCTTTTGAAGAGGTTGTTATCGACACGGTCAACGTTAACGCAAACACCTCTTTTTACGATACCGATCTTGGTGATGGTACCTTTCTTGTCATGTACGCGATGACAGATAGCAGGGGCACTATAGCTTACTCGGTGCCGGTGTACTATGAGCAGATTGACGGCGATCTTTACGCAAGTGTCGATTAGAATGGATGTGGATAATACAATTTTAAATATCGCTCATCCGCAAAGGTTTTGTTGATTTAATATAAAAAAATATCGGTTGTTTGTTTAGGTTTGTTATGATATTTTATTCGGTTTAAGTTGACAGCGCCAACGAAAATACAAGGAGTTTATTATGAAAGTTACAGTAACAGACAGACTGAAATACGCTTTTGACAATCTCATGTCAAAGGGCACGGCAGTACTTGTGGGCATATTGTTTTTGGCAACTGCAATTGTCATTGTGGGCACGGGTTTACTGCTTGCCATAATCGACGGCGGCCAGACATCGCTTTTTCAGTACTTTTGGGCGAGCATTATGCATGTTATTGATGCCGGTACCATAACGGCAGCGGACACGACAGATGTAGCGTTTGTCATACTTATGTCGGTGGTGACACTGTGCGGTATATTCGTCACCAGTATTTTAATCGGTATTATAACAACGGGTTTTGAAGAAAAGCTCACCAGTCTCAAAAAGGGTAACTCTAGGGTTATAGAAAAAAACCACGTGGTTATTTTAGGCTTTGACAGCAACATTTACACGCTGATATCGGAGATTATCACCGCTAACGAAAATCACAAGGACGGATGCATCGTCATACTTTCAAATGAGGATAAGGAGACGATAGAGGAAGCGGTAGCCGCCGAGATATCTGACTTTAAAACCAGTCGCGTTATCTGTCGTACCGGCAATATAACCGACAAAAACATGTTGGGTAAATGCTCTCTTGAAACCTGCCGCTCGATAATTGTCAACGAAAAGCAGGATTTTATGACGATAAAAACTGTAATAGCCATTGAAAACTACTTTGCGTCGATAGGCAAAACGCAGGATATACCACACATTGTCGCCACAATTAACAAAGCGGAAAATATCGATACTGTCAACATAATTTCGGGCGGCAACGCTGAACTTGTGCTTATTGAAAACTCAATTTCTCGCATTATTGCACAGTCCTGCCGGCAGCCGGGGCTTTCGACAGTGCTGATAGAATTGTTCAACTATGATGGCGATGATCTATACTTTGAAAACTTCCCCGACCTTGCCGGCGACAGTTTCGGCAACGCGCTGGGTCGTTTTGAAAAGGCAACGGTGTTCGGCGTACGACGCGGTGGACAGATAATGTTAAACCCCGATAAGGACATGCTGATAGAACCAAAGGACGACATACTGGTGCTTGCCGAGGATGACGGTGTTGCCAAAGTACTTCCTTACATAAAAAGGGATGTACAGGAGCTAACCTCCGATGCAACCTCCACCGACACACCGGAAAATATCATGATAATTGGCGTCAACGATATGTTACCGCACATTGTCAGCGAGCTTGACAGCTACTACACTGATGGCTCGCAGATATTTGTTGCACACTACGAATTTGATGAGCAGATCGAAGAGTTAAAGCAAGAACTTAAAAACATAAAGCTGACAACAATCAACTGCGACACAAACACGCGCGCGGCTTTGCAAGAACTGACTGCTTATAACCTCAATCACATCCTACTGTTAAGTGACTATGACGATGACGAGGAAAGCTCAGATGCACGCACACTGTTCAAGTTGATTCATCTGCGCGATATTGCACAAAAGCAGGGATTAAACTTTAGCATAACAAGTGAAATGAGAGATGTTGCCAACCAAAAACTTGCTGATGTAGCTCAGGTCAATGACCTCGTTGTCGGCTCCAACATTATAAATCTCATACTGTCGCAGATTTCCGAAAACAGGGATCTGTCAAAGGTGTTTGGGGAACTGCTGTGCGCTGACGGGTCGGAGATATACATACGAAAAGCTCACAGATATGTTGCCCTCAACACCGAGACGGACTTTTATCAGGTAACGGAATTGTTGCGCAAGCGTAATGATATCGCCCTCGGATATAAAAAGCAGATAGGCGATAGCTTTGAGATAATTATCAATCCGGCAAAGTCGGACAAGATTGTTTTCACCGAAAATGACTATATAATTTCCATCTCAGCGGATTAAGCGCTAAAATCTGCCATCTGGACGCTTGTGTCAACACAATTTAGGTGAACAAATACTGTTATGTACCGTACTCCCGCCAAGTGTGGGGGTACGGTACATAACAGTTACCCTCACAAAGACGTCAGCTCCATAAGGACTTTTCTAATAAAAGGAATGTAATGCAATGATAGGACTGGGAACAATTATAAATGTTGTGGCAATAGTTATCGGTGGCTTTCTTGGATGCATTTTTGGCAGGCATTTTTCCGTGCGACTGCGTGAGACGCTGACAAAAGCTTGCGGCATAAGCGTTATTTTCATCGGTATTGCCGGCGCAATGGAGGGAATGCTCGGTGCAAAGGCGGGCACATTGACGAGCCAAAACACTATGCTCGTCGTCGTAAGCCTTGTTTTGGGCGCACTTGTGGGAGAGCTTATCAACATTGAGGGGCTTTTTTTGAAGTTCGGCGTATGGCTGCGTGCAAAAACCGGCAACGAAAACGACAGCAACTTTCTGGATGGTTTTATCGTCGCATCGCTAACGGTTTGTATCGGTGCAATGGCGATTGTCGGCGCAATCGAGGACGGCACCAGCGGGGACTATTCGGTGCTTGCGGCTAAATCGGTTTTGGATCTTATTATTGTTATGATACTGTCTGGGGTCAAAGGGATAGGCTGTGCGTTTTCCGCCATACCGGTGCTGATTTTTGAAGGCTCTATAACTTTACTTGCAGGTTTGTTTGCACCTATGATAACACCGGCGGCTATGTTCAACCTGTCGATGGTAGGCTCGATATTGATATTTTGCATCGGTGTAAATCTACTGTTTGAAAGCAAAATAAGGGTGGCAAACTTTCTTCCGTCTTTGATATTCGCAGCGGTTGCGACAGTAATAACTCAATAAAGAAAATAAATTTTTCCGGTTTTAGAACGACCCCCGCCATCGGCGGGGGTCGTTCTAAAATACATTATATTTTTAGTAAAAGTTATAGTTAATTAACGTAAAAAACTCAAGGCGAGGGAATACACGCTGTCGCTGTTACCTTTAAAAATTAACCGTACAGATAATTTTGCTGAGGGCAAAACCGAAATGCATTTTGTACGCTGTCATTGACGCGGGCAAAGAAGGGCAGAATTTATGCCGTCAAAACATTTTGGTTTAAAAGTAAACTGACTAAAGCATTAAAAAGCGAGAAAAAACATATAAAAACCGATAAGTGCCATAAAAATACCCATAATTATTTTAAGTGCAAAACTTGCCTTTTTAAACCTTTCGCTTTGCGATAACTTGTTTACAAATCCGACCGATGTTCCACATATGACAGCAAGCACACCGTGTCCGACGGAGTACAAAAGCAAAAGCACAATTCCAAAAACTATATTACCGCTACCGGCAACTATTGCGAGCAGTGCTATAAGCACCGGTGTAGAGCAAGGTGATGAAAAAATACCCCCTAAAATACCGGCTATAAGAGCACCTAAATGCCCTCTTTTTGTGTTTTTGGACAAAAGGTAACTGGAGGGGATGATGTTATAAATCTC
>CAYJFU010000020.1:0-5184 GCA_964369445.1 uncultured Oscillospiraceae bacterium | reverse complement strand
ATCTCCCATGCTTGCAGTGCCATAAGCATCATAAGTACGCCAAGAAAAATATACCACCATGATGATGCCGCGCCGATAAGGCTACCTGCCATCGTCGCAACGACGCCGAGCACCGTGAATGTTATGGCAGAACCCAGTGCAAATGTCAAAGACAGTGTAAGTGCGGATTTAGTGCTTTTACCACCTGTACCGCCGACATAACCCACGACAAGCGGCACGCTGGAAAGCGCACACGGTGTAAAGGAGGTCAGCACGCCGGCAACCAGTGCCAATACAGGCGCAAGCCACGTACTCGTTGCAATAATCTGTGAAATATACTCCAACATTGCTTCCATTATGCCGCCCCCATGTCACTTAGGATAATGTTCATCTCCTCTTCGGTCAGACCGCCCTGATGCAGTGTAAATATGTGCTCACCGGTGGTTGCGTCGGGGAGCAGTATGAGCGGTATGGTGATATCATCGCTCGGCACATACGGTTTACCGTCTGCGGTGACAAATATCTGTGTTGGTATAGTTACAACGGGAAAACCTCTTGCGGCGACCGGATGCTCCCATACATCGACAAACTGTATGATAGCTTTGCCTTGCATTTCAGCGTTGACCGCCTCAAGAACCGGTGCCATCTCCTTGCACGGTATGCACTCCGTTGCGCCAAAGTCAATTATTATGGGCATTTCGTGTTGTTGCAATGACTGCATATCCACTTCGGTCACGTGAAGTGGAAAGTCACTTTCAACCTCAACTGCTGTGCTACGGCTTTGTAACAGCCAAATTGTACCTATTATAAGTATCATCAAAAGTGGGATTGCAATTTTCAAATGTTTTTTAGTCATGCTGTGCCCTCCGCAATTGTAGCATCACATCAACTTTATTTGATATGATACACTGTTTATCAGCCGTTGTCAATACTATCAGACACATTTCACAATTTGTACTGTGGTTAGGGATAGTTTTAAATAAGTGGGCGGTGTCATTTTTATGTCAATAACAATATATATGATTCGTTTATGCTAATATGTAAATACCATATTAAAAAAATAATAAAATTACTAATTGAAGAAAAAAACACTAAATATTTTTGGTAATCGGTTGCACAGATTGCAAAAAAATGATAAAATTAATTGATTGGTCGTTTCGGAGCTTTGGATGACTCGTGAAAAACAATGCTAAAAACATAAAAATACTTATAGGTATGGCTATTTTGCTTATACTTATGGTATTTGGACTGTCAAAATTTAACGAGAGTATAAGCAATGACCTTGAAACCTTGACGCGTGACGCGCTTATAGAGCTTGCCGTGCAACAACAAAGCTCCTTTGACAGCGAACTTGGCCGACAGCGCAATGAGCTGGAGAGCATCACTCAAGCAATGATTCATTTTTACAATGGCAGTGACGAGGTGTTACTGGAATACACAAATTCGGTCAAAGACAATTTAAACTTTGAAAACGTAATGTTAGTGGACAACAACGGTATTGGTATTTTATCAAGTGGTGAAAAAATAGATATAAGTCAGCAACCTTATTTTACCTCGGCGCTTACAGGCGAAGTGACGACATCAGTGCCGCACAATTCACCTTTTTCGTCAAGGGAGGTGATAACGGTTGCAAACCCCATAAGTTATGAGGGTAGGATACAGGCCGTTATAGCCGCGGAATATAGCATAGACTACCTGAACACCCTTTTGCAGTCCTCGATAAATGATGAGGGGTTTGCCGTCGTGGTGGATGACAATGATGAGGTGTTGCTAAGCACCTACGCAGGCGATGCACAGGAGTTTATAAATATTGGTACGCCACAAGAGTCTTACGACACTGGGGATACAACTAAGGAAGCAACCTCGTATGTCACCACATTGCTTATTGGTAACGAAATGCACATGGCGGTATACCGTCCGCTGGAATATAACAATTGGACGGTTGTTTATATTGTTCCGCAGGCGGTTGTAACGGAACATGCAGACAGCATAAACAACAACATGCTCTTAATCGGTATTATTACGGTTGTGGTTTTTTGTGCATTTATGCTCTACATAATGTACGCTGAGCAAAAGAATGTACGCACCATAAAAAAGATAGCGTACTATGATGAGCTTACCGGTTTAAGAAATCTTGCCAAGTTTAAATTGGATGTCACGCAAGTTTTAACCAAAGACACAAATGGCACCTATTGTGTACTAAAAGGTGATGTGGACAATTTTAAAGCAATAAACGAAATGTTTTCTTTTGAGATGGGCGACAAGGTTTTAAAAACTATAGCAGAGGCAAGCAACTATATAACCGAGCCGTCGTTTATGATGGCACATGTCTATGCCGACCAGTTTTTGATGTTTGCAAAGTATGAATTTTTTGAGGATATGGAAAAAACCTCGACGATGTATGAGAGTATGTTTAGGGATTTAATTACCGGCCTTAAGGAGCATCATGTGAAATTTCGCCTTGGCCGTTACAAGATAGAAAAAGGCGAAACGGACATAGATGCGATAATCAGTAAAGTTAATATGGCACATAGTTACTGTAAAACACAACAGTCGGGTGTTTATAGGGATTATGACGAAAAATTTAAGCAATATCTGTTAAAAACAACCGAGATAACTAACAAAATGCAAACTGCACTCCTCGCACAGGAGTTTCAAGTTTATCTGCAACCAAAAGTAGAAGTTGCAAACGGCACAACGACAGGTGCAGAAGCTCTTGTAAGATGGATAGAGCGTGACGGCAACATGATTTTTCCAAATGACTTCATCCCGCTTTTTGAGAGCAACGGTTTTATTGTTGAGTTGGATAAATATATGCTTGGCCGAGTTTGTCGTTATCAAAAAGAGTGGATGGACAAAGGCAGGGTGTGCGTGCCTATATCCGTTAACTTTTCAAGGCTTAACCTTAAAAACAGTAATTTTGCAACCGAAATAAAAGAACTAGTGAACGGTTACGGAGTACCTGCAAATCTTATAGAGATAGAGGTGACAGAGACTACAGTTTCCGAAAACGAGACGGAATTTCGTGCGCTGTTCGGTGAACTCACCGAGGCAGGCTTTGCTGTATCAATTGACGATTTTGGTTCCGGCTATTCCTCGCTCGGAATGCTGAAAAACTTTGATATAAGAATTTTAAAACTTGACAAAAGCTTTTTTGAAAGCAGTGCCAACAACCGTGGCGACATCGTTGTCGAGGGGGTTGTAAATATGGCAAACTCACTATCAATGTACACCGTCGCCGAGGGTATAGAAACCCAGCAGCAGGTCGAATTGCTGAAAAATGTCGGCTGTGACAGCGCACAAGGGTATTTTTACGCAAAACCGATGCCGGCGGAAAGCTTTGAAAGTTTCCTGCTTGGGGAGACGGCGGAGTAGATAGTGTGGACGCGAGTTGAAATATGCAGGATTTGAGCGATTATTTATGATAAGTCGCTGTAAACTATTGCATATACGCATAATGTTATAGTATAATAGTCACATGTTTAAAATAGCTGTATGTGATGATAAAAAGGAAATGTGTTCCGTTATCGAGAACGCATTGCTTTGTTATGAGAAAAATTACGGTACGGCGCTTGATGTCGAGGTGTTTTACTCGGCGTTGGAGCTTTTTTCTCATCTAAAGCGCGGCAACAGCTACGACCTTATTTTTTTGGACATAGAAATACCGGGCATGACAGGACTGGAACTTGGCGACAACATACGCAACTACATGGATGATTACCGCACCAAAATAGTATTTGTCTCTGGCACTGAGATGTACTACCGCGAGCTTTTTGATGTGCAACCGATGCACTTTTTATTAAAACCTATCACCGAGCAGCAGGTGATTAAGGATCTAAAGCTTGCGCTTAAATTGTCCGGTGTACTGAACGAAATGTTTGAGTACACCGTTGCAAAAGAGCAGTTCAAAATACCGTTTGAGGAGATACTTTACATAGTATCGGAGGGGCGTCGAATGGTACTCACCACCGCTGAGGACTGCGTCAAATTTTATTCGACACTCGATGAGGTGTGGGAGAAGGTGAAAAAGCACCGCTTTATAAGAATTCACCGCGCATTCATAATAAATTACAGCTTTGTCACACGCATGTCCGCCGAAAGCGTCACGATGAGCGATGGCACAGAATTTGCCGTCGGTAGATCGTACAAAGACGAGTTTCGTCGTCTGTGCACACTTTATGAAAAGGAGATGCTTTTATGAGCGGCGCACTTATATTCTTAGCAGTGTTGTTGCTATTTGCGGTGATAGTGTTAGCCGTTAAGCTGAAGAGCAGTCAAAAAAAACTTGTGCAGTATAAGGATCAACTGGAAAAAATCGACGCGCACTTTGGCGCATTGGAGCGAGAACTGCAGCAGGCGCGTGAGGGCAGGCACGATTATAAAAACCACCTTGTAACGATAAACGGACTGGTGTGTGCCGACGAGAAAGATCAGGCATGTGACTATATCGAAAAGCTCATTGAGGTCAACAGCAAAGGCTCCGGTGCGATAAACTGCGGTAACGCTGTTGTGGGCAGTATCCTAAACGCAAAATCGCAGGTGATGGTCGAAAAAGGCATAACATTTAAGACTGACGTAACCCTTCCGCGCCGCCTTGACCTGTCACCGTCACAGCTTACAGCCATACTGTCCAACCTGCTTGACAATGCCATCGCTGCCGCTGAGCAGTGTAACTTCGGTTACGTCGACCTGCAACTGCGTCACAGCAAGGGCAATGTTGTACTTCTACTCAAGAACCCATACGAGGGAGAGATATGCAAAACCGGCGAGGACTTTGTGACTTCAAAACCCGACAGCAATCAGCACGGCATAGGTTTAAAAACCGTGAAATCCACGGTGGCACGAATGGGCGGTAACTGTGAAATAGAGTACGGCGATGGGATTTTCTCAGTGTTTATTATGGTTAAGGGGTAGGCGAAAAAATGTTTGTCTGCTTTTCATTACAATCAACCAGTTATTGGTGACAGCATAGCGCTTGTCACCATTTTTTTGAGTATAATAACGACATAGTCATAAAGGGGTTACAGGGGCTTGTCGCATTAGCACACACAAATATGTAATGTGTTTTAGACTGCCTCCTCGACGATGGCGGGGAGGCAGTCTAAACACGGCAGCAGTAGAAATGAAAATTTTGCAACATATAAATAACCAGGCACTGTTAAGTAAAAATGAAAAAGGAGGAAAAGTTCTGCTGAAAAATTAGTT